>JBGPKX010000028.1:0-26083 GCA_041486185.1 Bryobacteraceae bacterium | reverse complement strand
ATGTAAATGATGCCCTGCTGGCAGCGCTGCACGTCGCCGTCGGCGGACTGCAGCAGCTTCAGAATGATGTTTTCGACGTCTTCGCCCACGTAACCCGCTTCCGTCAGCGTAGTCGCGTCGACGATGGCGAAGGGCACATCCAGAATCCGCGCCAGCGTCTGCGCCATGAGCGTCTTGCCGGTACCGGTCGGGCCGATCAGCAGGATGTTGGATTTCGACAGCTCGACTTCCGTGTTGCGCATGCGGTTCATGTGGATGCGCTTGCAGTGGTTGTACACCGCGACCGCCAGCTTCTTCTTGGTGGCTTCCTGGCCGATCACGTACTGATCCAGGAATTCTTTGACCTCGAGCGGCTTGGGCAGCTTGTTAGGGCTGGTCGTCGGCTGCTCGGTCTTGTCATCTTCCAGGATCGAGTTGCAAACGGCGATGCACTCGTCGCAGATATAGGCGCGGGGATAGTCACTGGGGGAGGAGATCAGTTTCCCGACGACATCCTGGCTCTTATGGCAGAAGGAACACCGCAGGGCTTCATCGGATCCGGGACGCTTCACGCATTCTCTCCTCTAACTGCTTAACTGCTTGCTGCGCCTCGGGGGAAGTCCGTAGCTTTCGGACGCAGTTTACTTTCAGGAATACCAGTTCCATTATCGCCTGAAGCCCCGCCGGAAGCAATTGAACATTAGATAGCATTAATTCCGTTGCATACTTTGGGTTACAGAGATTCAGGCACTCCGGTAAGGCTATTCTACCGCCGTCTTCTGGGCATGTTCGAAGAGGAAATCCAAGGTCTTCTCCGTCTGGATGTGGGAAGCGATCCGGCCGAGCGTGCCGTCCTTTTCGAAGCGGAGCCGGAGGGCCGCAAATGGCTCCCGCTGCTGGCGGGCGATACGCTCGACTTCCTTATCCACTTCGTCGCTGGTGGCGCCAATGGCTTCCCGTTCGGCGATTCTGGAGAGCAGCAGCGAGGCTTTGACCTCACCTTGGGCCTTGTCCTTTTGGGATGATTTCAGCTTTTGCCAATCGAGCTGGATCTTGCTGCTGTCGATGCCCTCGGCGGCGAGCGAGTGCAGGGTCTGCTCCACGCGGTTGCGCACCTGGCGGTCGATAAAGACCTCGGGGACGGGAAACTCGTGCATCTCGACCAGCTTTTCCACCAGCTTGTTCTTGGCCTCCTGCTGGGCCTCGTGCTGCCGTTGGGCGAGCAGGGTCTTGCGCAGGGCCTCGCGCAGTTCGTCGACCGTGCGGAAATCGCCAAGATCCTGCGCAAATTCGTCGTTGAGTTCCGGCAATTCTTTTCTGCGGATGCCCTTCACCACCACGTGGAAACGAATGGTCTTTCCGGCCAGCTTGGTCTGTCCGTAATTCTCGGGATAAGCGACGTCGAACTCCTTTTCCTCTCCCGGAGACATCCCGCCCAGGTTTTCCGTGAACGCGGGCAGCGTATCCTCGGCGCCCACATGCAGCGTCATCTCATCCTGCTTGACGGGCGTCTCGGCGCCGGAGAGGCTTTCGATGGAAATGACGGCGTGGTCGCCGTCCGCGATGGGGCGCGGATCGACGTTGATGTAGTCGGCCTTCTGATCGCGGATCTCTTCGAGGCGCTTGGCCACGTCTTCATCGGTGATTTGCGGGTCCTTGTACGGCACTTCGAGGCTCTGATACTCCTTCAGCTCAATTTGGGGAAAGACCTCAAACTCCGCCTTAAAGCGCAACGGCTCGCCCCGATGGAAGTGCACGTCCGAAATATCGGGCGTACCCACGATGCGCAGGTCCTGCTTTTCGAGTTCCTGCTCGAGGAATTTCGGGACCAGGTTTTCGAGGACCTGCTGCCGGATATCGCCCTCGAACTGTTTACGAACGAGGCTCGCCGGCGCCTTGCCGGGACGAAAGCCCGGGAGTTTAGCTTTTTGCTGGAACGAACCGACGACGCGCTCGGTCTCGCCTTCCACGGTTTCCACCGGGACTGAAATTTCGAGCGAATGCCTGCATCCTTCTACCAAAGCCAATGGGGATTCACCTCGGGTGGACTAAGTTTTATCATAGCATTTCGTCGAGAAGAAGGACTTCGAGAGAGGGAACACGACGGAAGATTGAATCGTTGCAGATGAGAACAGGGGCACCGCCCAGCAGGGCAGTGGCGGCCTGGACGGCATCGGGAGTTTTGAGATTGTAGTCAGCGCGAATGCGCGCGGCGCGATCTGCGATTTCAAGGGTGGGAGCCAACCATTCCAGGTGTGGGTAGGTATAAAGCGCGGCGTATACACGATTCACGCGCCGCCAGTCCCGCACGCGATATGGCTGAACCAACACTTCGGTCAGAGTGAGGGTGGAAGTGATGGCTCGCATCCGCCGCTGCTCGATCAGCTCGAAAACGCGGTTTGAAACGTCGAAGTATGTCGGATTTCTTTCCAGCCAGTAGATGAGCGGGCTCGTGTGGAGAGCAACACTCCGATTGTTCTCGAAGAAATCTTCGAGATCTGCAGATTTCAGCGCCAGCTCTGCCTCTCTTGATCGAGGTAGTCCGGGGGATACATGCCCTCCATAATCCCGGCCAGCGCCTCAGAGTACTTCTTGGGCTTGCGGATCATGATCGCGGTATCGCCGCGCAGTGCCAGGACAACCTTATCACCTGGTTTGAGGCCGAGCTGCCGCCGGACCTCAACTGGAATGACGATCTGGTTCTTGCTGGATAGTTTAGCTTCGGCCATCGCCTCACCCCTTTACATTTTGACAAAACGTAAAGTGCGGCGCAAATGGACAGCCCAGGCGCCCTGTCAGTACCATCGTTTCGTGGCGCAAACCCAAAAGCTGCGCGAACTGCCTTCGGTGCATGAGGTTTTGTCACGCATCGAATCCGTGCTGGCGCGATTTCCACGGGCGTTGGTGACCGACGAAGTCCGGCGTGTGCTGGAGGCGCGGCGCGCGGAGATCCGGGCGGGGAACGGGGCGGCGGAGATTCCGGTTGAAGTGGAGGTGGAGCGGGCGCTCGATGCGCTGGCGCGGCCTTCGCTGCGGCGAGTGATCAACGCCACGGGGGTGGTGCTGCATACCAATCTTGGTCGCGCGCCGCTTGGTCCACAGCAGCCGATTCCCGGTTATTCGAACCTGGAATACGATCTCGGCTCGGGGAAGCGCGGGAAGCGGGACGTGCATGCCGGAAAGTTGTTCGAGCGGCTTCTGGGATGCCCGGCCATCGCCGTCAACAACAACGCCGCGGCGATCTACCTGGCGCTGAACGAGCTGGCGGCGGGATACGAAGTAATCGTCTCGCGCGGGGAACTGATCGAGATCGGCGACGGCTTCCGCATTCCGGACATCATGCAGCGCTCGGGCGCGGTGCTGCGCGAGGTGGGCACCACCAACCGTACGAGCGTTCAGGATTACCGCAATGCCATCAATGAGCGCACGCGGCTCTTGTTGCGGGTCCATCCGAGCAACTTCCGCGTCGAGGGATTCACGGCACGGCCGGAACTCGGGGAGTTAGTCGCGCTGGGCAGAGAACGGGGCATTCCGGTCTACGAGGACCTGGGCAGTGGATGCATGGTGGACCTGCGCGCGTTTGGGATCGACGAGCCGGTGGTCGGCGACAGCTTGCGAGCCGGCGCGGACCTGGTTTCGTTCAGCGGAGACAAGCTGCTGGGCGGGCCGCAGGCGGGCATTCTCGCGGGTAAACCTGAAATCGTCAGCCGGCTGCGACGCAATCCGATGTTTCGCGCATTGCGGCTGGACAAGCTGATTTTTCAGGTGCTAGAGAACACGCTGCGCGCGCTTTTGCTGGAGCAATGGGACCGCATACCGGCGCTGGGGATGATTCGCATGAGCGCCGGCCAGATTCGCGAGCGGGCCGCGCGCCTGGTGGCGGCGCTGCCTTCGCTCGGAGCGCGCGTCGAGGCGGGAGAGTCGGTGATTGGCGGCGGTTCGACGCCAGAGCAGTCGATTGCCACCTGGCTGATTGTCATCGACAGCCAGAACACCGTGGCGGCGGAGAAGCGCCTCAGGGCCCACGATCCGCCGGTGATTGCGCGGATCGAGGACGACCGGATCCTGGTGGATTTGCGGACGGTTTTTCCGGAAGAAGAAGCAGAACTGCTGCGGGCGCTTCAGGCCCTTTCCTGATAGGTACCTTCGGCGGTGCTGACGCGGATCTTTTCGCCCTCGGTAATGAACGGCGGCACTTGCACAACAAGACCCGTTTCGACCTTTGCGGGCTTGGTCACATTGGAGACGCTCGCGCCCTTCATTCCGGGCTCGGTCTCGACCACTTTCATATCCACGGTGGGCGGCAGTTCCACGCTAATAGGCTTGCCCTCATAAAATTCCACTTTGACGTGAAGCTGCGGGATGAGGTAGTTGACGGCATCGCCCAGAATGTCCTTCATGAGGTGCATCTGCTCGTAGTTCTCGGTGTTCATGAAGTAGAAGTACTCGCCGTCGTCGTACAGGTACTCCATTTCATGCTCTTCGAGCATGGCGCGCTCCACGCGGTCTTCGGAGGAAAAACGGTGCTCCATCATGGTCCCGCTGCGCAGGTTGCGCATTTTGGCTTGCACGAATCCGCGGAGATTTCCGGGCGTCCGGTGGTTCACGCTGAAGATGGAGAACAGTTCATTGTTGAACTTGATGACCATACCTGGGCGCATCTGTGTTGAGGAAATCATGAAACCAAAAACTCCAAATTGAGAGAGATTAGTCGAGCAGGACTAACACGCTAGTATAGCATTCGGGCGCCATGTCCTGGTTTGAACGACCCTGACTCGGATAAAATAGGCGGCCATGCTCAGCATTCTCCCAGCAGTTTCTAGCCAACGGCAGCGGAACCGCCGCCAGTTCCTGCGATTCTTGGCTGGAAGCCCATGCCTCGCAGCGTCGCCGGCAGCGGGATGGCAGGCGCCGGCGAATTCCGGTGTGATCGCGGGCGTCAAGGACGCACTCAACGTCATGGACTTCGAGCCGGCAGCGCGTCAGGCGCTCCCGCCCGCGCACTTCGGGTACCTGGCGACTGGCGTGGATGACGATGACACGCTCGCGGCCAACCGGGAAGGATTCAAGCGGTTCCAACTCCGTCCGCGGCGCATGGTGGATGTCACCCACGCCGATTTGCGCACCGAACTTTTTGGCACGGTCTGGGAGCACCCCATTGCTCTTGCGCCGGTCGGAAGCCAGAAGGCGTTCCATCCGGAGGGCGAAGTGGCGGTGGCCCGTGGCGCGCGCGCGCAGCGAGCCTTGCAGATCCTCTCGACCGTCACCACCTGTAGTGTGGAAGAAGTTATGCAGGCCGCGGGACGCCCGGTGTGGTTCCAGCTTTATACGACATCACGCTGGGAGATCACCGAAAAGCTGGTGCGGCGCGCGGAATCGGCGGGGTGTCCTGTCTTGGTGTTGACGGTGGATCTGCCAGTCGGCCGGCATACCGACACGCTCGAACGGCTGAAGCGAACGGATACGAGAGACTGCTCGGTCTGCCACGGCAGCGCGCCCGGCGCCGGTTTCCGCAGGAAACCAATGTTCGATGGCATCGACATGGCCGGCATCGGCGTGTACAACGCGGCTATGACGTGGGAGTTTGCCCGCCGGTTGAGAGACCTCACACGGATGAAGCTGGTGCTCAAAGGCATTCAGACGCGGGAGGACGCTCAATTATGCCGTGAGCACGGGATCGACGGCATCATCGTTTCCAACCATGGCGGGCGCGCGGAGGAGACCGGGCGAAGCACCATCGAGTGCCTGCCCGAAGTGGTAGCGGGCGCCGGCGGCAAAGTCACGGTTCTTGTGGACGGCGGCTTCCGCCGGGGGACGGACATCTTCAAGGCTCTGGCGCTCGGCGCGCGCGGTGTTTGCATCGGCCGACCCTACTGCTGGGGTCTGGCAGCATTCGGCCAGGCCGGCGTCGAGAAGGTGATCGATCTTCTGCGCGCCGAGCTGGAACTGATCATGCGGCAGTGCGGAGTGCGCTCCATTGCTGAAATCAGCCGATCGTTCGTTGTGATTCCCTGACTCAGAACGGGAGAATATCTTCACGCTGGGGGTCGAAGTCGATGCGGCGCTTCTCCAGGTAGGCGATATTACCCAGGTGCGAGGCTTGCGCGGAGCGGTGGCCGATGAGCACGTCGCCGTTGGGCAACTTGCGCGAGCGGACGCAATCGAGAAAGTTGTTGACGTGATCGAGCGTCATGTCCTGCGGCTCGGCTTTGACGATGACCGGTTCCACATTCCTTCCCAGCGGATGGAACTCATAGCGGCCCCGATCGATATAGAGGCGGCCTTCGGTTCCGCACATTTCCACTGCCGCTCCGGTGATGCCCGGCGCCAGCGTGGCTTCGAAAGTCGCGGTGAATTCCGTAGGATATTCCAGCAACACGTTGATGGTGTCGGGAGCGGTGCGGCCATCTTTATAGTTGTACACGCCACCGGCGGCCACGGCCGATTTCGGAATCTCCTGGCCCATGAACATGTGGACCACGTCGATCCAATGCGTGAAGAGATCGGTGACCTGGCCGCCGCCGAAATCAAGATACGCGCGGAAATTCCAATATTGTTGCGGATCGTAATCGCGCCACTTCAGCGGACCGAGATAGCGCGCCCAATCCAGATTCGACGGTTTCTGGCGCAGGGATTCCGGCGCGCGGCGCAAGTGATATGTATTGCCGTGCCACCACGTGCGCGCGAGCGTGATTTTGCCGAGGCGCCCGGTGTCAAAATACTCGCGCTTGGCGCGCAGGTAATGGACGCCGGAGCGCTGCTGCATGCCCACCTGGCAGATGCGTTCGTTGACACGCGCGGCCTTGACGATGGGCGGGCCTTCCTCGATTTTCAGCGTGAGCGGCTTTTCGACGTAAACATCACGGCCGGAGTTGAGCGCGTCGATAGCGATGGCGGCGTGCCAGTGGTCGGGCGTGGCGACGAGGACCGCATCGACCTCTTTCATCTCAAGCAGCTTGCGGTGGTCGGTGAAGTTGCGCGCGTTGGGGGCTTTCTGGCGGGCTTTGTCGATCTGCTCGCCGTAGATGTCGCAGACCGCGGTCACGTCGACCTTGGGGCTCATCTGGAACTGCGACATGTCGTGGCGGCCGCGTTCGCCGCAGCCGATGACGCCAAGCTGAATCTTGTCGTTGGCGCCGAGGATGCGGGAGTAAGAGAGAGCCGTTGCGGCGCCGGCGCTGCGCAGCAGATCGCGTCTTCGAATTTCGGTCATGGGTAGATTCTATCGCGCGGCTCGGTCCGCTGGTGCGGGTTTGCATCACAGACGCGGGCGGTGCGGAGAGGGCGCGATACGGCGAGTACTACATGGGGATTGCAACGTGGGCTGTTATGCCGTCAGATCGGCGCTCGGCAAAAACCGTGGCGGCTTGCGGAACTTCGTCGCCTGCTCGAACGCGTAGGCCAGGCGAATCAGCACTGGCTCGCTATACGCCATGCCAACGAAGGAGAGGCCCACCGGCAGGCCGAACACGTATCCGGCGGGAACGGTGATGTGCGGGTAGCCGGCAACAGCGGCCGGTCCGGTAAAATCGCCGCCGGGAAAGTGATCGCCGTTGGGCAGATCGATGGGCCAGGCCGGAGGTGCGGTGGGCGCGATCAGCGCATCGAGCTTGTGTTTGGCCACGATCGCGTCGATACCGCGAGTGCGCGCCAGCTCGTGGTTTCGCTTCAGGGCCTTCAAATACGCGGGCGTCGTCAGCGGGCCTTTGGCTTGGGCCTTAATCATGAGGTCCTGGCCGAAGAAGGGCATCTCCTTCGCGGCGTTTTTCTCGTTGAAGTCGATGATGTCCGGGAGCGAATGCGCGGGCGCTTTGGGGCCGAGCCGCTCCAGGTAGGCGTTGAGGTCGGCCTTGAATTCGAAAAGCATCACTTCGTTTTCGGAGTCGCCGAATTTTCCGGTGGTGGGGATATCGGCGGGATCAATGATCTCGGCCCCCAGGCGCTTCATAGTATCGATCGCCTCGGCCATCAGCTTGTCCACCTTTTCGCTGAAGCCGAAGAATTTCCTGGCGACGCCAATGCGGGCGCCGCGGAGTCCGTTGGGATCGAGGAATTTCGTATAGTCGGCCTGGGCTTTGCCGGCGCTCTCCTTAGTGACCGCGTCGTTCACGTCGATGCCGGCCATTGCGCCCAGCAGGATGGCAGTGTCGGTTACGGTGCGCGTCATGGGGCCGGCGGTGTCCTGGCTGTGCGCGATGGGGATGATGCCCGAGCGGCTCACGAGGCCTAGCGTCGGCTTGATGCCAACGAGGCCGTTCATGGAAGAAGGGCAGGTGACCGAGCCATCGGTTTCGGTGCCCACGGCAAGCGCGCACAAGTTGGCTGCCGCTGCCGCCCCCGACCCTGAGCTTGAGCCGCAAGGATTACGGTCGAGCGCATAAGGATTGAGCGTTTGCCCGCCGCGGCCGCTCCAGCCGCTGGTCGAATGGCTCGAGCGGAAGTTGGCCCACTCGCTCAGGTTTGTCTTTCCCAGAATTACGGCGCCGGCCTCCCGCAACCTTTGCGCGACGAACGAATCTCGCGAAGCGATGGAGCCGGAAAGAGCCAGCGAGCCGGCGGTGGTCATCATGCGGTCGGCGGTGTCGATGTTGTCTTTGATGAGCACGGGGATACCATGCAGCGGTCCGCGGGCGCCCTTTTCGCGGCGCTCTTTGTCGAGAGCGTCGGCGATGGCGAGGGCGTCGGGGTTGATCTCGATCACGGCGTTGATCGCGGGTCCGCGCTTGTCGATTTCGGCGATCCTCTCGAGATATTTTTCGACGATCGACCGTGCGGTGTGCTTGCCGGACTTCATTGCGGCCTCCAAGTCCGCGATCATGGATTCTTCCAGCTCGAACGGCTTGATCGGAACCGGCGTCGGGCGAGACGATGGCGACGGGGCCGGGCCGGCGAGCGCGGTTCCCCCTCCCAGCAGGCTGGCCTGCAAAAAAGTTCTGCGCTTCATGAGAATTCGAGGACGCGGGCACGCGCCGGGCGATTCAGCCGCAGCGGACGGCGCACTCCAACTGGGGATGATATCCAACTCGGGTGGCGGGCGCACCTGGCTAGCGCTGGAGAGGACTCCATCGCTCTCTTATTTTTGGGGTGAGGGAGACGCGGGAGATGGCTTTGCGTTGTAGTTCATCGTTCATGGGGTTTGATGGAGCTTAAACCGTGAGCGCTCTCCGGTGCATGGAACTAACGTGGATTACTTTCAGGGCCTACGCGCTGAAAGATCTCGTCCTGCTCAAATGCCTCCGGTATTCCGCTTACTTTCTCCAGGTAAATTCGCAACTCAGCCGTCGGCGCGGTAAGGACAAGGTTATTGTCATCGCCAAAGACGACAAACTGATGGGCAGTGAGCGACGGAGATCGGGTCTGGCGCGCCAGCCAGTTGAAATCAACCCATGCAATTTGCATTTTCGAGCCGCCTACCCGCACCCTGGCGAAAAGGTGTCCGGGGATCTGGCAGGCTTGCTGCGCGACGGGTTGGAAGTCGGCGAATAAGGTCTGGCCGATGCGTGTGAGGCGTGCTTCGAGCCGATCACCACTTTTTCCTTCCTCGACGACGGAATAAACAGCCGGCTTCGTTTCGGTGACACTCCAGATGGTGGTGCCGTCGCTGTTCTTCCAACTGCCGAGGACGGCGGGCTCGGCCGTTGTATTTCTCTCTAGATAGAGCGGCTGGAGCGATAGGGTGTCGCACGCGGTCAGAAACAACGAGAGTCCAACGAGCACAAGGCGGGATTTCACCAGCATTTCCATTTTGACCTCCCGGCGAAGGCCAGTGTACATCAACCTGCCGGAGGTGAAACCGGCCGCTTGCTCACGCGTGCGCCTCGGAGTGCGCGTAAATGTACGTGAATGTGCGTGATGTCCGGCCGGGTACGTGGTTGCCGCTGAGCCGCGACCGTGAGGGAGCGGTCCCGCACTTTCGCAGGACCTCAGTACGCCAGCAGACGTTCGACTTCGCGCGCGAGGTCGTCGACCTGCGGCAGAATGGCGTTCTCCAACTGGGGGTGATACCCCACCCAGGTGTCCAGCGCGCCCACGCGGCGCACGGGGGCGTCCAGACGATCGAAGAGCTCGTCGGCAATACGCGCGGCGATTTCGGCGCCATAGCCGAAGGAAATGCAGTCTTCGTGTGCCACTAAGACCCGATTCGTCTTCTCGACCGAAGCGCGGATCGCATTCCAGTCGTAGGGCGCGAGGCTGCGCAAGTCGATCACTTCGATGCTGGCGTCGGAGTTTTTGCGCTCCACTTGCATCGCGGCCTGGAGCGATTTCTGGACAACCGCGCCATACGTCACGATGGTCAGGTGCTGGCCGGTCTTGACCACTTTGGCGCGGCCGAAGGGAATGGTAAAGTCCGGGCCGGGATGCGGCGAGCGATTGTACGGCTCGCGGTACAGCCGCTTGTGTTCGAGAAACAAAACGGGATCGTCGGAGCGAATGGCGGTGCGCAGCAGGCCGCAAGCATCCAGCGCATTCGACGGCATGACGACGCGCAGGCCGGGGATGTGCGTGAACTCCACCTCGCCACACTGGCTGTGGTAGATGGCGCCGCCGTTGAGATATCCGCCGATGGGGACGCGCAGCACCACGGGGCTCGAAAATCCGCCGTTCGAGCGCCAGCGAATAGTGGCCAGCTCATCGCGAATCTGCATCATGGCGGGCCAGATGTAATCGAAGAACTGCACCTCGGCTACGGGTTTCAAGCCACGCGTGGCCAAGCCGATGGCGCGGCCAACAATGGAGGCCTCGGCCAGAGGTGTGTTGAAAACGCGGCGAGCACCGAATTCGATCTGCAGCCCGGCGGTCACCTTGAACACGCCGCCTTTGCCTTTCACTTCCGCGAGATTCTCTTGGCGTGAGCAATCGGCGACGTCTTCGCCGAACACCAGAACCTCGGGATTGCGGCGCATCTCCTCGGCGAGTGTGGCGTTCAGCAGATCGACCATGGTCTTCGGTTCGCCGGTGAAATGCGGCGTGGCGGCGAAGACGTCCGATGACGGGTCGACACGGTCCGAATACAGATGGGCCAAAGCGGATTCGCGTTCCGGCGGCGGCTGCCGCAGCGCTTTCTGTGTGGCCTCATGAATCTCCTCGTCGATCTCGTGGAGAATGCGCTGCAGCGCGTGGCGGTCGAGGATGCCTTCATCGACCAGCATCTTGGGAAAATTCAGGACAGGATCGCGCTCGGATTCGGCTTTGCGCTCGGCTGCGGTTTTGTACATGCGCTCGTCATCGGAGAGCGAGTGCGAATAGAGGCGCACCACATGCGCGTGCACCAGAGCGGGGCCGTGCCCGGCGCGGCAGTATGCGGCAGCCTCGCGCAACACTCGGTGGGATGCCAGAAAATCGGTGCCATCCACCTCCTGGCGAAACAGCGATGGAAAACCGGAGAGCAGAGCGCTGATGCTGCCGCCGGCGGTTTGGTATTCGACGGGAACGGAGATGGCGTAGCCGTTATCTTCGATCAGAAACAATACGGGCAGGCGCTCGAGACACGCGACGTTCATGGATTCCCAGAATTCGCCTTCGCTGGTTGCGCCGTCCCCGCTCGTGACCAGCGTCAACTCACCGGAATCGGGTTGGCGGAAACGGCCGGCTTCCGCGCAACCGGCGGCTTGAACAAACTGGGTTCCAGTGGGCGAAGACGATGTGACGATGTTCAGCTTGGGCGCTCCCCAGTGTGAAGGCATCTGACGCCCACCCGAAGCGGGATCGTCCGCCGCGCCCACGGCTTGGAGAAGCATTTCGTACGGCGTTACGCCCAGTGCGAGACACAGCGCGCGGTCGCGATAGTAAGGGTAGATCCAGTCGTGCGCGGGCCGCAAAACCATTCCGGCGGCCACTTGTACGGCTTCGTGTCCGGCGCCGCTGCTCTGAAAGAAAATCCGGTTCTGTCGCTTCAGCGTGATCTCGCGGTCGTCGAGGCGGCGTGCCGTATGCATGATCCGGAAAGCACGGATCAGGGCGTCCGGATCGAGACCGTCGAAACGCGCTGCGCCCTGGCGTTCCGTACTGGTGGGCGTAGTCGCCATGCGAGTCTCCTAGCTCAAGTGTAGAGGAGTTTCGGGAAGTTTTGCCGGATCGCGCGCCACAATCGCCAGGGCAGCCAGATACAACACGCCTCCGATGAGCAGGGTCTGGACCAGGCCAAGGTAGATGGCAAACACCAGCGCGGCCACCGAGCCCAGCACACTGGCGGCGGCATTGAGCGACCACGCCCAGCGCACCGATGCGCTCTGCCATTGTTCCAGGCGAGCGAGGCCAATAGGGAAGGGCATTCCCATGAGAAATCCCGCGGGGAAAATCAGCGCCACCGTGACGGCGATCTTCCCTTCAAGCGGCAAAGTGATGCCTTTAGGGAGTAACACGGCTACATCTACGGCGAGTAATGCAATCAAAATCGCAACTCCCCCGAGCACCAATCTCCACCTCGTGGCCGAAGAGCCGATGACGCGACGGCTGGCGTAACTTCCGACGCCGCTCGAAACCAGGAGCGAAAAGATCACCACCGTCAGCGCATAGGTTGGGTGGCCGAGAAACAGCACAAACTTCTGGATGAGGGCGACTTCGACCAGGATGTAGCCCGCGCCAATAGCTAGAAAGTAGAGCAGGAACGCGAGCACCGGCTTCTCGCGCGGCATGCGCGTGCGCAGCACCATGGGCGGCAAAGCCAGGATGATCAGGGTCGCCAGAACGCTGACGCCGAGCAACTCAAACAGCAGTGGGATTGCGCGGTTCACCTTGTAATCGGCGCTTCGCCGGGAGGCGCGCATGACGAATTCCCAAAGATCGCGCGGCTGCACGGTATAGAAGAAGAACGGGCGATTGTCGGTGACGGGCGAAATGTCGAAGGGGTAGCGGCTCTCGTAGGGCTGGGGATCGGGGCTGCGTAAGAGCTCGGTGAACTGGTTGGGGATCAGCTCGTCGGGAAGGTAGACCGGCGTCATTCGGGCTTCGGCCAGGGCTTGCCGGGCGCGGCTGATGTCTTCCGCGCGAAACGGGCGGCGCGAAATAAGCACCGTGTCACGCGCTCCCCATCCGGCCAGTTCGGCGCGCGAGCCTTCGCGGCCCACGATAACGTGGCGCGCCGGGTCGGTCTCGCCCAGATTTCGCAGCGCAACCATGGCCAGCGTGATAAGGCGCAAAGACTCGCGCGGCGGATCGAAGCCCCAGCGTGTGAAGGCCAGGATGCCATCGTCGGTGAGGTGCGTCAGGTAATCGTCGAACGCCTGCGTGGTGTAGAGATTGTTTTCCGAAAGCGCGAAGGCGCCGGCGGCTGTGGACGCCCAGGTATCCACCAGCGTAGCCTGCAATACCTGATATTTCTCGCCGCTGCGGCGCACGAATGCCCGGCCGTCTTCCACAAAAATATGGACATCAGGCCGGAGGTACAAACCACGGCTCAGTTGCGGGAACTTTTCCCGCATGATGGTCGTCGCGATGATGGGGTTGATCTCGACGCCGGTGATGTCGTGGCTGCCGGAGGCGAGTGCGCGCGCCACATCCCAGCCGCCGCCGGGTCCGATGATCAGCGCCTTGGCCGCGGGGCGGATAGCGTAGGGCAGGCCGGGTCCCTGATAAAGCAGATCGTGCCGGTCGCGATCGGAGAGGTTCGCGAAATCGAAGTTTGCGATGGCGGTTTCGGCGTCGGCGTCGATGAAAATGGCGGGTATGCCGGAGCTCTTGTCGGGGGCGACGGCGATGCGCGAGAAGCTGTTCCACTTGACGTACATTTCGTGCTCCAGCTTCTGGCCTTTGGCGTATACCACGTTGATGAGCGAGTAAGAATCGTTGAACAGCAGCAGGCCGAACAGAGCCAGCGCCAGGGCGACACTCGCGGCGCGTGCCCCTACCGAACCACCCATGCCGTGCCAAACCGCCGCTGCCGCAGCGAACAGTACCGCTGCCACGATCGTGGTATTGGGACCGCCGAAAGCGTTCAGCAGCGGCACCAGAAGCAGGCAGCCGCCCGCAGCGCCCGCTAGATCGAAAAAGTAGATGCGATTCACGCGGTCAATGGTTTCGGAAACCGCCAGCGCGACGATCGTGCCGGAAACAAAGAAGGGCAGGGCAGAGAAGAAATAGATCAGCGCCAGATATCCGGCGGAAGGATTCTGTCCCTGCGCCAGCACCACCAGCACGGCCAGGATCACGAGGACGCTGTTCACAGCGCTAAGCAGTCCGAGCCTGGAAGAAAGATTGCCCTTCCAGCCGGCGACCACATAAGAGAACACGCCGCCCGCGCCGAGCCCGAAAAGCGCAATCTAGATCGCCAGAAAAGCGAAATGGTAATAGAAGACCACGGAAAAAATGCGCGTCAGCGACAACTCTAGGAGCAGCGTGGCGAGCGTGGTCAGGGCCACGCACAAATAGACCAGCGACCAGTGGAAGCCCGGTGTTTGAGTGGGATCGGAAGGGCGGGGCAATCTACTATGTTAGGCGATTGGGCCGTTGCGGTCACGTGAACAGTCCGTGCAGCACTTTGATCACTTGTCCGCCTATCTCGAAACCGACTCGCGGAATGACCATGGCCAGCGGCAGCAACGGAATCCACGACCGCGACGCCACGCCGAATAGCGCGATCAGCACGAGCAGCGGTGAGAGTATGCGGGCGAACGCGTAGGCTTCAATCCAGAACGGCCGGCCGAAGGTCAGCGCGCCTAGCGCGATCAGTAGCACGGCGAGCTGAAGCGGCCGTGACCATTTTTTCCGCAGCAGCCAGAAAGCCAAGATGAGTGCGCATAGCGTTCCTGCAAGCGCCAGTTCATCCAGCACATTTGCAGCGAGCGTTACTGCCGGCGCCGTCGCGTAATGCACGGGATGCAGCATGCGATCGATCAAGCTGGCGAGCGGTATGGGAATCAACCAGCCCTTGGCGCTGAAACCGGGCGTCCTGCTGGCGACAAAAGCGTACCAGGCAAGCGCGGGCAGCGCAGCGGTGGCGAACCAGGCCGCCCTCTTGAAGCGGCGCTCACGAAGCTCGGCCAGGACGTAAGCCGCGGTCAGCAGGAATCCCAATTCACGAATCAGCGGAGCCAGCGCGAGGACCAGATAGAGCTTGCGTGGGCGGTCTTCCGTCACATAGAGCGCAAAGGCGATCGTGAGCGCCGCGAGCGCCAGATCTACCGTGAGGCGGTCGAGCGACACCACCGTGGCCGGCACCAGCAGAAACAGGACAGCCCAGCCCGGATGGAATCCGTGAATACCGGCGAAGAGGCCGAGCCAGTAAACTCCGGCGAACAGGAACAGCAGGTTCACGGCAATGTAGGCCGCGTCCACATAACGCGACTGGCCGGCGGCTGCAACGGCGGCCAGCCCCGGAACCAGAATGCGTCCGTAGCGCACGCGCGGCGAATCCATATATTGCGCGAGACCGCCGCGAAGCAGCGGATCATGCGCCACGTAATGATAGAACTGGCCGTCATAGCCATCGGTATGAACGAAGGTGTAGATGTTTTCGGCAGCCAGGGATGGTGGCTGGACCAAATTCCCGCCGGTACAAAACAATCCAGTCCAGTTCCCGCCGTAGTTGTAGCGAACCGCGAGAAATTGCCAGGTGAATGCAAGCGCGACGGCAAGGATCGCGACAAACAATGGCCGCATGCGATGGGGAGCGCCGGCCGTCACAAGGAAAACACGAACGGCTTGCCGTGTTGGAGTTCCTGATAGCAGGTGTCCGGCGCAAGCAGCTTCAGCGAGGCGCGAAACTGCCGCGGGTCGACGGCGTTATCGGGGAACATGTCGTAGTGGCACGGAATAGCGGCTTTCGGCTTGATCTTGCCCACCACTTGCGCGGCTTCGTAATGGGAAAGATTATTGAAGCCGCCGTTGATGCAGGTGATGACCACGTCCGGTGAGAACTTTCCCGCGGAAAACAGTAGATCGCTGAAGTCGGTATCGCCGGTGACGTAAATCTTCGGCCCACCGGCGAATGTGAAGATGTAGCCCATGTGGTTGAGATCACTATCGTCGGTGGGTAGCGCGAAAGCGCCGCGGATGTGGATGTCGTGCAGTTCCAGCTCACATGCCGGCCAGGCGGGCACAATGCGGCCCGTCTCGATGCCCTCGGCGCGGTAGACGCTGCAGCTCGGGTGCGGGCCGACAAAATGCGTAGTGTCTTTGTGGCGCAGGCCGCGGATGGTTTCGGGGTCGGTGTGGTCCTGGTGGTTGTGCGTGCAGGTGTAAATGTCCACGTCGAGATCTTCGGGAGGAATCAGGATGGGGACGCGCCGGCTCAAGTCCAGGCCCAGGTGGCCGTAGGCGGCGGCACAGCTATTGGTCAGATACATATCCGTTGTGAGCAGCGTGCCTTCGTGTGTTTTGAAGATGTAGCCGGTTTGACCCAGCCACCAGATGGCGACGGATTTCTTGGGAACCGGAAAAGCCCGGATGTCCGACATAAGGCCCATGCCGGATATTGTACAGAGGCGTGGCACAGACATTCTTGTCTGTGCGCTCTTGTTCAATGAAAGGCCCAGGCAGGAATGCCTGCCCTACCTTTACTTCTTGCGATTGAGGGCGCGGCGCACGGCGGCGATGACGTCGCGCGACACCAGACCGTACTTATCGAGCAACTGTTCGGGCGTTCCCGACTCGGCGTAGGTATCGTGGATTCCAACAAACTCCATCACGCACGGATGCGTCTCGGCGACGATCTGGGCCACGCGCACGCCCAGGCCGCCATCGATCAAGTGCTCTTCGGCGACAACGATCGCGCCGGTTTCCGATGCGGCGCGCCGGATGGCGTCGCGATCGAGTGGTTTGATGGTGTGGATATCGATCACACGCACCGAAATCCCTTCGGCTTCAAGGGCTACCTGCGCGCGAATGGCCTCGGCAACAAGCAGGCCCGTGGCGATCACCGTTACGTCCGAGCCTTCGGTCAGCTCGATAGCCTTGCCGATTTCAAATTTCTGATCCGCCGGATAGACGATCGGCGCTTTCATGCGGCCGGTGCGGATGAACACCGGGCCGACGTGCTTAATAGCGGCTAGTACCAGCGCGGTTGCAGAGACTTCATCGGCCGGCGAAATCACCACGAAGCCGGGCAGGGAACAGGCCAGGCCTGTTTCTTCCACGCTCATTTGCGACGGCCCGTACTCACCGATAGAAATACCGCTGTGCGTGCCGACGACTTTTACATTGAGCTTGGGATAAGCGACGGTCACGCGCAACTGCTCGAAACCTTTGTTGATCACGAAGCAGGAAAAGCTGGCAACCACCGGGATCTTGCCCGCGTAAGCGAAACCGCCGGCGATCGCCACCATATTGGCCTCAGCGATTCCGCAGGAAAAGAAACGGTCGGGGAATTCGTGATGGAACAGCGACGTATAGGTGGATTTCGAAAGATCTGCGTCGCAGACCACGATGTCTTGGTTCTCGCGGCCGGCCACCACCAGCGCTTTGCCAAACGCCTCGCGCGTGGCCATGCCGAGCTTCAGATCGAATTTCGGTTTGGTTGGGGTCATTGCAACTCCTGCAGCGCGAGCTTCACTTCGTCCGGGGTGGGCGCCGTTCCGTGGAACTTCGGATTGTTCTCCATGAAGGAAACGCCTTTGCCTTTGATGGTGTGGGCGATGATCGCAGTGGGCTTGCCTTTGGTTTCCGATGCCTCTTTGAAGGCGGCCTGCAACACGGGAATATTGTGGCCGTCGATCTCGACGGTGTGCCAGCCGAATGCCCGCCATTTGGCGGCTAACGGGGCGACTTCCATGATGTCTTTGACAAAGCCGTCAAGCTGGATGCCGTTGTAGTCCACCAGAGCGACCAGGTTGTCGACTTTGTAAAAGGCGGCGAACATGGCGCTCTCCCAGACTTGCCCTTCCTGAATTTCGCCGTCGCCCAGCATTACAAAGGTGCGCGACGGGCTGCCATTCATCCGCGCCGCCAGCGCCATGCCCAGCGCCAGCGAGACCCCTTCGCCGAGCGATCCAGTGGACGCTTCGAGCGACGGGATGAAGCGCACATCGGGATGCCCCTGATACATCGAGCCAAGCTTGCGCAGCGTGTTCAACTGGTCGAGGGGCGTGTAGCCGCACTCCGCCATGGCGGCGTAGAGCACCGGCGCGGCGTGCCCCTTCGAAAGAATGAATCGGTCGCGATCGGGCCACTTGGGATTCTGCGGATCGTGGCGCATCACGTGGAAGTAGAGAGTGACGATCATTTCAACGGCCGATAGCGATCCGCCGGGGTGGCCGGATTTGGCGGCGCCGATCATTTCGATGATCTCGCGCCGTATCCTCTTGGCGATGGCCTGCAGCTCAGGCACGGTCAATTTCAGGGGCATGGGAACTCTCAATTTAGCACGGGGTAGGGCGGGCATTTCCTCCCTGCCCATTGGGCGCAGCCTTAGTCTCGTTTGCGAACCGTACGTTCTACCCCAACAACCGTGCCGCGGGCTTGGCGAAATAGGTCAATACAAAGTCGGCGCCGGCGCGGCGGATGGAGATAAGGCTCTCCATCATGGCGCGCTCGCAATCGATCCAGCCGTTGCGGGCGGCGGCCATGATCATAGAAAATTCGCCACTCACCTGATACGCCCCCAGCGGCACATCGAAACGCTGGCGCGCTTGCCAGATCAGATCGAGATAAGGCATCGCCGGTTTGACCAGGATCATATCGGCGCCTTCTTCGAGATCCAGTTCGATCTCGCGCATGGCCTCGCGGCCGTTGGCCGGGTCCATCTGGTAGCTGCGGCGGTCGCCGAATTGTGGCGTGGATTCAGCCGCTTCGCGAAACGGTCCGTAGAACACGGACGCGAACTTGGCGGCATAAGAAAGGATGGGGGTATTGGTGAATCCGGCGGCATCGAGCGCCTTGCGGATCGCGCCCACGCGGCCGTCCATCATGTCCGACGGCGCCACGATATCGGCGCCCGCGCGCGCATGCGATACGGCGGCGGCCGCGAGCCACTTGAGCGTCTCGTCGTTATCCACGTCGCCATCGACGATTTTCCCGCAATGGCCGTGGCTGGTGTACTCGCAGTTGCACACGTCGGTCATCACAAGGAGCTGCGGGGTCTCGCGCTTGATAGCGCGGAGAGCGCGCTGCACAATGCCATCGTCGGCGTATGCGCCGGAGGCGTTTTCGTCCTTAGTTTCCGGAAGTCCAAAGAGAATCACGCCGCCGATGCCCAGAGATTGAACGTCCGCGCATTCGCGCACCACTTCGTCCACGGACATCTGATAATTGCCCGGCATAGCGCCGATCTCGCGCCGGACGCCTTTTCCCGGACAAACGAACAGCGGAAGGATAAATTGGGCCGGATCAAGCCGTGTTTCGCGCACTAGCCGCCGCATGGGCTCGCTCGTGCGCAGCCTGCGCATGCGTTGGATGGGGAAGGGCATCAGCTTGAATTTTAACCCGCCACGCCGGGGGACCGGGGTTTCGAACACCGGTCAGGCCAGATTCCAGGAAAACCCCCCTTGACAAGGGCATCGCCATCATTAGAATAAATCCCATATTGCTTTTATGCAGCCCGCTTGCCAGCACAACCGCACCGAGATCCTCGCAAGGCGTGACGGCGTCGACTACGTGGAATGCCTGGATTGCCGTCAAATCTTCGAAGCCGAGGATCTTGAGCCCGTCACCGTCGACAAAGAAGAAAAGGAAGAGTAGCTGTCTCGCGCGGCATGCCGCCCGAGATTCGCGTCTGCTCGTGCCTCCATTTGTTCGTGCCCGTTCGTTAGTGTCCGTGCGTTAGCATAGGCTGGATGCACGATCTTGGATTCTTTCGCGCCAATTTCGAGAAAATTGCCGAGCGTCTGGCTGCGCGTGGCGCCGTGGCCGGGCTGGATCAGTTCCGCGAGCTCGATCAGCGCCGCCGCGCCGTCATTACCGAAGCCGAAGAGCTGAAGGCGCGACGGAACGCGGAGAGCGCCGAGATCGCCCGACTGCGGAAGGCAGGCACGGACACCGCCGAGCGCCAGCAACAGGTGCGCGAAATCGGCAACCGGATCGCCGCTCTCGATGAGCAGATCAAGGTGCTGGACGAACAATTTCGCGAACTACTGGCCGGGATTCCCAACCTGCCCCACGAATCCGTTCCGCTGGGACATAGCGCAGACGACAACGTCGAGGTGCGCCGCTCGGGCGAACCGCGCCCGTTTGATTTTGAGCCGAAGGCGCACTGGGACTTGGGACTGGAGCTGGGCATCCTCGATTTGGAACGCGCCGCCAAGATCACAGGCGCGCGATTCGCGGTTTATTGGGGCGCAGGGGCAAAGCTCGAGCGAGCGCTAATCAACTTCATGCTCGACGTGCACACGCGCGAGCACGGCTACACCGAGGTGCTGCCGCCGTTCCTGGTCAACTCCGCGAGCTTGTTCGGTACGGGCCAGTTGCCTAAGTTCGCAGAGGATTTATTCAAGTGCGAGAACCACGATTTCTGGCTGATCCCCACGGCGGAAGTCCCGGTGACCAATCTGTATCGCGATGAGGTACTCGATGCCGAACGGCTGCCGGTCAGCCTGTGCGCCTATACGCCCTGCTTCCGCAGCGAAGCCGGTTCTTACGGGCGCGACGTGCGCGGCATCATCCGCCAGCACCAGTTTCAGAAAGTCGAACTTGTTAAATTTACACGGCCCGAGGAAAGCTACCCGCAGCTAGAAAAGCTCACAGCCGACGCCGAAGACATCCTCCGCAGGCTTGGGCTGCCGTTCCGCACCGTGGTGCTCTCGACGGGCGATACGGGATTCTCGTCCGCCAAGACGTACGACATCGAGGTCTGGCTGCCCGGTCAGAACGGTTACAAGGAGATCTCGTCGTGCTCCAATTTCGAAGCGTTCCAGGCCCGCCGCGCCGGTATTCGATTCAAAGGCGGAAAGGGGAAGTCAGAGTTCGTGCACACGCTTAACGGCAGCGGGCTGGCGGTGGGCCGGACGTGGGTCGCCATCGTGGAGAATTATCAGCAGAAAGACGGGAGTGTACTCATCCCCGAAGCGCTGCGGCCGTATGTTGGGGCGGAGCGGATTGTGAAGCAGGAACTGACGTGAGGATCGAGAAGAGCGCAGTCACTGCTTGGACCCCTGCCTCTTCGCTCCGCGCGAGCTAAAGGCCGCAGCTCTCCCGCAAACAACGCGTTAGCCCTGCGCTACGATTTGACAGTTTGAGCTGATTCCGCTGCCAGCGCCTTCTGCAACGCCTCCACCAGCAGCGCGACGTTCTCCTCCGTGGACGACGAGCCCATCAACCCGATGCGAAACACTTTCCCGGCGAGTGGCCCGAAGCCGCCCAGGATCTCGATGCCGTACGAATCCAGGAGACGCTTGCGTACTTTAGCATCGTCCACGCCGTCTGGGACCCGAGGCGTATTGAGTGTCCAGAGCCTGTGCCCCGCGGCGACGTGCATCTGAAGCCCTATTTTTTCAAGCGCGGCAACCAGTGTCAGATGATTGCGGCCGTGACGCTCCCAACGTCTTTCGAGTCCTTCTTCTTCGACCAGCGCCAGCCCTTCGTGCAGCGCGTACAGCATAGAAATGGGCACGGTGTGATGATACTTATGACCTTTGTAGTAACCATCGAGCAGTTTCAAATCGAGATACCAGGACTGCACCGGCGCCGCGCGCTCTTCGAGGCGCTCCCAAGCCCTTGGGGAGACCGTAAGCGGCGAAAGGCCCGGCGGGCAGCTCAGGCCCTTCTGTGAACAGCTATACGCGATATCGATTCCCGTCGCATCCACTTCGACGGGCATGCCGCCGAGCGAAGTGACGCAATCGGCAATCACCACCGCGCCGGCTTGGTGCGCAGCTTGGCAAATGGCTTTGCCGGGTTGGAATGCGCCGGTTGAAGTTTCGGCCTGGACGTAGGCCGCAACCCGCGGCTTCTCGCGCCGGATGAACTCGCGCGCTTCGTCGTCCTCGAAAATTTCGCCCCACGGCTTCTCAAAGCGCACCACGCGCGCTCCCTGCCGCCGCGCCATTTCAGCGATGCGCTCGGAAAAGAATCCGTTGACGAAAATAGCAAACGTCGCGCCGGGCTCGGCGAAATTCGCCACCGCCGCTTCCATGCCGGCGCTGCCTGTGCCTGAAACGGGGATGGTGAACTCGTTCGTCGTGCCGAAGACTGTGCGCAGCCCGGCCTGGATCTCCTCGATCACTTGGAAACAGTAAGGATCGAGATAACCCACGATGGGCTTGGACATGGCCTCGTAGACGCGCGGCGCAACCATGCTCGGTCCTGGACCGAGCAGCAGGCGTTTCGGTGGATTCAGCGGAGGCATGTCAATCGGCGTGCGTGGCGAAACGCCGGAAAAAGCTGTCGGCGTTCCAGCGAGGCCGTTCGGCTTTGTTCGCCACGGCTTCGGCCAGAGCCAGCATCACTTTGTCGAAATCGACCGCGGCTTTCAAATCGACGGGCTGATGAATGTCGTCCGATGGGGCGTGATACCGCTCCTTCAGCCACTGCTTGGCGGTGGCTTCCTCGGGCGTGCCTTTTTCGTAGCCGACCTTGAAGGCCAGCGAGGGCACGCCCTGGCGGATGAAATTGTATTGATCGCTGCGAATGAAAATGTTGCGCTGCGGCTCCTGATCGGCCTGGATGCGGATGTCCATGGGTTCGGCAACCGCGCGCACCTGCTTGCCCAGATCGGATTCGTCTAGGCCGTACACCGTCATGATGTGCAGCGGAAAGAGCGGCAGAAACATGTCGACATTCAAGTCCGCCACGATCTGCTCCGCCTTGACCGTCGGGTGCGCGGCGAAATACTGCGATCCGAGCAGTCCCTTCTCTTCGCCGGTGACGATCACGAATAGCAGCGAGCGCCGCAGCTTCACCTTGCCATGATGCAGACGCTCGGCGATATCCAGCAGCGTGGCTACGCCGGATGCATCGTCCATGGCGCCGTTGTAAATACTGTCGCCATTGATCGGCCGTCCTATGCCGACGTGGTCGAGATGGGCTGAGAGCACGACGTATTCGTCTTTGAGCTGGGGATCGGAGCCCGGCAGAATCGCGGCTATGTTGGGCGATTCGACCTCCGTTCGGTGAACCCCGGCTTTGGCTTTGAGCGATGCGGCCAGCGGAAAATGCGGCAGCGGTTTGCGATCTTTGGCGAGCGCGAGAATCTCTTCCGCTGAATGACCGGAGCCGGTGAGTAGCTTATCCAGATGCCCAGGATTGACCACCACGGAAAGCTTTTGGCCGAAGGTCTCGCCGAGGTCCGGGTAGTCCAGCGACATGGCCGGCTGGAAGCGGGAAAGCGCCATTCGCACCCACGGAATGTCCATGGCAGCGGGGTTCATGATGGTGCAAGTACCCACCACGCCGGCTCGCGCCAGAAATTTTCCGCGCTCGGATGCGGACTGATAATGCGAGCTCAAAGGTCCGGGAATCGACGATGGACCGCCGCTTACGTATACCGCGATTTTGCCGTGCAGATCGATGCCCGCGAGATCGTCATACTGAAGCTCCGGCACGCTGAGCCCGTAGCCCGCGAAAACCATCGGCGCTTCCACCGATTCGGCCGGATCGACGCGCATGCTGATGCTAGCGTCCTCGCCGAGAGCCAGCGCTTCAGTTGCGCCGTTGCGCTCGAGCGCCAGGCTGGACTCCTGCTCCACGATCTCGCGCGATTTGAACTTCACTGGCTGAAAATACCCGGAGGTTCCGGCCGGCTTGAGACCGGCGCGCTCGAATTCGCCGGCCACATAGATCGCTGCCTTACGATAGCCTTCGCTACCCGTGTTGCGTCCTTCGAGCTTATCGTCGGCGAGATAAATGATGTGCGACCACCAGCGCTTGCTTTCCGAGGGAACATCGCCCCCAAACAAAACAAGAACGAACGTCACCGCCGCCATCCAACGCAGCTTCTTCATTTTTTCCCCTTAGCCTTTTTGTATTCGTCGCGAATCGCCTGCATCTGCCGCGCGTGGCTTTCGGCGTGGTCCGCATGGATATCCAGCAACTGGCGCAACGAGAGCGGACCGCGCTCCGCATGCGTTCCGGTGCGCTCGAAGGCGGACTCGGGCAGGGACTTCAGCAGCTCGTAATTCTCCGCACGCACGCGCCGGAAACTGTCGAGCGACTGTTTGGGCTGCTTGCGCGCGTAGTCCAGGTTCCGGGCCCATGCGTCCTGGTCAAAGGCTCCCAGCTTGGGATTCTCTTCGGCGATCACTTGCCGGAACCGCTGCGCGCCCACCAGCTCTGAGTCTGCGAGGTGCGCGATGATTTGACGGATGCTCCACTTGCCCGGAGCGAGTTTGAAGTCGGTTTCGTCGCCGTAAACGCCAGTGAGAACAACGGCCAACAGCTCCGGCCCGCGTCGAAACCGTTCCAAAGTTTCGGCCAGATTGCTCATAGCATTTCTGGATGGCTCGCAACGGCCTGATGCGATCGACCATTCGCTCCCACCCGTAGCGCAGGGTCACGCCGGGTTTTGGCTGGAACCTGGGGATTCTTGCTCAATCGGAAAAGAAAAACCGCAGGTCTTCCGCAAACCCGGCGGCCCTGCGCTACGGCACGCTCCATCAGTAATAATCCGCGCAGCTCATGTAGTAGCCGCATTTTTCGCAGATCAGTTTGCACTTCCGTCCGACGAGACGAGTGGCGCAAACCGGGCAATAGAGCATAGGCTCTTCGCGCAGCGGCTCGGGATCGGCCGCCCTCTCAGCAGGTGAAGGTTCCGGATCGCTCATCGGAAAGAGCCATTATAAACTCCAGACCCTCTGACCGCCGACGTACGTCGCCTTCACGTGGATGCTCTTCGTGGCCGCATCGAAATCGAAAAGGACGAAGTCGGCGCGCTCACCGGCGACGAGTCCGCGCGCGCGCCCAGGCACACGTCCGGCGCGCGCGGCGTTGACCGTCGCAAGCCGCACCGCATCCGCCAGACTCAGCTCTCCCAGGCGCATCAGGTTCTCGACGCCGCGGTCCATTTTCAAAGCCGAGCCCGCCAGGCGGTCCTGGCCGGCCAGCACCACGCGATTGTCCGGCGTAAGATCGACGTCCTGTTCGCCCAGCCGATATCGCCCCGGCGCGCAGCCTGCGGGCGAACTGGCGTCCGTCACCAGCACCGCACGCTCCACGCCCTTGGCGCGCAGAGCCACTTTCAGAAAGCAGCCGGGCAGATGAATGCCATCGACGATGAAGCTCGCTCGCAGCCGGTCTTCCGCCAGTTGCTCCCAAATGTAGTTCGGATGCCGCCGCATCACGCCGTGCGCTCCATTGCCGAGATGGGTCGACATCGTGGCGCCGGCGCTCACGGCGTCGGCAATGTGCCGCGGTTCAGCGGCCGTATGACCGATGCTGACCACCACATTCTGCGCTACCACGGCTTCGATGTAGCGGGGCGCCTGGGGCCACTCGGGCGCAATTGTCACCAGGCGAACGCGGCCGTTCGTGGCACCCTGCCAGCGCAGAAACTCATCGATATCCGGCGGCCGAACCCAACGTTTGGGATGCGCGCCGCGCGGACCCTCGTCGGGCGAGATATGCGGGCCTTCCACATGAAAGCCGTCCATGGCGATGCCTTCCGCGAGCGTGTCTTTGGCGCGCGCCAGATTCTTCAGCGCGGCCAGCATGTCGTCCGGCGATCCCGTGATCACCGTCGGATAGAAGCGCGTCACGCCGGCGGTGTATTGCACGTGCACGGAACGTGCAATCTCCTCGTGCGGTGTGGCCGGCGAGTTGTAATCCACGCCCGCAAACCCGTTCACCTGGATATCCACCCAGCCCGGCGCGATCCACTGACTCGGCCCCGTGTCCGTGGGGCGTACAGATTGAATGGTTCCGTTGCAGGTGATCTCAATTCCCGAACCGGTGGTCGCGTCGATGCCTGAACAAGTTGTCATGTGTTTGCTTTATTCACAGGTTTGCCACACGTGAAGGGCGGCAAATGTAACAGTTCCTTAATAAACAAACTTGTTGAAAAGCGCAAGGAACACCGAATTTTTTCTGGCTTCCCGGCCCGCCGCACGCTACAAAAGAGAAGTTCTACAACAGCGCAATTCGAGCGGTAGATCTCGGGGGAGGTGGCCGGCTCGGGTTGCGCTGTTTTTTTATTTCTTTCCCGCCAGGCTGGGCTGCAGGTCCGGCTGCGCCACCGGCGAGAGCCAACCGTGCCGGTCGGGCTTGGTTCCGTTGACGATCGCGAAAAATTCCTTCTGCAGCTTCT
>JBGPKX010000027.1:0-26194 GCA_041486185.1 Bryobacteraceae bacterium | reverse complement strand
GGCGCTGTGGACCGCCGCCATCGAGAAGGCCAAATCGCTGTGGGGCAATGAATGGGGGCTGGCCGTGAACGGCGATGAACGGCGAACGCAGTGCCACGCGCACATCCACATCGGCAAGCTGCTGGACTCTGCCGAAAATCCGGACTTCGTCGAAGCAGACGGCGCGGCCGACATTTCTTTTCCCACCGACGGCAACGGATTCTGGGTGCATCCGGTGGGCAACAAACTGCACGTGCATTCCGGTGAGCAGGTCACCGAATTCGTTCTAATGAGGTAATGATGGAATTACTCGAAATCGCAAAGCTTCCGACAGCGGAAAATTCAGCTATTCATCTGAATCCGCTCGACAACGTCGCCATCGCGCGCGTCCCGCTTTCGGCAGGGATGAAACTGCGTGTGGATGGCGTGCCCATTGAAGTGCTCGATCCGGTGCCGGCGGGGCACAAGATTGCGGTCACGCGTATTCAGCAGGGCGAGATGATCCATCGCTACGGGCAATCGATCGGCCGCGCCAAGCAACTGATCGAACCCGGCCGCCACCTGCACACCCACAACGTCTCGTTCGAGGAGCTGACGTTCGAATACCAGTTCCCCACGGGGGAGATTCCCTACCCCGCGCCACCCAAGGACATGCCGACGTTTCGCGGCTATCTGCGTGAGGATGGGCGCGCCGGCACGCGCAACTACATCGCCGTGGTCGCGGCCAGCAATTGCGCGGCGCACACCGCCGAGCTGATTGCTTCGAGCTTTGACGGCGAGCGGCTCCCCCAGAATGTCGATGGCGTAGTGGCGTTTCCCCACGGCGAAGGCTGCGGCCACACCATCGGACCCGATACCGATCAGCTTCGCCGCACGCTCGCCGGCGTGCTGGCGCATCCCAACGTCTCGGCTGCCATCATTCTGGGACTCGGCTGCGAGGTAAACCAGATCGATCACTATCTGGGACCGAACGCCCCGCGCAGCTCGCGTCTGGTTGGCATGACCCTGCAATCGAGCGGCGGCACCCGTGGAGCGCTGGATGCTGCGCGCCGCGAGATCCATCAGTTGATGGAGCAGGCTGGGGCCGAACAGCGCACCGAGCTGCCCGCGTCCAAAATCGTGCTGGGACTGAACTGCGGCGGGTCGGATTCGTTTTCAGGAATCACGGCGAATCCCGCGCTGGGCATTTGCTCCGACATGCTGGCCGCCATCGGCGCGACCGCCGTTCTGGCGGAGACCACCGAGATTTTTGGCGCCGAACACTTACTGGTGCGCCGCGCGCGCAACCGGCAGGTGGCGGAAAAGCTGCTGGGCTTCGTCAAACACTACAAAGAATATCTGGTTCGCTTCGGCGGCAGCTTCGACGATAATCCGTCACCAGGCAACAAAGAAGGCGGGCTAACCAACATCCTCGAAAAATCACTCGGCGCCGTAGCCAAAGCCGGTGGCTCGCCGCTTATGGACGCAGTGGATTACGCCGAGCGTGTGACCTCCCCGGGCTTCGTATTCATGAACACGCCGGGCTATGATCCGGTTTCGCTTACCGGCTTGGCCGCGGGAGGTTGCAACCTGATCGCGTTTACCACAGGCCGCGGCAGCGCCATCGGCTTCCCCTCGATCCCGGTGATCAAGATCGCCACTAACAGCAACACGTTCCGCCGCATGCGCGACAACATGGATATCAACGCAGGTGTGATTGCCGATGGCGAAAAGAGCATCGAGGCGGTCGGCCGCGAGATGTTCGACATGGTGCTGCGCGTGGCATCCGGTGAAAAAACCTGCGCCGAACGGCTCGGGCACAAGGAATTCGTGCCGTGGCGCATTGGACCGGTACTGTAACAGGCCTTCGCTACAATAGATGTCCATGCTCCAGATGTCCATGCTCCGAACCATCGCATTCGTCGTATTGGCGGCATCGGCGCTGTGGTCCGCCGAAAAAGCGCCGGCCAAGAAATCGGCTTTCGACAAACCCACGCTCGAAGCCTATGTACGACACTTGTTTGTCTGGGGATCGCAGATCAAGGTTCAGATCGAGAATCCCAAGCCTTCTCCGGTGCCTGGCTTCGAAGAAGTCGTGGTGCATGCTTCAGCCGGCAATGCCACCGCCGACGAGATGCTTTACGTTTCCAAGGACGGCCAGAAAATTCTGCGCGGCGGTTTCTTCGATGTCAGCCAGAATCCGTTCAAGCCGCAGCTCGACAAGCTGCATACCGAACTGCAGCCCAGTTTCGGCACTCCGGGCGCTCCGGTCGTCATCGTTTTGTTCAGCGATTTCGAGTGTCCCTATTGTAAAGAGGAAGCCAAGGCGCTGCGCGCGAACCTGCTGGCCACGTATCCCAAAGAGGTGCGACTTTACTTCGAGGATATGCCGCTCAGCCAGATTCACCCGTGGGCCCTGCCGGCTGCCATCGCGGGCCGCTGCATCTTCAAGCAGAATCCAGCCGCCTTCTGGGATTATCACGATTGGATTTACGAAGCTCAGGGTGACGTGACCGCCGACAATCTCAAATCCAAAATCCTCGAATTCGTCAAAGGCAGAGAAATCGACCCGGTCCAACTCGAGCGCTGCATGGACACCAAAGCCACCCAGCCGGAGATCGACAAGTCCGTCGCCGAAGCCAAGGCGCTGGGTGTCGCCGCCACTCCCACGGTATTCGTAAATGGCCGGCAATTGATAGGGCAGGCGGCTACCTGGGCGAATTTGCGCCAGGTGATCGATTACGAGATCGAGTACCAGAAGACCGCCAAGAATGCCGGTGAGGATTGCGGCTGTGAAGTGAAGCTGCCTTCGCCCACTCTCAACTAGGATATTCATCGCATGCGCCGTCTCAGCCGCCTTCTTCCGTATGCAGCCTGCATCCTGTTAGCCGCGCTCGAGGCCGCGCCGCCGGCGACCACGACGCCCACGCCGGACATCGATCCGCAACGCTACCTGAGCCACATCAAGTATCTGGCATCGCCGGAAATGCGCGGGCGTGCCACCGGCTCTCCCGAGCTCGAGAAAGCGGCCGACTACATCGCCAACCAGTTCCACATGATCGGCCTGAAGCCCATTGACGGCAAGAGCTATTTCCAGGCGTTTTCAGTCACCACCAACGCCAAACTCGGCCATGGCAATCACTTTGAATATGTCGAGGCCGGTAAGACTACGGCGTTGAAGACCGGCGACGACTTTATCCCATTCAATTTCTCGTCGCGCGGAAAACTGGAGGGCGGCGTGGTGTTCGCCGGATACGGCATTACGGCGCCTGAATACAACTACGACGACTATGCAGGCCTGGACGTCAAGGGCAAGCTGGTGCTGATCCTGCGCCACGAGCCTCAGGAGTTCGACGAAAAGAGCGTCTTCGCCGGAAAGGTTTACACCGAACACGCGCAGTTTTACAGCAAAGCGGTGAATGCCAAGATGCATGGCGCGACCGGCGTGATTCTGATCAACGACGCTTTCAATCACCGCAGCGAGTCCGATCCATTGGAAAAATTCGGCCGAACCGCCGGCCCCAACGACGTAGGGATTCCATTTCTTCAGATCAAGGCCGAGACCGCCATGCGCTGGATTGGCGGCGCCGGCAGGAATCTGGATGACATCGGTGCGGTCATCGATAAGGAACTCAAGCCGCAATCCTTCGCGCTGCCCGATTCCCTTCAGGTGCGCGTAAGCGTGGACGTCGAGCGCATGATCAAGACGGTGCACAACGTGGCCGGATATCTGCCCGGCGAGACCGACGAATACGCCATCATCGGCGCGCATTTCGACCATCTCGGCCTGGGCGAGCAGTTCTCCATGGCTCCATCACTGGCCGGCACAACCGTGCACCCCGGCGCCGACGATAATGCGTCCGGTACAGCGGGCGTCATCGAGCTGGCGCGCTGGTTCGCCAATCAGCCCAAAGACAAGCGCGGCATTCTGTTCATAACTTTCGCGGGTGAAGAGCTGGGCTTGCTGGGCTCGAGCTTTTACGTAAACCATCCGGAGCTGCCTCTGGGCAAAGCCGTCGCCATGATTAACCTCGATATGATCGGCCGCGTGCGCGAAGGCAAGGTGTACATCGGCGGTGTGGGCACGGGCAGCAATCTGCGCGCCACGCTAGATCCCATTCTGGCGCGCTATCCGATGCATGTCGATTATTCCGATAGCACCGGCTACGGATCGAGCGATCACACGTCGTTTACTACCAAGCAGGTGCCGGTGCTCTTCTTCTTCTCCGGACTGCACGGCGATTATCACAAGCCGAGCGACACCTGGGACAAGATCGACGCGCCCGATGCCGCCAAGCTTCTGGACATGATCGCGGAAGTCGGAACCACGCTGCGCGAGGAAGCCGAGCGGCCGCTCTATGTGCGCGTGAAGGAGCCGGAGTCGCCGCACGCGGGTCTCGCGGTAGGATCTTCGCAGTCGGGATACGGTCCGGAATTCGGCAGCGTCCCCGACTTCGCGGAGATTCCCAATGGAGTGCGTTTCGCCGACATTCGCGAAGGCACGCCGGCCGCCCAGGCGGGGCTGAAGGCCGGGGACATTCTAATCGAGTTCGACGGCAAACCGATCGCCAATCTCTATGACTTCACCTACGCCCTGAGAAGCAAGATGCCCGGCGACCGTGTTACGGTCAAGGTGCTGCGGGGAACCGAGACCGTGACCGCATCGGTACTGCTGCGCGCGCGGAAATAAAGGTTCTTCCCAAGGCTGCCGATTGGTTGCCTGAGGGTCCATGCCCGAAGAATCGAAGAGTTCGCCAAACACCTTAGGCACCCGTGTATGGGAGCTGCCGCCGCTGATCCTCCATCCATTCAGCAATCAGAAGGGCCCCGGTGTGCTGTTGGAGGGATCCAAAGCCGCACTCATGCTGGCCGGCCTGATGCCCGGGCTGGGTGAGGATCGCGACGAGCTTCGAAGGAAGCTGCTGCTCAGCCGGTACGCTGAAGTCCGCATGCTGTACTTCGTGGGCAAAGACCTGCTCCGCTGGATCGGCCAGTGCGTAGAACTGGTTGCCCGCACCGAGGAACTCGGCAACCTGAAAATCTGTGAGCAAAGCTTTGCCGCGCTCCTGGTCTATAATCCGCCGGCGGCGGTGCTTCAGAAATTGCAGCAATGGGGAGTCGCCAACCCGCAATCGGTCTTCTCGCGCGCGATCGGCATTGCGTCGTTGTTCCGCGAAGTGCCGTCAGTCGAAGATCTCACCGAGATGTTTCTGATGCATTACCATACCTTCGCCGACCATCTTTTCGTCTGCGCGCAACACCTCATGCCGTTTACCGAAATCAGCGCCACGAATTTCGCCTTCGAGTTATACGCATCGGGCGAATATCTCAAGATGCTCGAAAAAGAATGGCAAGAATAGAAAAGTGTTTCGGACACCGCTTGCTCACGCGCACCGCTCAGTAACCCCTCTCGAACCAGCGATCACGTTTTCTGAGCCGCGACCGTGAGGGAGCGGTTGCTTCGAGCACTTCCACCAGCTTCCAAACCAGTCTACAGGCGCTTATACCGGATGCGATAAACCGCGAGAAAGAGGCCGAACCAAACAACGATAAGGACCGCTGAAACCCGTTCCGAGCCAAACCGAAGCCCCAAACTTCCCATAACGGCGGCCATGAGCAAAAAGAGGACCCAGGTTGCTAACTCGGTGAACAGGATGTGCCGGACTGATTTCCAAATCATCAGCGCAACTCCTACCTAATGCTATCACTGCACACTCACAGGACTCTTGCTCGCGCTCCGGCGCACAAGCGACGGGGAGCCGCGGTGCACCCACCAGTTACGTCGCCCAGGCCGCTCGGAACCATAGCGTTCTCGGCGTCTCCGCGTCTCGGCGTTGAAAATCGTATCTCTTTCAGATCGTTTGATCGACCGGTTACGGGCGCTCGCTCCTGTTCCGCCGCTCGTGGGCGCACCCAGACGCCCCTTGATATAATCCTTCCATGGAATTTCCTCGCCTGCTCTTAGTGCGCCAGAAGTTTCCGGATCGCGCCATTCGCGATGTCGGTGCGGCTGTTTCGAACGAACTGGTGCACTCTCCATTCGGCGGGCGGCTGAAGCCCGGCGCGCGCGTGGCCATCGGCGTGGGCAGCCGGGGGATCAGCAACATCGCTACCATCGTCCGCGCGCTGGTGGATTTCTGGAAATCAAAAGGCACGCAGCCGTTCATTTTTCCGGCCATGGGCAGTCACGGCGCAGCCACCGCGGAAGGCCAGGCCGACGTGCTGGCGCACTACGGGATCATCGAAGCTACCATGGGCTGCCCGGTAGTGAGCTCTCTGGACGTGGTTCCGCTGGGGCGCACCCCCGATGGCATCGAAGCCTTCATGGACCGCAATGCCTACGAGAGCGACGGTGTGATGCTGGTAGGCCGGGTCAAGTGGCACACCGATTTTGCCGGGAATATAGAGAGCGGACTGTTCAAGATGATGGCCATTGGCCTGGGCAAATTTGCCGGCGCCCAGCGTTACCACACGTACGCATACAAACTGGGCCTTGAGCACGTCATTCGCAGCGTGGGGCGCCAGGTGCTGGCATCGGGCAAGATTTTGGGCGGCCTGGCCATCCTTGAGGATGCCAACCACAACACCGCGCAAGTGACGGCTGTGCCGGTCGAGGAAATGGAGCAGCGCGAAGAGGAATTGCTGCGCCTGGTGAAATCCTGGATGGGCCGCATCCCCATGGATCTGGACGTTCTGATCCTGGACGAAATCGGGAAAAATATAAGCGGCGCGGGCATGGATACTAAGGTGGTCAACCGCGGCGTTTACGGCCAGTACAACCCGTGGCCCGACGCGCCCCGTATTGAACGCATCTTCATTCGCGGCTTGAGCGACCTCAGTTACGGAAACGGTGTGGGCCTGGGAATGGCAGACGTGGTTTCCGAGCGTCTGCTGCGCAACATCGACTGGAATCCCACGCAGATCAATTCCCTGACGGCGTCCACGCCAGCGGCCATCCGCACGCCAGTGCACTTCCCAACGGATCGCGAATGTCTGTCGAGAATCGCGCCAACCGTCGGAAAGCACGATTTGCTGGAAGTGACTTATGGCTGGATTCGAAATTCGTTGGAGCTTGGATGGCTCGCGATGAGTGACAACTTACGGCGCCAGATTGAACAGAATCCGAATCTGGAGGTCATGGGCGACCCGCGGCCCATAGAGTTTGATTCTGAAGGCAACCTGGTGGATATGCTAGTGCCGGCCGGCGAGGCTGTGGCAACCCACTAAACGGCCCCACCGGCGACAGCATCGAACTCACCGTGGAGGAGTCGGTGTTCATGCTGGGGGTGGCACTGGACGGCACTGCAACTCAACCGGGCGGTTAGCGCGTCGCGCGCGCCCTCACCCGGCCTATCTGTTAACTGGCCGCGGTGGCAGCCATGACCGAGCTGATTTTCGAAAAGACCGTGCTGATGCTGCTCGCGATGTTGGGCATCAAGGCTGCGGCCGCAAGCGCAATGAATCCGGCCATCAGCGCATATTCGATTAGATCCTGAGCACGTACGTCGCGCCTGAGCCACATCCACAGGACGCGGTATGGGCCGGCCTCCTTGATCCCTTTCGGCAGATGCTGCATTCGTTTCCCCCTTTTTGTGCCACAAGGTGGGTGACGCTTAGGCGTACGCCCACCCGCGCACATCACCGGTTAGCTGGCTGCGGCTGACGCCATGACCGAGCTGATTTTTGAAAAGACCGTACTGATGCTGCTCGCAATGTTGGGCATCAGTGCTCCGGCCGCGACCGCCACGAAACCCGCCATCAGCGCGTATTCGATCAAATCCTGACCGTGCTTGTCTTTCCAGATCTTCAGGGCTATTACCGCTTTCGTTAGCTTCTTCATGGTTCCTCTTCCTCCTCTTTGTGCACCTTTACAACTTGTTTGTGCAGCTCTATAACTTGGATTCTTAGTTAGAGACTAACAGCGAGTTGGGCGAGAGGAAATTGGGTTTATGACTTAGATTGTCTCCAAAAGCATCTAAGGTGGTCGCATAGATTCGATAACGCCCATCGGCCGACCGGTATGCCAGCCGAAATAAAGCCGCATGCCTGCGCAATAAATCGGCCGTCAACCGCTCCAGGTACGGACCTTCGCGGAACGAGGCATTGGGTGCGCAGATCAGGTAACTGGCCCGGTACCACCGAATGGTGTCCAACATCTCATCGGCCGAACCCAGGGGCAGACTCTGTTCGCCGGCGGCATAGTGCAGCAGGTACGGATTCTGCACAAAACCGCGCACGCTCTTGCGTCCGGTGTAGAGATACAGCACGGGATCGAGATTGCCGATCAGCACGGCATCCGGGGCCGAGTTTTCGTCCAGCCAGGCGAGCATGCGGACGGTTTCGCGCCAGTCGTCCTGCGCTACGCCGGGCATCCTCACGGTCCCGGTGTCACGCGCCGTGAGCGCGGTTTGTGCCAGCGACCAGCCGCCCTGCAGCAGGAATAGGAGCGCGACCGAAACCAGCGCCGCACGCGTGGCGCGCAATGGCAGCTTGAGCCCGCGGCAGGCTAGCCGCGCCCCGCGGTATCCGTAGACCAGCATCGGCGGCACGAGCGGCGCCAGGAAGCGCACCGGAGGCCATGCCCACGACAATACGACCGCGGTATACAGCATGATGAATATTTCGAGAGCGGCCGGACGCCATGCCAGGCTGGCGGCGAAGCCCACCACTACGAGCGCCCCCACGCCGAGTCCCAGCACAGGCCCCCACCCGGCAGCCGGCACTCCCACCAGCGCCGCCGGCGCAAGCCAGGCGCCCGCCAGGTTCTGCCCCAGAATCCGAGCTTTCTGGACGAACGGGAAACGCAGAAGAATGTTCCAGCTTTGGTAGTTGGCGCGCGAGTAGTAGGGTTCGTGATCGAGCGCCCGCGAGCTTTGATGCGTCTGCCACCAGACCCAGGGCCCGCATAACGCCGCGCAGATCAGCGCGAATACCAGCACCTGCCGCCAGCGCCCTTGCATCGAAAAAACCAGCGCTCCGGTGGCCACAAGCGTGATGCCCGCGGTGCGCGTCAGAAATGCCGCGCTGCTCAACATCGCTACGGCCGCCACCGCCCTCCACCCTCCATGGCCTCGCTCCAGGCGGCCCAGCAACACCAGCGTGGCGGTCAATAGCGCGGCAAACAAGGTTTCCGACAATAACGCCGTGCCCAGAAATAGCAGCCATGGCGCCACGGCCATCAACCCGGTGAGCGCCATCGACACCCGCACGCTCGCGGTTTTAGCGCGAAACAGCCGGTATGCCAGCCCGCCCCACGCCAGCGTACACGCAAACGGAACCAGCTTGAGCCACATCAGGTTCTCGGGAAACCGCGGAAACACTTTCCAAACCGCCGCCAGCAATACGGGAAACAGAAACGGATACTAGGTCTGCGCCATCTCGCCCGGCAGGCTGAGAATGCGGTAACCACGCCCGCTGGCCAGCGCCTTGGCCGTGACGGCGTAAATTCCGTCGTCGTGAAACAGGCCGACCGCCGGAGCGCGCAGCGCCGTCCAGTAGGCCCAAGCCAGAAAGACCAGCGCTGCGCCGGCGACGGTCGCGCCCAAAGCCACTGCCGGAACCCGCACACCGCGGGGCATTCCCGACGACACGCGCGGCGCGGCATCGGTCGTGGCTTTGGTCGTGGCATCGGTCATCATTTTAGTCGTGACTTCGGCTGTGACTTCGGCCGTGACTTCGGCCGTGACTTCGGCCGTGACTTCGGCTGTGACTACGGCCGTGATCTCGGCCGCCGCGCTAAGCCAGCCGGACATACTGAAACTCCGGCATCAGCGCAAAGGGCGTGCGCACCTGGGCGATGGCCTCACCGCGCTGCTCGATGCGCTCGTCGCGTACATGGCCAAGCGAGGAGGCGAGCCTCAGGTACTCGATCTTCTCCGGGTCGATCCCCATGATGCGGCAGCAGGTGGCGTCCACCGCCGCCAGATCCGCGCCCATCACCACCACGCCACACGGCCGCGCGTGCCCCTGAATGGGCCCGTTGCCCTCCATCCCCACAATGCCGTCGACAATGGCGAAGCTGCGTGGAAAAATCCGGTAGAGCTCGGCTGCCGACCGTCCGATCCCTACCTGATGCAAATGATTCTTGGGCCACCCATAGAGCGCGCCCGGCACCACGCCGAACAGGTTCTTCATGGAGAGTGTGGCGCCCGCCCAGTGATGGGTCTTCATGCGTGCCACCGAAACCACCAGGTCCGCGGCCAGAGCGGTGCGCGGCAGGTAGATGCCGCCGGTGTCGGCGAATCCCGCGACGCGCGCGACATCGTCGCGGTTCAAATCCACGAAGCGGGCTTCGAAGCGCGGGATGGCCGCGCGGTATCCCGCGGCTTCCGCCAGATACCAGGCATCGCGCCGGTGGCCGGGGCCTTCGCCGATCGTGATTTCGCGGGCGCCCAGACGCTCGAATAACTCCACCGCCGCGGCCAGTAAAGCGGCTTCGGTGTGGATCGGGGCGCCCGGCACAAATTCCACCAGGTTGGGCTTGAGCAGCACCCGTTTGCCGCGGGCGTCCAAACCGCAGGCGGCCGCGCCGCGCTGCAACCGGTCGAGTAAGTCCTCGCCATAGGAAGCCGCGCGCAGAATCGCTACCGCGGCGCGCCCGCGCGGTCCAGGCCCGAGAGACGGCTGCTGGCAAGCCACGGTCCCGGACGCCGCGGCCCCGAGCGCCGTCTGCAGAAATCCACGCCGCGCCATCATGGGCCGACCGATCCTCGCCGGTTCGATCCTGGGAGGTTCGATCCTGGTAGGTTCGATCCTGGTAGGTTCGATCCTGGTAGGTTCAATCCTGGAAGGATGCGGTCCCATGCGATGACCTCCACGGCGGCCACCAGGATGTCGTCGGTGTCCGGTGAGCGCGCGGCATCCGGCAGCCCGGGACGTTCGCCGCGATACTGTAGCAGGCACGATGCCAGCCAGGCGCGCGCCAGCGGACTTCGCGTCTCCCGCCACATCCGTTCCACATGATTCAGCGCATCGCCCCACTGGATTGATGGATGCCCGTTCAGCCCCATCAAAGCCAGTGCCGTGGTTTCCGGATACGAAGGCAGATCGGCGCCCAGTACCCGCCGGTTGCCGTAGTTCCAGCCTCCGTCGCGGCACCGCCGCTCGAGCAACATGCGTTCGCCGGTGGCAATCCGGCCAGCCACGGCTGCCTGTTCCCCGCGCGCGGCCGCGCACCGCAGCGCCAAAAGAGCATGCGCCGTGGGCTCAATCCAAGAGGATGTGCCTGCTTGCCAGGGCCAACCGCTCACAGTGGGATCGAACTCAACCGTGGCGGGCCGCAGCCAGTGCGCCAGGCGTGTCAGCGGGCGGCCTTCGGCGCCGGTAGAGGCCGTCAGCCACGCTACCCCGCGCTCGAAGGATGAGTCGTAAATGCCCAGGACCGAATGCAGCGTGACGGCGAGCGAAGTGGCCCAGTGCGCCTCGTTCACCGCCGCGCAAGCGCGCCATCCGCCACCCGGCAGCTCCCACGAGCGCACCAGCCGCCGCCCGCGCGCCAACGCCGGAGAGTCGGATGGCTCCGACAAAGCCAGCAGGGCGTAGACCGTCGGTTCCAGCCAGGACGGTTTCCCCGGAAAATAGCCCCAGCCGCCGTCCCCGTTCTGGGCGGCCGCGAGCATAGTGAGGCGTGATTCGACGCGGCTCAGCATCCATCGCCAGTGTAGGCGGCTGCGTTCGAGATTGCGATCCGGGAATTACATGAGACTACTGGGGGAAATTGCATGAGTCCTATGGGAGGCGCGCACTCAGCGATCCGGCGACGCCGGGACCTCATGGATCTTGTCCTCTGGCTCAAGGACAGGCTCCTCCGCGATCGCCATGGCGTCCGGGTGATGAGAGGCAGCGTCTGCCGGAGTACCCGCGGCGCGAGCTTCCAGAGTAGTTTCGACACCGCCCGCAACCGACGGCTCCTCAGCCGCAAGCTGCGCAGCCTTCCTGCGGATGCTCACCAGCGCTCGCAAAGCCGCGCCGCGCACTTCGGCGTTGACGTCCTTAACCATCGAGTTCAGCAGCGGCACAAAATACCCGTCGCGCGCCCGGCCCATGGCCACGGCGGCAGCGGCGCGAAACGGCGAGGCCGGATGCCGGGTCAGCCCGGTCAACTGCTCGGCCATCGAGAGGCCATCGAGAAGATACAGCCCCACCAGTGCATTGGCTACCACGCAGCTATGCATGTCGCGCGCTGCCTCGCGCAGAAGAGTACGCGCCCCTGGGGTGTCGGTCCCCCAAAGCCCCTCGACCGCGCTGGCCCGCACGTCCGGATCTGGGTCAGTGAGCCGCTGTTCGATCCACTGCGTATTCTTGCTCACTTGGGAGAACAACAGCACGGCCCTCGATCGGAGCGCCGGATTCGGGAAACGCAGCAGCTTGAGCAGCAGCGGGAGAATGCGATTGTGTCTGGGCAGCGCGGCCACCAGATCCAGCACGCGTAGCGCCCGGTCGGCATCCACATCGCCGGTTTCCAACTGCTCGCCGCGAAACAGCAATTGCATCAGCTTGAAATCCAGCAGGGGATCGAGCCGCACGAAATCCTTGGCCAGATCCAGCGCTGTCTCGAGCGAAAATAACGTGGGGTCGGCCAGACACACGACCAGCAGATCGCCTTCGAGCAGCAGCTTCATGAGGTATTCGCGGCCGAGAGTCGCCACCCCGCCTCTCAAAATACGGCACGCCGAACAAAAGAACCGGCGATTGTCGTGCGCCAGCAGCTTGCGCATGGCCCGGCGGGCCTCTTTGGAGTGGCCATCAAAGCCCCCGACCAGTTCCTCGAGAAAGCCGCTCTCCAGCTCGCCTGCACCCGGCAGGCGGGCATCCCGGATGAAGCCCCAAACGACCTCTCTTACATTCCCTTCCATGGCGTAGGGGCGACTCTCGGCTACTCCTGAACTTCTTTATCGGCGGAAGTGGAGGAGACTTCAGCGGCGGAAGCGGAGGAGACTTCAGCGGCGGAAGTGGAGGAGACTTCAGCGATGGGTGCGGGAGTGGCTTCAGCCGCCTCGTCGGCAGGGCCCTCCCGAGCCGTATCGTCGGCTTGTTCCGGCGCCCGGTGGCCAGCGGCTTCCAAATCCCCGTCGGGCAGGGTTTTTGCCCCCGGCTGCTGCTGGCGCTTCAGACGGATTAAGGAGCGTAGCGCCTGGCTACGCACGTGCGGGCTGGTGTCCTTCAATAAGCTCTCGAGCACTGGCTTAAAGTCCGCATTCAGGATCTGACCCATGGCGAATGCCGCCGCCGCCCGGGACATGGCCTCCGGCCCATGGGCCATCCTTTGCAGGTTTGCCGTCACGTCCTGGCCGCCAATACGATGCAGCCCGATCAGAGCGTTGGCCGCGACCCGATGATGGGGGTCGCAGACAGCTTCCTCGAGCACCGCGCGCGCCGACCTCGAGTCCATTCCCCACAGGCCTTCCAACGCGTTGGCCCGCACGCGCTCATCCATCTCCCCCAGCCGCTTGCGAACCCAGTCCGGGTTCTGGCTGGTGCGCCCATAAAGGCTGGCCGCTTTGGAGCGGACCTTCGGGTCCGGACTGCGCATCAGATTCACCAGCGGCACCAAAATGTGCCGGCTGGCGGGCAGCTCGCTAACTATAGCCAGCACGCGTTTCGCCCGCATGATGTCGCCGTCCAGTTCCGCCGTCCCATCGGAGGGAAATCCCAAATGCAGGAGCTTGATGTCCAGCATCGGATCGTACTCGGCCCAACGTTTGGCGAAGGCGATAGCCGTGTCGAGAGGAAGAAGCTCTGGCTCACTCAAGCTGCCCACCAGAACCGGATTCGACCAGAGCAGCTCCATCACCCACAGCGCTCCCGGGCTCTGCGATGACGATTTCAATACGCGGCACGCCGATCGCAAGAACGCCGCCGGGTCTTTTTCCAATATCCGCCGCAAATCGCGTTTGACTACCGCCGCGCTCGACTGAAAATCGTCGATCAGCCCCTGCAACGACGCGTCCCCCTCACCGTTGGCCGCTCCCACCTTCACTTCCCGAACCAAATCACGGACCAGTTCTATAACTGGTACTTCCATCGTTCACACCTTCCCCTAATGGCTTATCGGCGGACCCAATAGAATCTTGAACGCGCGCGAACCTGCACGAAGCGGACGGTTTAGCCCTGAAATGGAACGAGGCCTTTTGTTACCATCCAATTTCCGCGCTATGAATCATTCTGCTTCCCCCTCCACACTGCTCGACGTATTGAACGCCTCGCCTGGCGGCGAGGTGGCCCTGATCATTCCCGAAACCGGCGCACGCATTACTTACGATTCCCTGCGCCGCCAGGTTGGCGCCGCCGCCGATGCTCTGGCTGGGGCCGGGATCCGCCGCGGCGATCGCGTGGCCCTGGCCTTGCCCAATGGGCCAGAGGCCGTTGTCTCTTTCCTGGCCGCTTCCATCGCCGGTACCGCCGCGCCTCTCAATCCGGCTTACCGCTATGAAGAATTCCGTTTTTACCTGGAGGACACCAACGCGCGCGTCCTGGTGCTGCCGCCTGCCACACAGGAGACCGATGCCGCCCGCCGCGCCGCCGCCGAACGCAACATCCCCATCCTGACCGCGGAAACCAGCGCTTCCGGAGAAGTCCGCATTTCCGGAGGCGGCGGGCATGCTGCCGCCAGTGCGCCCGCGCCCGACGACGTCGCCCTGATCCTGCACACCAGCGGCTCGACCGGCCGGCCCAAACGCGTGCCGCTCAAACACATCAACCTGGCGCTCTCGGCGCGTAACATCGTCGACACGTACCAGCTCTCGCCGGACGACGTGTCGCTCTGCCTGATGCCGCTGTTTCACGTGCACGGCCTGGTGGCGTCGACGCTCTCTACCCTGCTCTCGGGCGGGGCCGTGGTCGTGCCGGCGCGTTTCAACCCCCTATCGTTCTGGCGCACCGTGCGCGACTCCGGCGCGACCTGGTACTCGGCCGTACCCACCATCCACCAACTCATCTTGGCGCGGGCCGGAAGCGCGGGGAAGCCCGCGGAGGCCGCATCCGTGCGTTTTGTACGCTCTTGCAGCGCGCCCCTGCCGGTGGAGATGGCGGAGAAGCTCGAGCTTCTGTTCGGCGCGCCGGTCCTCGAAGCGTATGGCATGACCGAAGCCTCCCATCAAATGGCGTCCAACCCGCTGCCGCCCAAAGCGCGCAAATTCGGCACCGTCGGCCCGGCAACCGGCATCCAGATCGGCATCATGACGGACACCGGCCAACTGCTCGCCACGGGCCAGAAGGGCGAGGTTGTCATCCAGGGCCCGAGCGTCATTCGGGCCTATGAAAACAATCCCGAGGCCGACGCGAAATCATTCGTCGACGGCTGGTTCCGCACGGGCGACGAAGGCGTGCTGGATGACGAAGGTTACCTGCGCCTTACCGGACGCATCAAGGAGCTGATCAATCGCGGTGGCGAAAAGATCGCGCCGCGCGAGATCGATGACGTGTTGCTCACGCACCCCGCCGTGAGCGAGGCGGTGTGCTTCGGCATCGCGCATCCCACCTGGGGCGAGGAAGTGGCTGCCGCCGTGGTGCTGCGCTCACCCTCCACCGAAGCCGAGCTTCTGGCGTATTGCCGCGAACGCCTGGCGGATTTCAAGCGTCCCAAGAAACTTTACCTCGTCGATTCCATTCCGCGCACCGCCACCGGCAAAGTGCAGCGCCTCAACGTAGCCGCCGCGCTGGCAGGTACCCGCGGATGAAATTCGCCATCGCCGGCGCCGGCGCCATCGGAGCCTACATCGGCGCCAAGATGGCGCGGGCTGGAATGGATGTCACTTTTTTTGCCCGCGGCCAGCACTGCCTGGCCATGCGGGAGCGCGGCGTGCATGTCGAGAGCGCCGAAGGCAATTTCGAGGCCCGGCCGCGCGTGCTGGACTCGCTCGATGCCGTTGGACCCGTCGATATTGTGTTCCTCGGCGTGAAAGCCCACAGCCTCCCCGATCTCGCCCCGCGTCTCGGCCCGCTGTTCCACGATTCCACCACCGTCGTCAGCATGCAGAACGGCATTCCATGGTGGTATTTCGAAGGCGCCGAGAGGCTGGAGAAAGTGGATCCCGGCGGGGTCGTGTCGTCGGCCATCGAAACCCGGCGCGTCATCGGCTCCATCGTTTATCTCTCGACCGAGATCGTCCAACCGGGCGTGATCCGTCACATCGAGGGGAACCGCATCACCATTGGCGAGCCGGCCGGCGAACGTTCCGAGCGCTGCCGCGCGATTTCGGCGGCGCTAGTCGAAGCCGGACTGCGCGCGCCTATCACCACCCACATCCGCCAGGAGATTTGGGTCAAACTTCTGGGCAACATCGCCTTCAATCCCATCAGCGCGCTAACCGGAGCGACGCTTGTGACCATGGCGCGCGACGCGGAAGTCTCGAAACTGGTGCGCGGCATCATGGCGGAAACCGAATCCGTGGCGCGCAAGCTGGGCATCGAGATGCCCATCACCATCGACCAGCGCATCGCCGGCGCCGAAAAAGTCGGCGCGCATAAGACTTCCATGCTGCAGGATTTGGAAGCCGGCCGGCCGCTCGAACTGGATGCCATTGTCGGCGCGGCGCTCGAATTGGGTGAACGTTTGGGTATCGCCATGCCGCACACACGCGCGGTTTACGCCTGCGCCAAACTGCTCGAGAAGCAGCGCCGGGGCACAAAGTGAAGAACCGCTGGTTTCAGCTCGTAGCGGCTCTGGTGGCGATGATCATGATCGCCAATCTGCAGTATGCCTGGACGCTGTTTGTCGAACCCATCCGCCAGTCGACGGGCTGGAAACTGTCCGACATCCAGTGGGGCTTTACGCTGTTCATCATTTTTGAAACCTGGGTGATGCCGCTAGAAGGCTGGCTGATCGACCGCATGGGCCCGCGCATCTTTACGACGATTGCCGGCGTGTTGTGCGGAATCGGATGGTCCTCGCTCGCATTCGCGGCCGAGCGCTGGCAGCTCTACGCCTTCTACGCCATGGCCGGGGTAGGCGCGGCGTTCGTGTACAGCGGTTCGATTGCCTCGGCGCTCAAGTGGTTTCCCGATCGGCGCGGCCTGGCCGCCGGCATCATCGCCGGAGGTTTCGGCGCCGGCTCGGCGCTATTTATCCCGCTCATCGCCTCCATGATTCACACCCACGGCTATCGCACGGCATTCTTAGTTACCGGCATCGGGCAAGGCCTGGTCATCATGGCCGTCGCTCAGATGCTTCGGCACCCCGGCCCCGAGTTCGCCGTGACGCACGCCGCAACCAGAAAAACCGCGTCACGCACGCGCCGCAACATCGCCCAGTTTTCGACGCCCGAAATGCTGCGCACTCCGCAGTTTTACCTGCTTTACCTCATGTTCGTCCTGATGGCCACAGGCGGCCTGTTGGTGACGGCGCAGGCCGGCCCGGTGGCGCGCGAATGGGGCATCTCGCGTACCGCGCTCACGGCGGCGTTGGCGTTCGACCGCATCGCCAATGGCGCCAGCCGCGTCTCGTGGGGATGGGTCTCGGATCACCTCGGCCGTGAAACCACCATGTCGATCGCGTTCATCCTGCAGGCCTTCTGTTTATTCAGCGTACTGGCTGTGGGGCGGTGGTCCGGGACCATGTTCACCGTAACTCTGATTCTGACGTTCTTCACCTGGGGCGAGGTTTTTTCGCTCTTCCCCTCGCTGGTAGGCGATTACTTTGGCGCCGACCACTCCAGCTCCAATTACAGTCTCCTGTACAGCGCCAAGGGCGTGGCGTCGATCATCGGTGGCGGGATGGCCGCGGTATTGTTTGAGAAATTCGGAAGCTGGTCGGCGGCGTTCTACGGAAGCGCGCTCTTGGCGTTGATTTCCGGCATTCTGGCGATGCTGCTCAAGCGCGTGCCCCTGCCCGCAAAGGTTGGCGTCAAAGAGCGGGCGATCTATGTGAATTAGACGGAATTCGCCGGCCTCTTCCCTTCCCACCACGCAAGCCCCACCAGGCCGATCACACTCAGCCCCAGCATCAGAGCGCCCAGCCTGACGGTCAGCGGACGGTAGTGCATCTCGATGCGATGCGAGCCCGCTTCAACCTCCACGCCGCGTATGGCGGTGTACGCCGCCCAAATCCTGGCAGGGGTGCCGTCAACCGTGGCGGTCCAGCCGGGGTAATCGTTGTCGCTCAGCACCACCATACCCCGGCACCGCAGATCGGCCTGAATAACGACGGTGTCGAAATCTGTGTGGAGCAGCGTTGCCTGATCCTCACCCGCGCACGCGCTCGGCTTTGGTGTTTCGCCAAGGAAAAATGCCACACGCCGCAGGTCGAAGCGAGTGTCGTCCATGGTCGGCGAGATCTGACTTTCCGTGGCGAGCGTCACGGCCTGGTGCACCGTCCAGACCCTGGGAAACGCGTTGGTGCTCTTGTAAATCTTGAGGCCGCTTTGTCCCGTGAAAACATCCACATGGTCCGCGCTGCGAGGCCCGCGGCCAATCCAGTATTTGACGCCATACAACATGCGCGTGCGTTCGCCGTCGAGCCCCAGCCGGACCAGACTCTCCGGCAAGCTGGCGACATAACCGCCATAGACATCCAGGCCGTACCAGTCGCCGTAATTGAAGGGAATCTCGTGATTGTCCACCTGAATGCGGGATGGTCCGGCCTCACGCCTGAGCCATTGCAGAATATCCGGATTCTCGGAAAACTTGTTCAGGTAGATGGCGCGGTTCTTGTCCAGCCCATGCACATAGGCATAGCCCGTGGAATTTCCGAGATCCATCAACAGCAGCAGTAAGCAGCAAACACCCAGCGAGGTGATGCCGAAATTACGCTTCTGATACGCCAGATACAGAGCGGCAATCAGGAGGCCCAGAACGGCAACCAGCACGATCCGGTCGTCGTAATCGAACCGGAGCTGTTTGCTCATCATCACACCCAGCATGATGGCCAGCATCAACGCGCCGGCCGATGCCAGCCCGAGCGCCACGCGGCGAGGCCATGCGGATTGTGGTTGCGCACTCAGGCCGTCGAAGCCATAGGCCGTGAGGACAGCCACGCCGAAGTTGAAGATCACCGCGGCCATGGCCGGCGTGCGCGCTTTTTCGAACATCGGCAGTACGGCGTACAAGAAGCCGTGGAATACATTCTGGTGCCCCAACGACAGAAACAGGCCGCCGAGCGCCAGCACCGCTAGTATCCGCACCCGAACATCGGTCCACCACAGCGCCACGCCCAGCGCCGCCAGCGAAAGGATCACGAAGCCGATATAGGGATCGGCCTCTTCGTGAATACTGGGAACAATCAACCCTAGAATCGTGGAGAGGTGCAGGCCGTGTTCTCGATGCACGGTATAGGGAACGATATCCTTCCATCCAAGCGGGGCGGACGCCCCTACCCAGCGGCGCGCCAGGTGGCCGTATTCATAGGCGGGCAATACCTGGAGTGCTGAAGTCAGCGCCAGAAACAGTGCAAACACCGCGGCCAGCCCGAGCGTATTCACGTTCAGCTTCTTGTCCCGGAAAAAATAGAACACCCACACTCCCGCCATGGCCAGCGAAAGAAAAATGGGGATCTGATGATGTCCGCTCAGCCACGAGAGACCCAGGAAGAAGCCGGAGAGAGCCGCGCTGAAAAACGGCCGCTCTCCCCTGACGGCACGGAGCAGAAACATCAAAACCAGCGGAGCCCAGATGGCGCCGTTCAGCATTTGCGGCCACTCGAGCGTGCCGACAACACCGGCAAGCCCGAACGCCGTCCCGGCAATCAACGAGGCCATGCGGCTGCGTTCCAAATCGCGGCACAGCCAGTAACAGAACCATGCCGCCAGCACGTGCAGCAACGCCAGGTACCAATGGAGATAAGACCTGCGAATGTGCCCATCCTTCAGTGGCAGCGAGTATAGAATCCAGTTCAGCGGATACGCCGTCCCCGGCTGCGCCTGACCGATGAGAGACTGGCCGGCCCAATGATACGGGTCCCATGCCGGAAACTTCCCTTGATGAAACGCCGCCGCCTGCACCTGCTGCCATGGCAACACCTGATTGGCCATGTCCGGACTTTCGAGCCAGGTAAACTGGCTGGTCAGAGTGATTTTCCAGAAGAAGCCGATGACAATGACGAACAGCAGCGCAGGCGCGCCCACCGCGTCGCGTAAAGTCCTGGAAGCGTGGGCAACGCCAATGGCTGGCTGGCTAGCAGTCGAGGACATCTGTGACCCGGAGCATGATCATGCCAGAGATTACCAGCTAGTCTAGCGCGCTTCGCGACGCCGTGAGATGAAACCATTCGCGAAAACGCGGCGCGAAGGCTCCGATCATTGCCCCCGCGGCAAAACAGATGACGAACGAGATACAGTAATTTCATGCGCGAACTGCGTTTGATAGGGGCATCCGTGTTTCTCTGCGCCAGCCTGGCGGCCGAGAAGCCGTTCACGATCGAGCAGGTGATGTCCAATCCTTTCCCCGAAAGCCTGGTGGCCGCGCCTGCTGGTGGCGGAGTGGCTTGGCAGATGAATACGCGGGGAGCGCGCAATATCTGGGTGGCCGCGCCGCCGGATTATCGCGGCCGGCAGATCACCGCATTTACGCAGGACGATGGGCAGGACATCGGCGAAATGTCGTGGACCCCCGACGGCCGCTCGATCGTGTTCGTGCGTGGCGGCGATTTGCATACGCGGCGTGAAGCTCCCAACCCGCGCAGCAATCCCGAGGGCGTGGAACAAGCCGTTTGGGTAATTGCGGCGGATGGCGGTGCGCCGCGCAAGCTGGGAGAAGGGCAATCGCCGGCCATCTCGCCCAAAGGCGACCGCGTGGCCTTCCTATATAAGGAACAGATCTGGTGCGCGCCGCTCGATGGTCACGAGAAAGCCGAACAGGCGGTGCACTCGCGCGGAACGGCGGGAGCGCCACGATGGTCGCCGGACGGCTCGAAGCTGGCTTTTGTGAGCGGGCGCGGGAACCACAGCTTCATCGGCGTTTTCGATCCAGCTGCCAAAACCTTGCGCTATCTCGATCCCAGCGTAGACCGTGACAGCGAGCCTGCATGGTCGCCTGATTCCCGCGAGATCGCGTTCCTGCGCATTCCGGCATCGGCCGATTTTTCGTTTGGGCTGAAGCCCACGGCGGAGGAACCGTGGTCCATTCGTGCCGCCGAAGTGGCGAGCGGCCGCGGCCGGCAGATCTGGCGGGCAGAGCCGGGGCGCGGCAGCGCGTTTCACGAGGTGGCGTCGCAAAAGCAGTTGCTGTGGGCGAACGGGCGCGTGATCTTTCCCTGGGAGCGCACGGGATGGGTGCACCTTTATTCCATTCCGGCGCAGGGCGGAAGCGGGCTCGATCTGACTCCCGGCGAGTTCGAAGTGGAGCATGTAGCGCTAAGTCCGAATGGCCGCGAGCTCGTGTTTTCGTCGAACCAGGGCGATATCGACCGCCGGCATTTGTGGAAGGTCGCCGTGGATCGTGCCGGGCCCACGCCGGTAACGAGCGGAGAGGGCATCGAATGGGCCCCTGCGTTGACCAGCGATCGTGAGGCGATTGCGTTCCTTCATTCCGATGCGCGGCGCCCCCCGCGTCCTGCCATCATCGTCGGTGGCGGCGCGATGAAAGACCTGGCGCCCGATGCGCTGCCCGCGGACTTTCCATCCGAACAATTGGTCGCACCGCAACCGGTAATCATCTCAGCCGCGGACGGATTGCGCATCCACGGCCAGCTTTTTCTCCCGGGCAATTTGCGCGCGGGCGAGCGGCGGCCGTCGGTGATTTTCTTCCACGGTGGATCGCGCCGGCAGATGCTGCTCGGCTGGCACTATATGTACTACTACAACAATGCCTATGCCATGAATCAGTACCTGGCGAGCCAGGGCTTCATCGTGCTCTCGGTCAATTATCGCAGTGGCATCGGCTACGGCCTGGAATTTCGCGAGGCGCAGAATTACGGCGCGCGGGGGGCGAGCGAGTTCAACGATGTCGTCGGCGCAGGCCTGTATCTGCGCAGCCGGCCGGATGTCGACCCGGCGCGCATCGGGCTGTGGGGCGGGTCGTACGGCGGATACCTGACCGCGCTTGGCCTGGCGCGCGCGTCCGATCTGTTCGCGGCAGGCGTGGATTTTCACGGCGTGCACGACTGGAACGTGATGATCCGCAATTTGGTGCCGTCGTACGATGCGCAGAAGTATCAGGAAGCCGCGCGCGTGGCATTCGAGTCTTCGCCCATGGCGGCAGTGAAGCAATGGCGATCCCCTGTGCTGCTGATTCACGGCGATGATGACCGTAATGTGCCCTTCAGCGAGACCGTGACGCTGGTGGAAGCGCTGCGCAAGCAAGGCGTCGAATTCGAGCAGCTCATCTTCCCCGACGAGGTCCATGACTTTCTGGCGCATTCCCGCTGGCTCGAGGCTTACCACGCCGCGGCGGATTTCCTGCGGCGCCATTTGATGAAGGGCTGACCGCGGGGCCGCATGGGCGACGTCACCTACCGCTTCCTCGATAGCGAGGAAGCGCTAACTGCATTCCTGGAAAGCTTCGAGCGAGGAACATGGCCCAAACCGGCGTGGAACCACGCGGCGCATATTGCCGTGGCGGGGTGCTATCTCACGGGCTACCCCGGCGAAGAGGTTGCCGATCGCATGCGGCGAGGCATCCGGCACTACAACCAGTGCGTGGGCACGATCAACAGCGACCACAGCGGATATCACGAAACCCTTACCTTATTTTGGCTGGCGCTGGTCAAGGCACGGCTGCGCGAGATCGAGTCGTCGCTGCCGCGCATCGAGGCCGTGCGGCTACTGGTGGCCGAGTTTGCCGCGCAGCGCGATCTGTTTCGCGAGTATTACAGCTTTAATGTGGTGCGATCGGTAGAGGCGCGCAGATCGTGGACGCCGCCGGATTTGAAAGATCTGCCGTAAGCCCAGCCGCAACGGACAGGCGGGATTGTGCGGAAATGCCGGCTTACTTTTGCAGTAAGAAGTTGCCCACAAACATAGCGTCGATGCCCGACGAGTAGAAGCTGCGCACGGCATCGCGCGGCGTGCAGACCAGCGGCTCGCCGAAGAGATTGAAGGAAGTGTTGTACAACACTGGCAGGCCTGTTTTCTTGCCGGCGGCGTGCAGCAGCTTCCAATAAAGCGGATTGTCTTCTTCCGAAACCGCGTGCACGCGAATCAGATCGCCCGCCAGAACCGCGCTCTCGAAACATTTCCGGTAGCGCTCCCGCACGCGGCCAACCGTAGCCAGGTAGCGGGCGTTGGGACCCACTGCAAAGTACTCACCGGCCAGTTCCGCGGGCACCGAAGCTGCGAATTTGCGGAACGATTCGCGATGCTTGATGTACGAGTTCAGATTCTCGGCCGAATACGGATCGTGCGGCGAGGCCAGAATGCTGCGATTGCCAAGGGCGCGCGGGCCAAACTCCATGCGGCCATGCATCCAGGCCACGATCTTGTTTTCGCTGAGCTGCGCGACAGCGGTATCGATCAGCTCGCCGGTGGTCAGCAGATAGCGGAATCGCAGCTTGCAGTTTTCGAGCACGCGCTTGATCTGCTCGGCGGAGTAACTGGGGCCGAGGAACAAATTACCGAGCGATGCGCGCTGCTTCTCGTGGTAAAGGCCGTGCCAGGCCTCGAAGACCGCGCCCAGCGCCGTTCCGGAGTTACCCGCGGCTGGCTGCACAAACACTCCGTCGAATTTTCCGGAAGCCTCGAGCGACTCAATCAGCATGGCGTTCATCGCCAGGCCACCAGCCAGACAGAGATTTCCGCCTTCGCCGGCCATCGCCAGCACCGTGCTTTCGATGGCCCTCTGCAATCCGGCCGCCAGCTTGGGCCGTTCGGCTTCCGGAATGGTGGCGCGGTCGGCCAGTCCGATTCGCTCGAAAAATTTGGCGCTGAAGCCGCCATGCGTCATGCGGTCGGCGTCGAAATAGGAACGGTCCAGGCGCGGCCATTCGCCGGCGGCGCCTTGCATCATTTGGAGGAAGACCTCGCGGTAATGGCCCTCGCCGGCCGCGGATAACCATTGGACTTTGTGCTCGTCGGCGTTGGCATTAAAGCCGAGCAACTCGGTCACGCGGCCGTAAATTTCTCCCAGCGAGTCCGGCGAGTAGAGTTCCTTCTCCAGCCGCAGCAACTGGCCTCCGGCGGCGCGCCAGCGCGAACCGCAGCGGAAATCGCCGTGACGGTCGAGCACCAGCACGGTCGCCTCATCGAACGGCGAGGCGTAGAAAGCCGACGCGGCGTGCGCGCGGTGATGGTCGATCAGCGCCATGCGGCTCTGGGGAAAGCGCCCGCGCAGATTCAGATGCAGCCTGCTCTCCTGCGCCGCCGGGATCGGCCGGACCACCGCCACGCAATCCACCTGATCCGGCCGCACTCCCGCCAGCTCGAGACACATGGCGATGGACTCATCCGGCAGACCGCTATGCATGCGGCCGCGCCGCGCCAGCTTGGATTCTTCAACGGCAGCCGCCAGTTGACCGTCAACTAAGATTGCGCTGGCAGCATCGCCCAGAATGCCGCCGATTCCGAGAATGATCATCCTTTTCCCCGTTGAGCCTTCTCGATCTTGGCCCAGGTATCGCGCAGCGCCACCGTCCGGTTGAAGACCAGCCTCTCTGGGGTCGAGTCGGGATCGACGCAGAAGTAGCCCAGCCGCTCGAATTGGTAACGGCTGCCTGGCGTAGCGCCGCGCAAGCTGGGTTCGAGTTTTGCGCCGCTCACCACCTCGAGCGAGTTGGGGTTGAGATTCACGGTGAAGTCTTGTTCTTCCGGCACCTCATTGGGGTTCTCCACCGAGAAGAGATTATCGTAGATGCGCACCTCGGCATCCATGGCGTGGGCCGCCGAGACCCAATGAATGGTGGATTTCACTTTGCGGCCGTCCGGCGCGTTGCCGCCGCGCGTGGCCGGATCGTAGGTGCAATGGATTTCGACGATCTCGCCGGTCTTTGGATCTTTCACGGCGCTAGTACACGTAATGAAGTAGCCATAGCGCAGCCGCACTTCGCGCCCCGGAGACAGCCGGAAATACTGCTTGGGCGGGTCTTCGCGAAAATCGTCCTGCTCGATGTAGAGCACCCGCGAGAACGGCGCCTTGCGCGTGCCCGCGGCGGCGTCCTCCGGATTGTTGACGGCCTCCATCTCCTCAACCTGGTTCTCGGGATAGTTGTCGATCACCACGCGCAGCGGCCGCAGCACACCCATCACCCGCAGCGCGCGCTTGTTCAAATCCTCGCGCACGTAGTGCTCGAGCAGCGAAAGCTCGATGCTGCCGTTGGTTTTCGATACGCCAATCGCCCGGCAGAAATTGCGGATGGCCTCCGGCGTGTAGCCGCGGCGGCGAATGCCGGTGATGGTGGGCATGCGCGGATCGTCCCATCCCTTCACGCGCCCTTCCTGTACCAGCGTGAGCAGCTTCCGCTTGCTCAACAGCGTGTAGGTCAGGTTGAGCCGGTCGAACTCGATTTGCTGCGGATGGTAGACGCCCAATTGATCGAGATACCAGTCGTAAAGCGGCCGGTGATCCTCGAATTCGAGCGTGCAGATGGAGTGCGTGACTTGCTCGATCGAGTCGGACTGCCCATGGGCAAAATCGTACATCGGATAGATGCACCATTTGTTGCCCGTGCGATGATGCTCGGCATGCAGGATGCGGTACATCACCGGGTCGCGCATATTCAGATTGGGCGACGCCATGTCCACTTTCGCGCGCAGCGTCCGTGAGCCGTCCGGAAACTCTCCCGCCTTCATGCGCGCGAACAGTTGTAGACTTTCTTCCATCGAACGGTTGCGCCAGGGACTCTCGCGGCCGGGCTCAGTCAGCGTGCCCCGATATTGCCGGACCTGGTCCGCGGTCAACTCGCAAACGTAAGCTTTGCCGGCTTTGATCAGTTGCACCGCCCAGGCGTAGAGTTGATCGAAGTAATCCGACGCGTAGTATAGCCGGTCCTCCCAATCGCCGCCCAGCCAGCGGACATCTTCGATGATGGAATCGACGTACTCAGTCTCTTCCTTGCTCGGATTCGTGTCGTCGAACCGTAGATTGCATTTCCCGCCGAACTCCGCCGCTAGACCAAAGTTGAGATTGATCGATTTCGCGTGCCCGATGTGCAGATAGCCATTAGGCTCCGGCGGAAACCGCGTCTGTACTTTCCCGCCAAACTTATTGGTCTTCAAATCCTCGATGATGATCTCGCGGACAAAATTGGACGGTCCCGACGTTGGATCTGACGTACTCATAGCCTCTTTCAATTTGGCCGCGAATCAACGCGAATCAACACGAATGAACAATTTTGGTTTATTCGCGTTGATTCGCGTTCATTCGCGGCCCATCT
>JBGPKX010000026.1:0-26419 GCA_041486185.1 Bryobacteraceae bacterium | reverse complement strand
CATGCATTGAAGTTGACCGCGAATGGCACAAGTTGTCAAGAAATTCGCAGTCGGTGGGTTACAATCAAGAGGTGGCTCGCCGTTTTTTGGCCCGCATTTCGGGCGGTTAGCTCAGTTGGTTAGAGCGTCTGCCTTACAAGCAGAAGGTCCGCGGTTCGAGCCCGCGACCGCCCACCATACATCCTGCCTCAATCTTTCTGCAGCGGCTCTGTAAACTTGATCTCGTTCCCCGAATCATCGATGACCCGAAAATCTCGGTTACCCCAAGGCTTCCGGATAATGTCTTGCTTAATATGAGCGCCACGTTTCTGCAGCTCGCTGTGGAGTTCGTCGAGCCCCTCAGTGAAGATATGAATTGACCCAGGCGCGCTGTGTCCGTTGCCGGATTGAAACAAATGAATCGCAACGTCATCGCGTTCGACAATAGCGTAGTCTCCGTCTGGCATCGTCATGGTGGTATGGAAGCCCAATTTGACCTCGTAATACTCAATCGACTTCGGGACACTTAAGACAGGGAGTTCCGGCGCAATCTTTGAGAGATTTGGCATGCCCCATTGTGGATAGTTGGAAAAGACATGGCAAACATGCCGTGCCCGGAATGACATGGTGAGCTGCTGCTACAACACCTAACGTGCCCCCGCGCACTCAGTTGCCGCCGCCGTTCGTTTCATCATTTTGACGACGTCGAGACCCGGCGCAACCGCTGCGGAGGCTTTCCTGGCGATCAGGTGCAAGATTCCGTTCTCGAGGATGGCTTTGACCTGTTCCGGTTCAATGCGTGCCGGCAGCTCGAACTGGCGCAGCAACATCTTCCCGCCCAGTTCGCACCAGTGCACCTTCAGTGTTTCCGAAGGATTCGGCTTCGGCGTTCGGCCTTCCACGGTGATCGAATGCGGCAGAACATTTACCTGCAGAGACCCGGCGTCAAAGCCCGGCGCCGCTGCGTGAATGTAAATCGCATCCTGGTTCTCGACCACCGTGGATGGCGGATGGTAGAGCACCTCTTGCTCGGCGGCGGCCCAGTCTTCGGCGTCACATTCCGGGCATCCGTGCGCCCGGGAACGGCGGAAGGCGCATTCGCGAATCTCATTGTGGACGCACTTCATCAGTTGCGCCAGGTGATCCAGGACCTCGCGCCTGGAACACAGAACCTTCACTGCCATCTGCGGCATATGAACGCCTCCACTATGTCGATCCGCCCACGCCAGGGATAAACGCGGCCCTGCTATCTCCTGGCGTGCGCCTCTTTGCGCTGCTCGCGTGAAATGAGTTTTGCGAGCTCCGTCATTTCTTCGGCTAGGAGCTGGATCACGTCGTCGATGGAGATGATCCCCACCAGGTAACCCTGCTTGGTCACCACCGGGATGCGGCGTACGCCGGCCCGGCGCATCTGGTAGATGGTCTCGAAGACGCCCTGCTCTTCCAGAGCCGTTTCCAGCTCCACCCCCATAATGTCTCCCACGGCAAGCACCGCCGGATCGAGACCGAGCGCCACGATGGCGACCACGATGTCTCGGTCGGTCACAATACCTACGGGCTTGCGATTCCCCGCCGGGCGGTCCACCACGAGCAGATCTCCGACATGGTTTTCACGCATCAGCAGCGCGGCTTCCTGGATGGTTGTGTCCCGCGTTGCGGTTACTACCTCACGAACACAGATATCGCCGATAGGCATGGCATCCTTCCTTTCGAGAACTCACTTCCTCTAACCGCAATCCAGAGACCAAAGAAAAGCCCTACGCAAGGTGCCGCGCCGAGCCTCTGTTCACCGTTTTGGCCGTGATGCCGCTTTACCGCAGCGGGTTTTGACGCGCCGCCTGCGTCCACTCACGCACGTAATACGGGTTCGTTGAAGAATTGTGGCGGCGTGTGTGGCGCGGGCCCCGGCCTGCGGTGTCGGCACTCGTGCCGACACGTCTTTGTTCGGAAAGGTCGAGACCCATCTCCCTGAGAGGCTGCGCCACCCTCTCTTCAACGAACTTCTGACTCCCCACCTAGGGGGAGTGCCATCGACACTTCTCAGGATCGCCGTCCTGAAAAAGCTCTCAACGTGAAGCCGGCGGCCAGCGAACTGAGTCCCAGGATGCTGAACAACGGCAGGTATGAGGCAGTCTCCGGCAGCGCTTTAGGTTGTTTCGCGGCCATTTCAACCGGAGCCGCTTCAACCTTGGGCGCGGGCGCGGGTTCCGTCAATTTGGCCTGCGGTTCCCACGTCTTGGACAGCGGTCTCTCTTCGCCCGATGGTTCCACCAGCCCCAGCTCCGCCGTCGGCAGTTCGGCCAGCTTCTCGGTGTGGATCACTGGTACGGCTTCGCGGGTCTCGCGCGCGATTTCCGTGGCGGTTTCCTTGGGATATGCGAACTCCTGCCCAAAGTTGTCCCCAGGATAGAACCAGCTCTTCAATGGCACCACTTTACCCACCGGAGCCTCCCAGTAGCTGAAATGCGTTTCGTCGGTCGGCTTCAACCGGTAGTTGGGGATAGCGATGATCGTCGTGAGGATCTCGGTCTCGTCCTCGTTGAAGATTTGCACAATGTTCCGACTCCCGAGCGAATTGAATAGCTTCATGACGTATTTGCCCGGAGGCAGAACTTTGCCGGGTACTTGAATCGACTGGTTAACCGTCAGGATGGTTTTCTTGTCAAAAGAATCCGCGAACGCTGCGACGCCCATCAGAGCGATTCCCAGCATCGCGGCTGCAATTACATGAACGCGTGACATACAACGTCCCTCCTGTATTTCACTTATTTCACTTTCTGAAGATCTATCCGCAGATCTCGTGCCAAAAGCCAGTTGAATGTTCTTGCAGCAATCGCGCCCGGCCGCAGTTGAGCGAAATCGTACAGTCTTTTTCACTCCCCCTTGTTTTTCTGGGCATCAAACTTACGCAGGAGTGTTGTGGATGGCGCGCCGGATCGCACTTGCTTGTGTTGTGCCGGCCTTGCTGAGCCTCATCCAGGGCCAGGAACAGGTACGGCCGCGTTTCTACGCGCAGAAGCGCACTACCTCCTCCGTTGCCGTCCAAAAGCTTTATGGCCCGGAGCGGGTTGCTTTGCTCGAAAAGCTCAATCGCGCCGACAGCCCGCATCTGAATCGTCTGCGACTGCTGGTGGTGCCGGATCGCTGGGATCTCGGCGAGCTTCTCTACAGCCCGCTGCCGCAAGAGTATGACGCGGCTCGCAGCTTCAGCAAATTCCTGGTCGTGTACTTGCCCGGCCAGGTATTTGGCGCCTACGAATGCGGAGGGTTGGTGCGCTGGGGCCCTGTGAGTTCGGGCCACCAGCAACGCCCCACACCGCCGGGCCTTTTCCGCTTGAACTGGAAATCCCAGGGCCGGCACAGCACGGTGGACCCCAAATGGTACATGCGCTGGTATTTCAACTTCGGCAATAAAGAGGGTATGGCGCTGCACGCTTATGCCATGCCCGGCTATCCGGCCAGCCACGCCTGCATCCGGCTTCTGGAGAGAGACGCGGTCTGGTTGTTCGGTTGGGGAGACTGCTGGAGACTCGCACCGGATGGCTTGGCGGTGCTTCAGCCTGGCACGCCCGTATTCATCGTGGGCGAATATCGCTTCGGCGAGCCTCCACCCTGGCGTTCTGCTGAATTTTGGAGCAGGGCAGTCGAGTTACCCTCCCCGCCCTCGTCGAATCGAATCGATGTAGGGAGTTCCTCGGCCCTCATCTTGCAGGAATAAATTCGGCTACACATCTGTAGGAGGCCAACCCATGACGTCAACGGTATCCGCAACAAGCGAGGTCCTGAACATGAAGGTTCTCAATATGAAGGACTTGAGGCGGCTCTGCGCCGCGCCCGGGCCCTGCATCACGATCACCCTGTCGGCCTACCATCCGGGAGTTCAACCGTCGTACGGCGACCGGTTGAAAGGTGCCATTCGGCTGGCGGAGCAGGAACTGGCCAAGCTGAAGGATTTCAAGCAGATCAATGAGTTGCTGGTGCCTTTACACGCCTTGGTGGACGAGCCAGACATGAAGGCCGGGGGACCTGCCATGGTCATTTTCCGCTCGCCGGTCGTATTCGAGCGCTTCTATCTGCCGGCAACGGTTAGCCCTCATGTCGTCGTAGCCCCGCATTTCCACGTAACACCGCTTCTCAAGCAGCTCTCGGGAGAGCGTGAGTTCTACATTTTGGCAGTGAGCCGCAAGCACTTACGGCTGCTGCGGTACGTCAACGCCGAATGTCACGAAATCCCGGTCCCGGCCACCATCCCGCACAACGTCGAGGAGGCCGGCGCTTTCGACCAGCCGGATCACTCGCGGCGCAACCGCTCTTCTGTCGGCAAGTCTACCGGCACGATGTCCGCCGTGCCTTTCGGAACGGGCTCGGAGCGCGAGAAGACTCACGAGCGTATCCAGCACTTCTTCAGCATGGTGGACCGCGGATTAGGCGAAACGCTGCAAGACCTGCCGCTGCTGCTTGCGGGTGTTGATTATGAAGTAGCCCTCTACAAACGTGCGGCTAAGTACCCTGGCATCATGGGCGACCGGCTACCGGGGGATCCCCAGACACTGACTCTGCAGGAAATCGCCGGTCTTGCGGGAGGGATTGCAGACGCGAGCGCCCAACTCTCAGCCGAAACAGCGCTCGAACGGCTTCGCGAGAAAGTCGGTTCCGGACAGACGGCTACGGACGTTTCGCAGATACTGCCGGCGGCCTCTGAAGGCCGTGTCGCGGAGCTCGTTCTGGCGGAAGGTGCGGAGCTTCGAGAGCCACCGGAACCCATGCAGGATCTGATAAATGCAGCTGCCGTGCTCACTCTCTTGAACGGCGGTGACGTATTGATGCTACCGGCCGCGAAGATGGGCGGGGAAGCCCCGATAGCCGCTTTGTACCGATACTAGCGCGCCGCACTTGTAGCGCAGGCTCACAGTTTGCGGGAACCTGCGGCCTTTCTGTCCGACCGAGCTAAATGGCCGGTGGTCCAAAAAGCCGGTAGGCCTGCGCTGCAACTGCCTGCGGTGTAAAGCTACTTCTGAAAACGCGGCGTGGCCCCTGCCCGATAAAATAGGCAGACTCGACCGTTACAAAAAAGTGAATCCCTCGCATCAACTCTTGCCTCAAGCAGCCTAGTCGGGCGGTTGGCGCGCCAAGTAAGGCGACCCGGCCGGCCAGGCCCGGCGTACCTTTACGCAATCCGGGCAAGCACTTGTTTGGGTTTTTTTTCGCGCGGCTTGCGGAATTTCTCTCAGCCGCGCCCTCGCGAGGCACCGGTATGGCTTCCGGATGATCGATAAGAGCCCTTCAGTCAACGGAATCCCAGTTGCACGTAAGGGAGTGGTAACGCCGGTTGAGCGAGTCCGTGGAAGCTGAGGTGTGAGGAGGTGATTTTGATGTCAGGTCCAGCTTTACCAGGCCGCGATACCGTGACGAGCGGTCCGAGGCTTGAGGTTCTAACCATCAACCAAGACAGTAAAGATTGTGTGGCGCTGCAGTCCATCATGCGGCACACCAATTGGGTTTTCCATTGTGTTCCGGATCTCGCGAAAGCGATCGCGTTCCTGGAACAACACTTTGTGCCGGTTCTGGTGTGCTCCAAGGAGTTGCCGGACGGCGCCTGGCAAGACGTCCTGGCGGCCGTGCGCCGGTTTCCGAACCCCCCAATGGTGCTGGTTTACTCTCACCAGGCTGACGACGCCTTTTGGATGGAGGTACTGAAATCGGGGGCTTTCGATTTACTGCCGGTGCCGTTCAATGCCGAAGAAGTTCTGCGGCTGGTCAGCCTGGCGTGCCGCAAGTGGAGAGTCGACGCGAGGATACTGGCGCGCGAGCACGCAGCCAACGCCGCCGGCTAGCGTCGCGCCCCGCGGCAGTCACGCCAGGCGCCGCGATTTTCAGGCTCACCGCCTGGCGGCGTGGCGAGTCTCGACCCCTCTCAGCCTTCATCCGGCGCCAGTGGCTCACGGGGCGCGGAGGGAGCCGGGCCCGCACCCGGCGACGGCCGGAATGACGAAAACGCAGCCAGAGCGGCGACAATCAAATTGGCCACGATGATGGGAATGGCGTGAATCAAGAGGCCGTAGCTCATCCACAGCACCGCGGCCACGGCCTGAACGCGGCGCAGCGTAGACGGGTGTTTGCAGAAATAAGAACTGGCGAAGGTGGCGGTAGCGAGCCACCCGATCCAGTCCGGCATGTGTAAGAGGTCCATGGCTCAGTTCGCTATGGGCGGAGCCCCGACAGACTCCCGAATCGTGAGCGAATCGGTCCGCACCTTTTGCCAATCCTGGAGCACGAATCCGTGCGATTCGTAAAGGGCGCGAATCTTCGTGGAGTCCCAGGCGGCAATTTCTTCGAGCATTGGCACCAGGACGCTCAGTGCGTCATCGCTCAAAATGGTCCGCTTGGCAATCGGTGTGATGTATTTATTCTCCGAGACGGCGATCGTTAGCCCGTCCAGCCGGTTGACGTGCAGCATCACGTGAACATCGGAACTGCCATCGCCCACATAGACCACGCGGTCATGGCCCACTTGCAGCTTTGTGCGGAGATCCTCGAGCACAGCCACCTTGCCATACCCGGCAGCGACGCGCACGATGGACTGGATCTCGCCCGACGCGGCGTCGTACTGGAAACGCGTGCCGAAAATGTGATCCGGAGGAACGATTCCTTCTAGCGCGGATTGGATGACTTCTTCGGGCGCCGCAGAAATGACGTAAAAAGAGAAATTATATCCGTCGATCCCGTCAAGCACTTGCGACAGCAATCGAATGTTCTGTTTCAGACGAATGCGTTTGCCGGTCTCGATCAAATGCTCTTTGCGCACGCAGCGGTACTCCGGGTCATGCAGCAGCAGATACGCGAGCTCCGCGCCCTGTTGCGCCAGGTGTATGCGCGAGAGACCCGCAACTTTCTCCTCAAATCCCGAAGTCCCCAGCAGCTCACTCAGAACGATTCCCGAATCGTTGAAACTGAGCGTCTGGTCAAAGTCGCTGGCTAACAGATAGTGCTTTCCACTTCTGATTTTTTGTGTCACTCGAAACTCCTCTTGCGCGCCGGGCGAAGGAACTGAGTCGCCGATCGCGTTGTTTTGTTGTTGCGATAACTGGTTCGAAGGGGGTCACACCAACACCTTCGAGTTATCTCAATCCTGGAGACACATCCTGAAATAAAGAGAAGACAAATGATCGGCAAACAGAGCCGTGTGCGAAGACTAATTACTCTCAGGGTACCATACGTTCCTGGATTCTTCAGCGGCGAATTCGGATGCCGTAAGTCAGATCAAATATTGCCGTTGGTTAGCGCTATTTCTTCAACATCAACGCTAAGAGCAAGCTACAAGGGTTTTGTGAGTGGTCGCTTCACCGCCGCTCAGGGATTTTCTGGAAGATTAAAAACGCATAACCCACGGTTATCCGAACACATCGCCCAAGCAAAGCCTTGCCAACGAGGCTAGTTTGCGGCAACTCATGGGGCGAGCTAACCAAGACTACCGGCACAACTGATTCCAGCAGGTGATGACACGCGTTTCTCTTTCGTAGCCCAGCACACTCAACGATGCCGTTCCGAGCGCAAATAATCGCGCGCAGGCGGGAGGCAGGGCTAGCCAGCACGCTGTGAGGATCCTCAGGAGGTGGCCATGCGCGAACAGGGCCACGTCGCCATCGGCCAGCAATGCCCGATCGACCGCCGCACGGGCCCGCGCAGCCACCTGTTCGATCGTTTCTCCATTGGGAAAACCCGAAATCCAGAGATTCCACCCGGGCGCGTCCTTGTGAATATCCGCCGTGCTACGTCCTTCATAATCGCCGTAGTCCCACTCGAGAAGATTCGGCTCGAGCTGAGCTACGTCCCGGTATCCGGCCAGGCGGCAGGTTTCACGGGCGCGTTCCAGCGGGCTGGTGAGGACCAGGGCAAAAGGTTTGCCGGCGAGGCGTCGCGCGATGGCGGCCGCTTCCTGGCGTCCCACATCCGTCAAGGGCAGATCGGTTCGGCCGGTATGCGCGCCCGAGCGGCTCCACTCCGTTTCGCCGTGCCGGATCAGCCAAAGCTCGCCAGGCATCCTCAGGACGGCTCCAGCATGACCTCATCGATGTAGCACCAGCTCCAGTCCTCGCCAGGCTCGAGCGATGTCACAGTGGGGTGCTTGGTGGCGTGAAAATGCTTGGTCGCGTGCTTGTTCTTGGAAGAATCACAGCAGCCAACATGACCGCAGGTCCGGCAAAGCCGCAAATGCACCCACGCGTCTCCCATCTTGAGGCACTCCTCGCAGCCACGGGTCTTCGGTTTGATGTTTTGCATCTGCTTCAGATGCGTACATGTGCTAGACATACCTTCCCTCGCCAACTCCCACTTCTGGCAACCTTCAACGCCACCAGTTTACGATGCCTGAAGTCCAGCAGTTGAAGATAGCAATATCGATGGATGGCAGAGAGGCGGCAACGCACTAAGGCGGCAACGCACTTAGGATGGCGCATCGCCCGGTCGCACAATAAGCCTCCCTCCACCCATGGCCTTAGGATTGCGAGCACAATGAAGGACATGAATCCAACCGGTTCGCGGCAGATAGCCGCCTGGTTTCTGGGCCCGAAAGCCGAAAATGCGGAATTGGAGCGAAGCATGCTCCACCACATTCTCGAGGACTACTTTCACTGGCGCCGCAACTATTTTCCTTCTGATGAGATTTTGATCCCCGAGAGCCTGCGGCGAGAAGAGGTGGGATTTCACGACCGGCTGTCGCAGCAGGTCGAGGAGATGCTGGCCGGCCTGCGTGCGCACTTTCCCTCCTACAACCCGCGCTATAACGCTCACATGATCTCGGACCAGACCATTCCAGGAGTCTTAGGTTATTTCGCCGGGCTGCTGTACAATCCGAACAACGTCACACCGGAGTCGTCGCCGGTTACGCTCGACTGGGAACTTGAGGTGGGGGCGGACATCCTGCGGATGCTCGGCTACACGCCGCCGCCGGCCGATGGCACGCCGTCGAGGGAAGAGTTCGGCTGGGCGCACACAACCAGTGGCGGCACCGTGGCCAACCTGGAAGCGCTTTGGATGGCGCGCAACGTACGGTACTTCCCGCTTGCAGTTCGCGACATTTGTCGGCGCCATGACATCCCACTTACCCTAAAACTGGCCGGGGACCCTCAAGCCATCGGAGGCATTTCCGAAGGAGCCTGCCTGGGGATTCGCCCCAACCAGGCAATCTATCTTTATTCGCGCTTCATCGACGCCATCCAAAAGCACTGGCAGCTGGCGCGGTCCGAAGCCGTCCGCGCCGCGCACGAATTGCTAAGTCAAAGCTCGTACAGTGTGGCGCATGCGGGAACTCACGCCGCCTATGGTGTGCGCCCGCCCGTGCTGCTGGTTTCTGGCGCACTTCACTACAGCGTCATCAAGGCGGCTGACCTTCTGGGTATCGGCCGCGAAAATATCGTCCTGGTGGACGTCGACGCGCGCTTCCGCCTGGACTTGGGTGACCTGGCGGCCAAGCTCCGCCGCGTCATCGAGAAACGATACCTGCCACTGGCCGTGATCGCCGTTGCCGGTACGACGGAGGAGGGCGCGGTGGATCCACTCGATCAGATCGCGGCCCTACGGGAGGAAACGGAAAACAGGGTTACAGAAAGCTTCTGGCTGCACGTGGATGCCGCCTGGGGCGGGTACCTGCGCGCGCTGTTCACAGGCGGCGAATCGGGTTCCCTTCGCGAGTTTGTTTCGCGCGAGTTGGTTCTTACGCGAGGCCGTTATGAAAAGCACCTGCGGCTCGAGTGGGGATCTCCGGAGGTGCATCGTGCGTTCGAGGCTTTCCCGCTCGCCGAATCGATCGTCGTCGATCCCCACAAGCTCGGCTACATCCCCTATCCTTGCGGGGTGGCAGCGTATCGTAACGACCTCGTGCGCCAATTCCTGACTCAAGAGGTTCCCTATCTCTCGACTGCGCATGCCGAGGAGCTGGACTCGCGGCGGCACCGCGCGCCGGATTCCGTCGGCCCCTACATCCTTGAGGGATCCAAGCCGGGCGCCGCCGTGGCCGCCTGCTGGTTGTCGCATCGCATGATTCCACCCGACCGCTCCGGGTACGGCGAGATCCTTCGCGCCTCGCTGCTCGGTGCGCGCGAACTCTACGAGCGGCTCGTCCATTGGGATACCGCTGCGCGCGCTAACGGCGAGTTGCTCCCCTATCGCATTCTCGCGGTCACGCCGCAGCCGCCCGACACCAACATCGTGTGCTTCTTCGTACAGGAGTGGCCTGCCGGCAGCCTGATGCGCGCGAATACGCTCAACCGCCGATTGTATGAAAGCTTTACCCTGGCGAAGCGTCGCGGCCAGCAGCCCTACAGCTACTCACAGCCGTTCTTCGTGTCGCGCACTGTGTTTGAGACGGCGAACTACTCTCCGGCAGCAATTTCGGCCCTGCTCGATCGGGCGGGAATCGATCCCGTCGAATACCGGCAACACGGCCTTTTCGTTCTGCGTGCCACGGTGATGAGCCCGTATCACGTTTTGGCGGCCGAGACGGGACACCGCCAATCCCTGCTGGCCGAGTTTCTCGAGTGCCTGCACGAGAAGGTACTCGAGACGATTGCCACGAAGCTGGCAACCTGAATCGATTCTTCACTGCGTGTTTTCCCCCACCCTGGGCACGCGATACCGCTACTAGCTGGACGATCAGGCAAAGGCGTGAATCTGGGGAGCGATTTGAACGGAGGAGTTCTCCTTTAAAATGAGCAATTTGCTTATTCGGCTCTAGATTTCGCCGCCGTGTCCGCTGAATTGTGCGACATGGTGACAGGATTGCGGTTTGCATCGAACCATATGTCACGGACCATGGATTTCAACGAGTCTCCGCTGTTAGTCATCTGGGAAACCACTCAGGCTTGCGATCTAGCCTGCGTGCACTGCCGGGCGTCAGCCATGCCCGGGCGCAATCCGGGCGAGCTTAGCACCGATGAGGCCAAGCGCTTGCTCGACGAGATCCGCTCCTTCGGCGACCCGATGATGGTGTTTACCGGCGGCGATCCGCTCAAGCGCCCCGATCTTTTCGACCTGATCGATCACAGCGTCAGCCTGGGCCTTCGCACCAACGTGACGCCGAGCGCGACCCCGCTGCTGACCGCGAGCGCTATCGACAGATTCCAGAAATGCGGCGTCACGCGCATGGCCATCAGTGTTGACGGACCGGACGCAGAGACGCATGATAGCTTTCGCGGCGTGCCGGGAACCTTCGACCGCGCCATGTTCGCCTTGCGGCATGCGCGCGGCATCGGCCTCGAAACGCAATTCCAGACTACGGTGACCCGCCGGAACATGAATAAACTGGCGCAGATTGCCGAATGTGTAGCAGAGATGCGCTCGCGGATGTGGAGCCTGTTCTTCCTGGTAGTCACCGGCCGGGCGCTCGCCGGCGACGATCTGACCGCCGAGGAATACGAAAACGTCTTTGCATTCCTCTACGACATCTCCAAGATCGCCCCCTTCGGCGTGAAGACTACCGAGGGCATGCACTACCGCCGCTACGTGGCCCAGCGGCAGAAGGCCGAACATGGCCCCACACCCGAAAGCGCCAGTGCACGGGGTGTGACCTGGAGAACGGCGGGCGTAAGCGACGGTAAGGGCTTCGTGTTCATCTCGCACACTGGTGAGATCTATCCGAGCGGCTTTCTGCCGGTCTCGGCGGGCAATATCAAATCCGATTCACTGGTCAGGGTGTACCGTGATTCGAGCTTGTTCCGCATCCTGCGCGACACAGGCCAGCGGGAAGGCAAGTGCGGCGCCTGCGAGTACCAGAAGATCTGTGGCGGGTCGCGATCGCGCGCATACGCGCTTACGGGAAACTACCTCGCCGAAGATCCGCGCTGTGTGTACCAGCCGTCACTGGCGATGCAGACGCGCTAGCCACGTAATGCTCAAACGCGCGAAAGACTACGCGGAGAGCTGCCGCGCGTGCCGCCCATGCAGAATGAACGCGAGCAGCACGCCACCAAATGTAGCGAGTGTCAGCACGGCGCCCACGTGGACGGATCGAGGCGCGTAACGGAGCGTTACCCGGTTCTCACCCGCGTTGACAACCACTCCGCGCAGCGCACCATCGACTTCATAGATGCGCGCCGGGCGGCCATTTACGCTCGCCTGCCAGCCCGGATAGAAGTTTTCACTCAGCACCAGCAACCCGCGGCTCTGCGCGTGAACGGCTACTTCCAGCTTATTCGGCTGATAGACCTCAAAGATCGCGTCTTCCCGATCAACGCCTCGAACGGGTTCGAGTCCCACATCCAGGGGAGCGCTGAGCAAAGCCACGCGGCGAGGATCCATTCCCGGCGCGCCTAGGCGGTCGATGAGTTTCCCCGGCGACGCCTCCGTTTCGGTTTCATGCACTACCCAGGCTCGCGGATACGCCTGTGCATTTCCATAGATCTTCCAGGCCGCGTCCATATATACCGGCCCAGGTTCAGGCGCCGACGCGGGTCTCAGAAAATACCGCACGTTCAGCAGATCGGTCGCGTGTGCCGCACGGTCGCGAAACCGGTTGTAGTCCTGCAACATCGTAACCGCTCCGCCGCCCGTGGTCTGAATACCGAATACGTCGCCAATGTTCGGCGGCGCACTGGCTTGCACCTCGACGCGGAAAGGTCCGGGCTGAGACTTCAAGAAGGCGGCAGCGGCCCGGCAACTCAGCAGCCTCTGGAGCTGATCCGTCCCGGTCCTGGCCGCCTCAGTGGTGTTGCGAGCTGTCCAGTCGAACGAATTCAGGTCAAAGAGAATCAGGGCGACGGCCAAGAAGCGTGCGAACCGGCCGTTATGCCCGGCAGTGATGTAACGAAATAATCCATAGGAGGCGAAGATCATGAGGATGGAAAACGAATTCCACGGATGGATTTCTGGATGACCGAAGACGGCCGGTATCGCCAGGGCGACCGCGCCGGCAGCCACAACCCAGTTCAGCACACGGTCGAGAGACGGCCAGGATGCGGACTGAGCCGCCGCCGCAAACAGCGTTTCCGCGCCAAAAGCCGCCAGGATGGCCATGGCGAAGCTCGCCAGGTACAGAAACCGGGTAGCCTCGCGCGCCATCCAGAGGTAAGGGACGAACATGTAAAGCAGCCCGTGCAGGAAAGAAACTGAGCCCAGCGAAACCAGGAAAGCCGCTACCGTCAGCCCCGCCATATACCGCACGCAAACGTTGTCCCAATGCCTCCGGATGCCCATGACGGCCAGCAAAAGGGGGAACACGCCCATGTAGGGATTCCAGACCTCGCCCACTCCCGCATTTCCGTTGAAGGCGAAAAACAGCAGGAACATCATTACGCCGTGTGGCGACACTTTTTCGATCGAGATTTCGTAGGGAATCTTTTGCGCCGCCGGCAGCACCGAAGCGCCAAACCACCGTACGGCCCTGGTGCTGTATTCGACCGACGGAAGTAGCTGCACGGCTCCCGCCGCGAAACCGGCTGCCGCCGCGACGCCGATTACGAGTGCCGCCCAAACCCAGGGTTTCCAGTGTTGCGGAAGGCTCGCGGGCCGGTACTCGGGGTAGAAGGCGAGAAAAGCTACGGCCGAGACGATCACCAGCCCTTGCATCATGACCAGATGCAGTCCGCCGGCCAGAATCGAAAGCCCCAGGCACAGTCCGCTGCCCGATGCGTTCAGCAGCGCGCCCCTCACGGTCTCCGCCCTGAAGGCGCGCAGCAGGAACAGGAAAATGAGTGGAAGCCAGATCGAGCTTTCGAGCATGTGGGGCCAGCCGATCCACGCCACAAATCCGCCCAGCGAGAAGCACACACCGCCAATCAGCGCCGAAAGACGGCTCAGGCCGAGTTCGCGCACCAGTGCAAACATGAAACCTGCTGCCAGGAAATGTCCCAGCACGACGTACGCCTGATACCATCGCGGCGACAGCACGCCATCGTGGTTGAAGGGTACGAGCGCGAGAAGCACATTCAGCGGATAGAAAATCGCCGTCTGCATTTCACCGGCGAACGGATGTCCGGAGAAAGTGTATGGGTCCCAGAGGGGAAAGGCGCCTTGGCGCAGCGCGGAAACCCAGTAGTCATACCACGCGTAAGCCTGGTTAACACCTTCGGATTCGGTGAGAAGTGAAAACTGACCGGTGAAAAGAATTTTCCAGTAAAACAAGACCATGATCAGAAGCAGCAGAAACGCCGATTTCGCCATGGCTCTGGACATGATTTATTGCCTCTCCACGGACCCCCGCAACAGACAAACAGGGTTATACAAGTTGGCGAAAACCGCGATGTGAGATGCGATCCGGTGTGCGTAGCTCCCGACGCGCGCGGCCCTTCAAACCGAAACCTGCTAAACTGAATTGGAGTTAGCTTCGGCTTGTAGTATGCCTCTGTACGAATATAAATGCCAGTCTTGCGGTGAAACCTTCGAAGTTATCCAAAAATTTTCCGATACGCCGGTGAAGGTGCACGAAAAGTGCGGCGGCCCGGTGGAACGGTTGATTTCACGCTCGGCCCTGCAATTTAAAGGCACCGGGTGGTATGTCACGGACTATGCTGGTTCCGGAAACGGAAAAAACCAACCGGCCAAGGACGGCAAGAAAGAAGGCTCCTCGTCCAAAGACGCGCCGGCCAAGTCGGAATCCAAGTCCGAATCCAAGTCGGAAGCCAAGCCCGCGTCCTCCACGCCTCCCGCCACTTCTGATAAAAAGGTGTAGTGCATTGCTCGACCGGTTGTTCCCGCACCGTGCGTGCGGCAATTCTGCTGTTCTCCGCTCTCGCTCGTTCCCAAGCCGAAAAGATTACCGTTGACGGGCCTTCGCAGCCCGTCGAAATCATCCGCGACCGCTGGGGCGTTCCGCACATTTACGCCCAGAACACCCGCGATCTTTTCTTTGCGCAGGGTTACATCACGGCAAAAGACCGGCTGTGGCAGATCGACCTGTGGCGGCGCATCGGAACCGGCAAACTGGCTGAGGTGCTTGGCCCCTCGGCGATCGAGCGCGACAAACTTGCGCGCGCGGTCGAATTCCGCGGCGATTGGAACGCCGAGTGGTCCAGCTACGGCAAGGGAACGCGCGAGATCGTCACCGCATTCACGGACGGGATCAATGCCTACATCCGGTCGCTCGGCGGCACGCGGCCGCTCGAATTCCGCCTCGCCGGGTACGATCCCGGCTTATGGACGCCCGAGGATTGCCTGAGCCGCGTCGCCGGCCTGCTGATGACGCGCAATCTCACGCGTGAAGTGAAGCGCGCCGAGCAGGTGGGACGTTTCGGCGTCGCCAGTGTGGAGAAGTTCTTCTCTCTCGATCCACAGCATCCCATTGAGGTTCCGCATGGTCTTGACCTCGCTGAAATCACACAGAACATCGTAAAGGTCTACGAGCAGGCGATCGGGCCGGTCGCGTTCTCGACCGAACAGGGCAGCAACAACTGGGTGGTCGATGGCTCCATGACGGTCACCGGAAAACCGCTGCTGGCCAACGATCCCCATCGCCCCGTGCAGATTCCGTCGCTGCGCAAGACAGTCCACCTGGTCGCTCCGGGGTGGAATGCCATCGGCGCGGGTGAGCCGGCGCTGCCCGGCATCGCGCTCGGTCACAACGAGCACATCGGCTTCGGTTTCACCATCGTGGGGATCGATCAGCAGGATCTCTATGTCGAGAAACTGAATCCGGCGAATGTGAATGAATACCGCTATCGCGGCGCGTGGAAGCAAGTCGAGACCGAACGCCAGACGCTGGCAGTGAAAGGCGAGCCAACCCGGCAGCTTGAGCTGCGCTACACCATTCACGGCCCCATCATTCATGAAGACCGGGCGCGCCATTGCGCCTACGCGCTGCGCTGGGTCGGCAGCGAGCCGGGCACCGCGGGTTACCTGGCGGGCCTGGCAGTGGCGCGCGCCAACAACTGGACCGAGTTCCTGGAAGCTATGGAACGCTATAAGGTCCCGAGCGAGAATATCGTCTACGCCGATACCGAGGGCAATATCGGATGGCAGGCCGCGGGGATGGCGCCGGTACGGAAAAATTGGTCCGGAGTCTTGCCCGTGCCGGGCGATTCCGGCGAGTACGAGTGGGCCGGCTTCCGCCGCGCCGCCGAGCTGCCGCGGGCCTACAATCCCGCCACGCACTTCATCGCCACCGCCAACCACAACATCCTGCCGCCGGGCTACACCACCCCGCTGGGCTATGAATGGGCGCTTCCGTTCCGCTTCCACCGCATCGAAGAGATGCTCGCGGCCAAGAAGAAGTTTAGTATCGAGGATTTCGAGCGTATGCAGCAGGACGTGGCCTCGCTTCCGGCGCGCCGGTTCCAGGCGGTCATTCGCAAGTGGACGGCCGAACCAGGGAGCCGCGACGCGAAAGCCATCGATCTGCTGCTCCGGTGGGATGCGAACCTGTCCACCAATTCGGCGGCGGCGCTGATTTTCGAATATTGGCTGGCGCAGCTTCCGCGCGCTGTGTTCGGTCCCGAGATTGGCCCTGACGTCGATCTGGAGACCCTGCTGAACACCCTGGAACATCCGCCGGACCAAAAGGCGATGGCTGCTTCCCTGCAGGCGCTGGGTGTCTCTTTCCACGCCGCGCTCGATCAGGCTGAGCGGCAGTTCGGCCCGGACACGCAGTCGTGGCAATGGGGAAAGCTTCACCAGATCCGTTTCCGCCACCCGCTGGGAGTGAAGTCTTTCGATCGTGGCCCTGTGTCCCGGCCGGGCGATGGAAATACCGTGAACGCCACCAGTGGCGCGGCTTTCCAGCAGACCAACGGAGCCTCCTACCGGGAGATTCTGGACCTGAGCGACTGGGACCGTTCCGTGATGACCAACGTGCCCGGCGAATCCGGCGACCCCCAAAGCCCGCACTACAGCGACCTGATCGAGGATTGGGCTTCCGGCCGCTACCACCCCATGCCCTTCACGCGCAAAGCCGTCGAGGCCGCCGCAGCCGAGCACCTCTGGCTCATGCCCAAAGCCGAGACTGCCACGAAAACGTCGGCCCGCGCCCAGTAACGCAAGATTCCGAGGCGAGCGCGTCAGCGAGCGGTCTTACTAACTCCCCCGACACCTGATATTCGCAGTGAGGCAGACGCTTTGGCTTGCGATGGACATTAGCCGACGGGCATCTCAGCAACATCTGGGCCTGTGTACGGGCTTTACCGGACTTTACTTTTGTCGGCCGGTATCATTAAATGAAGACTTCCTCTCCCATGCCCATGGGTAGTCTGTCGGAACGAGATCGGTTGCGGATGGCCGAGCTGATGCGAGCACCCTTGCTTGAGCCGCGCCCACCCGAAGAACCCCCAAGAAAACAGGACAGATGGCATTGGTCCCAACGAGGTCTTGATCGAGCTCGACAGAAATTGAGTGGGTGGTGGAAATCGCCATCCGTTGCCCCGGTAACCCAGCACTTCGCCGCGCACTGGCGCCCATGGGCGGCCGGCGGGACCGTGCTGGTGCTGTGCCTGGCAGTCCTCGGCGGGGTGGTGAAAATTGAAAACCGCCAGGGCGCCGCTTCCATCCGATTGCAGGCGCTCGACCGCCAGGGCCAGCTCCAAATCCGCTGGGATCCCGAGTCCGATCTGGTTCGCAGCGCGACTGGCGCGAAGCTATTCATCATCGATGGCGCCGAGCGGCTCTACGTTAAGCTGGATGGCGCGCGATTGCGGCGTGGAGCCGTCAGTTATGCACGGCGCAGCAATCGCGTGGAGCTTCGCCTGGCTTTGGCGGAACCAGATGGCCGGCAAGTCGAACAGCAGGCCACGTTCGTCTTGACCAAGCCTGCCAGTTCAGATCCATCTCAGTGGGTAGCGGCAGCCAAACCGGTGCCCGCGCCCTCACAGGAGCCGGAAGCGCACGTTACCGGCGTGCAGTCGGGCGAACAAGGAAAGCCCGTGACCGTTGCCGAACACCGCGCCCGCCGCAAGCCCCTCGTGCAGAGCGGCAGGCAACTGCCGTTTACTTGCTCTGCCGGTGACATTTTCCGTAAGACGGACGCGCCTTCGGGATGGGACACCTTCTCCTGCCGCGGCAAGAACGTCTGGAGCGTGCTTAAGAATCAGGCGCGCGACGATCGTCCGGCGAGCAAACCCAGCGCCAACGCTAACACGCTCACCGCAAAACCCGCCACGGCGTCCACCACGTAGTGATAGCGCCCGTATACCGTCGCTGTCGCGATCAGCACAGCCATCACCAGCAGACAGCGCCCCACCCATGGCTTTTCAGGGAGCGCCAGCATGACGCCGAACGCGGAGGCAAACGCGCCGGAGACATGCGCGCTGGGGAACACGCTGGTGTGAATCCCGTAACCGCCCAGTAAAAACCAGTTGAAACGCCGGAAAATGGTTTGCATCGACGGCGCATCCTCGCCCGGGAAGACAGTACGCGGCGGCTCCGATGGCCAGAACGGAAACTGCGCGTAGGACAGCAGCGCTCCCAGCATCAAGATCAACAAGAAGCGCTCGGCGTGTTTGCGCGCGCCGTACGCGTAGATCATCGCCAGGCCAAACGGCGCGGTGGCGTACACCAGCGAGTACGAGACCTCGAGGATGGAAGGAACCACCGGGCCGAACCATTCGATGACCTCATGCACATGCCACGTGCGCAGCACCAGCCGGTCGACTGCGACCCAGCCGCGCTCGAGAAGGTAATCGTGCGTCCGCGGCGCGAACCATCCCATCTCGCGGTAAGCCAGCAACAGCAGGATCAGCGGAAGCCAGTCGCGCATCACGCCGAGCCATTCACTGCCGCGCAGAGAATGCGCGTAAATCAGCAGGGCGTAGCCCGCCAGAATCGTGAGATTCAGCACCAGCACGACGCTTCACGCACTTCCGGGCTTACGGGCAGCAGAAGCGCCAGCGCCGCGGTGTAGGTGAAATAGGCCGAGAGGACCAGCTCCGAGGCGCGCACTCGCTTAAAGTATAGGGAAAACGGAGTGGGAACGGGTCTAGGTGGTGAGTCAGAAGTTCGTTGAAGAGAGGGTGGCCCAGCCTCTCAGGCTGCTGGGTCGAGACTCATCTCGACCTTTCCGAACAAAGACGTGTCGGCACGAGTGCCGACACCGCAGGCCGCGTGCCCGCGCCACACGCCGCCACAATTCTTCAACCAACCTGTGACGCACGCTCCTAGTGCAGTTGGCGGCCAAACACAGCGTGCGACGTCAGCGCTTTCTTGGCGCCCGCCTCGTCGTTCAGCTCCGCGTACCAGGCCTGAATCGCCCACAACATCTTTCCGGTTGTCGAATGGATTGGGCCCTCATAGCCAGCGGCCCGATCGGCGATCAACCTGCCGAGTCCGTCCGCAATCTTTTCGCGGTTCGCCTCGGCGCGCCGAGCAACTGGTTCCGCCAGGGTCATGGAATGAACCCCACTGTATGAGTTGATGACTTGCATGGGAATCTCCTTTTCTAAGCTGGACTTAAAGAAAAACAGATGGCCGCGCAGAACCTAGCTACAACAGCGGAAGTCGAGTTGGCGTGAATCAATCATACTATTCCTATAGACTATAGGATGATTGAGCGATTTGCAAGTCCTTTTTCTAGATAAGCTGCGCACCGAATGCCATGGCCAGCCAAAGCCGGCTTCCGCCTACGGCCAAAAGCTGTTCAACAGATTCGCCAGCCTTATCCCGGCTCTCGTAAGCTGCGCGCGTACTACTGCGGCCGCATTGTCCGTGTAGGATTGATCAAGATTCACGTCAAGATCCTGTACCGCGTGCGGCGCATCGCTGCACTCACTCAGATCCGACTGGCAAGCCTGCACCGGAATAGAGAGCGGCACGTAGATCTGTGACTCCGCAATCCCGCGGGATTCGCGCGCCAGATCGTCGGCGGTTCCCGAATGCCAGTTGAAACTGTCCTCCCACGGGTTGCTCTGGAAGTCTTCGTTGAGCTGCTTGGCCGTGGCTTCGACCGTGCTTGCGCCTTCTACCTCTTTGACCAGATCGGTATCCCAGGCCGAGTGCAGATTCTTGGACGGGACCAGTTCGACGGCCACGCAGTTGCCGCCGCGATCGGCGTTGGTAGCGCAGTGCAACGGTTGATGAATGTCGCCCAGGAAATGAATCAGCAGGCTCAAGTCTCCCTTGCCTTCAAATTCGTCGAATTGTCCCTGCGGGATGTTAGCGCGGTACTCTTCGATCTTCTGGGTGATGCAACCTTCGCTAGAGCAGAAGGAGTCGAGGCTGGCTGTATCGGCGCCACGGCAGATGTCGATGAAGTGCCAGGGCTTGGTTTTCGGCGAGTGGTCTTTAAGATACGTATCCGGCCAAATCGCCGCGCGCGCCATGGCATTGGCAACGGCCGTTGGGCCGGATGTGACGCCCAGAAGTTGGGCCACTTTTAACCGGGCATTGGCCGACAGATTCATGGCGGCGATCCGCGCGACAATTTGATGTCCATCGTTGCCCCAGGGCCACGCATAACCGGCGCACATCAGGAACACGGCCACCCCGGCCGCGCTTGTTCGCAGACTCTCTCGCACAAATGCCATGACTACTCCTCCCGAGGCCCCGGATATAGTGATGTCTGACTGGGTGGCGCGTTTCATCCGGCAGAAAATACGATTGCCACCCGCGGGTCATCTCAGCGCAGTTTCTGAAATCCTTCAAGACTGACACCCAACTGGCGGAGTATCTTGAAAAACAACGGAGGACCGATCTCGCGCCCGCCGTGCAGCGGAATCGTGACTGCGCGACCATCCGGGTGGTCCAGCGCTCGTGGCTGCCGGTCTGTCGATTTCTGGAGAATCCTAGAGCGCGCGCCGCATTCTGAAATTCGCGCGCGGTCGCGCTAGGCATGAATGACTTCGGTGGTGTCCGCCGGTAACGCCTGGCCCTTCTCGCGATATTCTTGCGCGATCATCTCGAATACGGCTTGCAGCTCTTCTAGAGCTGTCTCGCGGGTCGGCATCAAGGCATAGCACCCGGAAATCGACGGGATCTCCGCAACCCAGGAGCCGTCTTCCTGGTGGTACAAGATCATCTTGTAATCGTCGAAACGCATGCCGATTGCATTATAGCGCCGGGGAATCGGCCCAGCTCACAACACGTCGGCAAACCCGCGCTTCAAGTGCCGGAAAATCAGCCCGCCGATGCAAAAGGCCGCCACCCCATAAGCCGCCAGCATGCCGGCGTCCGCCAGGCTCGGCATCTGCGCGGATAGCAGGACCTTGCGGTATGCCAGTACTACGTATCTCAGAGGATTCGCGTAGAGCAACACGCGCAGCCGTACCGGAAACTGGTTTTCGAAAATGAAGATCGGCGTCACCCAGAACCAGAACGTCAGAACAACCGTCAGCACCTGCGAGGTGTCCCGGAGATACACCTGTAACGCCGCCACGATCCACCCGATGCCCACCGCCAGCATCCCCAGCAACAGCATATAGAACGGCAGCACCAGCAGCGCCGGGCTCAGCGAGGGCGACCAGATTTCAACCGCAACCAGCAAGAGCGCGAGCGCCATTAAATGGCTGACGAGCGATGAGAGAAACACCGAGAGCGGGACCATCTCGGCCGGGAACACGGTCTTGGTGATGAGGGTCGCCTGCTCCACGAGCGAGGAAGACGAACGCTGCACCGTCTCGCTGAACAGAAGCCAGGGAAGCATCCCGGCGAACAGGAACAGGGGGTAGGTGCCCGGTTGCCCGTCAGGCAACTTAAACCGGAGGCAGACACTGAAGACGAAAGTCCAGCAAATCAGCAGAACCAGGGGGTGGATCAGGCCCCAGATCCAGCCTGCCACCGAGCCCACGAAACGCTGTTCGAAATCCCGCCTAACCAATTGAAAAAGCAGGCCTCTGCGCTCATACAGATTTTTGAGAAAGAATCGTCCGGGAATACGCTGGGGCACGCCGCATGCTAACAAGGGTTAGGCTTGACACGCAAGTTGGGGTATTGCTAAAGTTTAAGCCTTATTAACCTTAGGGGCTAGGCCGACGGTTCGGGCACTGGCCATCAAACATTCTTCGCGCTTTGCGCCGCACGAAATCCGGAGTTAAGGAGAAGAGATGAAGCAACAGTATTTTATACTTGTACTCGCGCATTCGCTTCACGGCAGACTACGGCGAATTCACATTCCTCATCAGGTTCTTTACGTCGTTCTCGCTCTCGCACTCGTAGGTGGTTTTTCCATCTTTGGTTTTGTTTCCAGTTACGCCCGCATGGCCTGGAAGGTCGCCAACTACAACTCGCTGCGTCGGGAAGCCGACGGACTGCGCATGCGTTACCAGAACCTGCAGAAAGTGGTCAAGGAAACCAACGAACAGCTCGCCTCGCTCGAACTGATGGCCAACGAGGTTTCGTTGGCATATGGCATCAAGCACAAGCTCGAAGGACCTGGCGATATCACGGCCGAAGGCAGGCTGGTTCCGACTTTTACCGAAACTGTGGCCGAATACAATTATCTGCGCAGTTCCAACCTTTCCCGGTTCGAATACGCGCGCCGCTGGCACCTGAACACCAAGCCCAATATTTGGCCGGTGGATGGTCCGCTGATGAGCAGCTTCGGGCAGCGCACCGATCCCTTCTCGGGTGAGGGCGCTCGCCACAACGGAGTGGATATTTCCGCCCCCATTGGCACCCCGGCCTTGGCAACGGCGGACGGCATCGTGGTGTTTGCCGATCGGGATGGCGGGTACGGCAGATTAGTCGTGGTGGATCACGGCAACGGCTATGAGACCTACTACGCGCACCTTTCGCGGTTCGACGTCATGGCCGGCCAGGAAATCCGGCAGGGACAACCGATCGGCGAAGTAGGAGCGTCCGGGCGGGTCACGGCGCCGCACCTGCACTATGAAGTACGCGTGCGTAAGGCCCCGGTGAATCCCTATCGTTTCCTGGTAGCCAGGCCCGCGGTTCAGCAGGCGAAGACGGATTTTCCGTTCTAGCCGCGAATTCGGTCAGAGAATCCGCAAACGAATTCCCGCTTGGTTCGCGACGCGGAATGTTTCGCGATGGCGGGCTTGCCTCACGCCTCTTCAAACCTGATAAGCTAACCAGTCAGTCCGCTCGCCGGGAGGCGCGCGAATTCAACTCAGGAGCGGAAAATGCGACATTTGTTTCTTCGTCTGGCAGCCCTTACGATAGGAGCGATCTTGCTCACCTCGGCCTATTACCGTATCAACTCTTCCATCGTTATGACGCAGGCGGCGCAGCATTTTCTCGCGTCGCTGACGCCCGAGCAGCGCGCCAAGGCAACCTTCCCGTTCCAGGAAGAAGAGCGTCTGAACTGGCACTTCATTCCGCGCGAGCGCAAGGGCCTGCCGCTGCTTGAAATGACGCCGCCGCAAAGGGCGCTGTCGCATGCGCTATTGAGCGCGGGTTTGAGCCAGCAAGGCTACATCAAAGCCGTCACCATCATGAGCCTGGAAGACGTGTTGAAGCAGATTGAGCAGGCGGACACCAGCACGAGCCATCCCGAACGCAATCCCGAGAAATATTACTTCAGCGTTTTTGGCGAACCGTCCGACACCGGCACCTGGGGGTTCCGTATCGAAGGACATCACGTCAGCCAGAACTTCACGGTGGTCAACGGTAAGGTGGCGGGATCGCCGAGCTTCTTCGGAGCCAATCCGGCGGAAGTTCGCGAGGGCCCGCGCAAGGGACTTCGCATACTGGCCGCCGAAGAGGATCTGGCGCGCGATCTGCTCGAATCCCTCACGCCGGAGCAGAAGAAGGTCGCCATCGTGGCCCCGGAAGCTTATAAGGACATCCTGACCATGGCCTCGCGCAAGGCCGCGCTCGAGGGTCAGCCCTCCGGCCTCTCGGCCGCGAAAATGACCAAGAAGCAGTTCGATCTGCTGCAGACGTTGCTCTCGAGCTATGCAAGTAACATGCCCGAGCAGCTTGCCCAGGCCCGCATGGAGCAGGTTAAGAAAGCCGGCACCAACATCTTCTTCGCGTGGGCGGGCGTGGAGCAACGCGGCGGCCCGCATTACTACCGCGTGCAAGCGCCCGCGTTCCTCATCGAGTACGACAACACGCAGAACAACGCCAATCACATCCACAGCGTCTGGCGAGACTTCAACGGCGATTTCGGCCTGGACCTGCTGGCCATGCACTATCAGGCGAGCCACGGAAAGTAGAAGCGGCATTTGAGCTGTCCGCAGTTTACAAAGCGGTCTCGGCCGCGGATGTTACCATCACTTTATGGGTCCTTTCACGGCGCGCCCCCGCCGTTGGACACGCCGCTCGCTACTGGCATTCGTCGCGGCTACCGGTTTTTCCGTGGAACGCGGCAAGGGCTCGGTGTTCGCTTCGGACCTGGAGCGTTTTCCCGATCCGGCCACCGAGCTGGATGTTTACCGCTTGACCAGCCCGGCTTACTCCGCTTACCTGCCGGCGTACTATGGGCGCGCTCTCTCGCATAAAGGACAGTTCCTCATTTGCTGGAGCGACCGCACCGGTTCGCCGCAGGCCTTCCGCGTCAACCTGAAGACCGGCGAGTGGTTGCAGCTCACCGATGCCACGGCGCTCGACGGATCGTCGATGACGCTCATGCCCGACGAGCACACCTTCTGCTACTTCGATGGGCCGGCGCTCAAACGCGTGGACATTTCCAAACTACGGGAACGCGAGATCTACCGCGTACCCGATGACTGGCAGCGCTGCCCAGGCGCGAGTGTGAGCGACGACGGTCTGTATGCCATCTTCGGCGAATGCCGGCGCGATGCCTCACGGCTGCGCCTGGTGGGCATGGCGAAAGGCACGGCAGCCACCATCGCCGAAGTCCCCTGGGTGATCAGCGAACCGGTGAGCCGCCCGCGCCGCACGCAGGTGCTGTACCGGCAGGAGTCAAGCGCCTTATGGCTGGTGAACTTCGACGGCCAGCAAAACCGCAAGCTGAAGATCGCACCAGGCCCGGTCGGGCCGGCACGCTGGGCGCCCGATGGCCGGACCATTCTCTATCTGCATTTTCCGGAAGAGAAGACACAGCTCAACACCATCCGCGAGCACACGCCAGACGCCAATCAGGACCAGTTCGTCGCCAAGACCAGCCAGTTCGTGCATTTCGACGTGAATCGCGACACCTCCGTGTTCGAGGGCGCAAGCCGCAACAAAGCCTCGCCCCACATTCTGCTGCTGCTGCGCACCACGCAGCGCGAGCTGACGGTGTGCGAACACCGTGCCAGCAACCCCGCCCGCGTGGCGCCAGTGTTTTCCGCCGACAGCCAGCAGATTTTCTTTCAAAGCGACAAACAAGGTAAGTCCGCCATTTACCGCGTACACGTGGAGCGGTTCGTGGAGAAGATTGAGCCCGAAAGCTGACTATTTGTCCGGTTCCGCCGTCAACCTGACATCCCATTCTATTTCAGTAGTTTAGATCTGCCTCCAGAGCCTCCATCGGATCGCGGCGCCAGCCAATTTGTCCCATTGAAATGCGCAAGCTTGTCGGGGCGTTTGCGTTTTCAATCAGTTGCCACCATAGATATGTGGTGGCACACGTGCACTGTCAAACGGCGATACGCACTCGAGAGGGAGGAAACGAATCCTCCCCAAAGAAAAGACCCACAGTGACCTCTTTCTCATTCGGTTGGGGGCACCGACCTTCAGCCCGGCGGGAGAGAGCTAGGCACGGCTTTTGAGATAGCCGGCACCGGAGGCGCAGAGGAGGGTCCGGTCCATCGCACTCCTCTACGGCCGGTTGTTTCGCGCCAGTCCATCATGGGCTGGCGTTTTTTTTGAAATGGCAGCCCGCGAGACCTGTAGCCAATGTGCATTTGGGAGAGAGCTGAAGTTTTCCTAAGGAACTGACGAAGTACATGAATACGGGCCATGGACGGCAATTCCTTCGGGTTCCCTAGCCTCGCGCGTGCGCCCAGCTCCCCAGCCGAGTCCGGCGAACACCGGCAAGCGAATCCTTCACTCACGGCTGCGCCATCACCGGACGCGCAGAGGCACGTCTTCCTGGGAATGCCGGCGGTGATTCAGAGTGAACCCATGCGGCGGCTGCTGGCATTCGTCGAGCGCGTGGGCCGGTCGAGTGCTGCGGTTCTGATCACGGGAGAAAGCGGCACCGGCAAAGAGTTGATCGCGCGCGCCCTGCACGATTACTCGCCGCGCTCGGGGCGTCCCTGGATTGACCTCAACTGCGCGGCCCTTCCCGAGCTGCTGATCGAGAGCGAGCTGTTCGGGTACGAAAAAGGCGCATTCAGCGGCGCCGTCGCCACCAAGGCAGGCATGTTCGAGCTGGCGCAAACCGGCTCGGTGTTTCTGGACGAGATCGGCGAGCTGCCGCCGCGCATGCAGGTCAAGCTCCTGCGCGTGCTGGATAACGCGCCCTATTACCGACTGGGCGGGACGCGAAAAATTTCCGTGGATGCGCGCGTCATCGCGGCTACCAACCAGGACCTGGACGAGTCCATGGCCGCGGGCCAGTTCCGGCGCGATCTCTACCACCGGCTGGCGCAGGTGCGCGTCCACGTGCCGCCGTTGCGCGATCGCCAGGACGATATCGCCCCGCTGGCGCAATTCTTCATCGAGCAGCAGGAGCAGCCGT
>JBGPKX010000025.1:0-27080 GCA_041486185.1 Bryobacteraceae bacterium | reverse complement strand
GGCTGCTCGCGCAGAAGGCGACCGAACGGAACCGGGTCATTGGCTTGTACCGTCGTGGCCGGCTGACCGAGGCCGACCTGGACGCCCAGATGGACGAGGTCGGCAAGGAGGAGACAGCTCTGGAGGCTCAAGTCGCCGAACTGCGCTGTAGGATTGCGGGCGCCGACTCCATTGGTGCGACCGTCAGTTCCGCGGAGACGCTCTTGGCGCAGCTGAGGACACGCCTCGACGAACCGGTGTCGTGGGAGCAGAAACGGCGCCTGATCGAAGTCCTCGTGGCCGGCGTGCGGGTGGACACGGTCGAGGAGTGTGGCGTCAAGCAATCCAAGATCACTGTCACGTATCGGTTTAGCCAACCCGACCAGCCGATGCCGCTGGTTCTCCCGCAGTCGTACAGCACAGGCCGTGTGATCCGGATTCCCACTCAGCCGCAAACCGTCGGGGACCACATCCGAAAGAGGCGCCTTGGCCTGAAGATGCTCCAAAAAGACGTGGCGGAACAACTCGGTGTCGACAAGACGAGCGTCTTCAGCTGGGAGGCGAATACGTCCAAACCGGAGATCAGGTATATGCCAGCCATCCTACGGTTCCTGGGCTACAACCCCCTTCCGGCAGGGAACGGCTGGGGCGAGCGGCTGGTCCAACAGCGCACTACTCTGGGACTGTCACAAAAGGAAGCAGCAAAGCACCTCGGTGTTGACCCCAGCACGTTGGCGCGATGGGAGCGCGGCGAACGAGAGCCGACCGGAGCGCTCCTGGGCCGCGTGAAGCGCTTTCTCGATGACGAGGAGTCACAGCGCCACTCGCGCCGGGTTTCCTGAATCTCAAGCGCAACAGCGTGAGAGGTGGTCGGTTTCGGGCAGAATGTCGTGCCCCGAGCGAGCACCTCAAGGTCTGGTCGGTCGAGTTGTTGTCACCATTTCTATCCTAGTCAGCCACCTTCGGCGCTCACGGTTCAATTCCTGTTCAGTTAATGTCTGCACGGGCAGGGATTCATGGCCGCGATGAACATGAAGCTCGAGGGGAAGCTGAGCGTCATGGCGGAACGGGCGATGGTGACCGAACCGTCCTCGAGCGGCTGGCGCAGCAGTTCCAGAACGTTGCGCGGAAACTCCGGGAACTCGTCCAGAAATAAAACGCCGTTGTGCGCCATGCTCACTTCACCGGGACGCGGCATGCCCATTCCCCCGCCGATCAGTCCGGCGTCGGAAATGCTGTGATGCGGCGCGCGAAACGGCCTTTCACGCAACAAACCCGCGCCCGCGGCCAGGATGCCGGCGATGCTGTGGACCTTAGTGGTCTCGATGGCTTCGGCGAAGCTCAGCGGCGGCAGCACGCCGGCGAGGCGCTTGGCCAGCATCGTTTTGCCCGATCCCGGCGGCCCGATCATCAACACGTTGTGCGCGCCCGCCGCGGCCACCTGCAGCGCGCGCTTCGCCGTGGCCTGCCCGCGCACCTCGCGAAAATCCGGCGCCGTTGACTCAGCGGAGAACTGCGGCGCGCGTTCCGGAACCGCCGGCGAGAATTCCTCCGGCCGCGAGATCAGCGCCACCACTTCCGCCAAACACCGCATGCCGAACACGCGCACGCCCTCGACTACCGCGGCCTCGGCGGCATTTTCCGCCGGCACCACAAGATTAGCGATTCCCTGGTTACGCGCGCAGACCGCCATGGAGAGCGCCCCGCGTATCGGCCGGATGGCGCCATCGAGCGAAAGTTCGCCGGCGATCAGGTGATGATCCAGGCTGGTGATCGTACCCATGGCTCCTAAAATACCCAGCGCCATGGGCAGATCGAATCCCGCGCCTTCCTTGCGCACGTTGGCCGGGGCCAGATTGATGGTGACGGCCTTGTTGGGATAGCCGAAACCGGAATTGATGAGCGCGCTCTTGATGCGCTCGCGGCTCTCGCGAACCGCGGTATCGGGCATTCCGACGGTGATGAAGTCGCGCGCCGAGCCAGACTTGTACATGTCGACTTCGACATCGATCAGATGAGCATCGATGCCGTAAACGGCGGCGCTGCGTGTCTTGAACAGCGCCATTCAGGTGGGTCTTCGTTCACAAGTATAGCGAAAAAACGCGGATGCTATACTGAATGAAATTCCCCGCGCTGGAGTGGCGGAACTGGCAGACGCACGGGACTCAAAATCCCGCGACCTTCACTGGTCATGAGGGTTCGACCCCCTCCTCCAGCACCATGCAGACACAGCATTTGAGCGGCTGGCGAGTAGCGTTCCAAACGCCGGGGCGGCCGCACCTGCAGACTGAAGATCAGCGCCGGTTTCGCGGGCACTGACTCTGCACACAATGCGCCGCGGCCCGCTGGTCCCCCGCAATCTGCTAAACTGAAGTTGGCATTACCCACCATGAGCCGAGCGGCCTAGCTGTTCTCCGGCCAATCCTTACCGTCCGTCCCGGATGGCTCTTGCCAGAAAGGACCGATGAACGTGCAAGATCCTGAAACCTTAGGCACATTTCAAAAGAGTGATGAAGTACTTCTTGCCAAAGGATCATAGTGAAGGCACGCGCGGGATCTTCCTCAAGCTAAGAGATGCCTAAGTGGGCCGATATCCTAGACCGAAATTCACACTTTCAGTCACATCCGGTTGGAATAGGAAGAACGCAACGGGCGAGCCGGCGAAATACTGACGCCTCGACCAACCCGCTTCATGGTGCAAAGGGAGAAAGCAGATGAACAATATCTTCGTAGGAAACCTCAGTTTTGACGCCACCGAGCACGACATACGATGCGTCTTTGAAAAATACGGAACCGTGGAGCGGTTCAGGATCATGACTGACCGGCTGACCGGCCAGCCGAGAGGCTTCGCGTTCGTAGAGATGGCGAATGATGCCGACGCGGAGAAAGCAATCGTAGCCCTGAACGGCACGGAACTCAACGGAAAAGCCATTAACGTGAACGCAGCCCGCCCGCAACTGTATCGCAATTCTGGCACGGCCGGCGCTCGATTAAGGGCGGAGTAGCAGATGCCATCTCTCTGTCCAAATTGCCATTCGAATCGCATTCAACCGTCCCATGGCATATTCGATTGGCTCCTCCGCATACTCGGACGCAACCCGTACTGGTGCCAGCTTTGTAGCAGTCGTTTTAACTTTCCTGTTATTCGACACGTCGAAAGTTAGGGGAGCGGACGTCTCGGCATGCGCGGCTGCACTTCTAACGCGCGAAGATCAGAAAGCGAAGAATCCGAATGTGGTTCGGCAGCACGAAGACTTTACTAGACAGCATCGTCAGATCGCTGAAGAGCGGAGACCGGCAAGACGAAGCCGAGTGGCAAGCACAAACTGAACTTGCCCAAGCGTGTCTGAGCGAGATGGTGGAGCTTTCAGAACCGATCCATGGCGCGACAAACGGATCGACTTCACGATATGTTCACCGTCCAGTGGCGGATAAGCTCAACCGGGCTATGCCGCATGTCCGGGCCATGCTGGGTGCGATGCGAAATCGAGATCGGGCCACGGCACTCACACATGGGGAAACGGCTTTGCGGCGCCTTTAATCGACCCATTCTGGACAGATTATGAACTCAATTAAGAAAAGGAAGAGTAAATGAAAAGTATTTATGTTGGTAACCTTAGTTTTGGAGTAACGGAACAGAAGGTTAGATCGCTATTTGAAATTTACGGAACTGTCGAACGTATCAGTATTGTAACTGACCCGGAAACAGGACAACCCAAAGGATTTGCTTTTGTCGAAATGCCCAATGACGCTGAGGCCGAAAAAGCAATCTCGGCTGTGAACGGGCAAGACACAGGTGGCAGAACCCTTGCCGTGAGCGAAGCCCGTCCGAAAAAGATGACTAGCGTTCGCCGTCCACAAAACAAGGGGCGATTCACGCGTGAAGCTCCCACCCGTCCCGACAGACGCCAAATCCTTACGTAGGCTCGACGAAAGGCGCGGCGTCAAGAAGCTGGACCCGTGAGGGTTAGTCCGTTTGTTCTTGGGCGCCAGGAAGCGAGCGATGTCTACTTGAGAAAATACACTGCAATGCCGGCCACGACTACCAGCAGTGAAGCGAGGATCAGAACTCTATTGTGACGGTCCATTTGCTTTATCATCAGCCCGCTTTTCTCGTTTGCCTTTCGCTGCTGCCGGCCGCGGCTGGCTAGCGAGGTAAGCAAGTAGATCCTGGGCGGTAAGCAGCCGCCGCAGTGTCCCGGCTTGGGAAAAATCCAATCCCTGTATTTCCAACATCAGCGTATGCAAACATAAAGCTGGACCGTCCTGTATGCGAACGTTATGTTTGACCAGCAGAGGTATCTCCGCACTCACTACGATCGGCCTGGCCTTTGCACCAGGTACGATGCATTGAAAAACATAAGACCGGGTGTTGTCCCGTTGGTCGAAGCCGGAATAACGCAGGGTTGTCATCGCTCCGGCGACTCGCAATTCTCCAACGGCTTGCGGCTCTTTAGTAAGTGTTGTATTTGTTGTCATGAGTTAGAGAGATTCACTCCCCGGAGTCCGGCCGGTTATTGACGCGCTGGGTAGTGATGGCTGTAACCGCAACGTGAACAAGGAGGCCAGAAAGGCCAAAATGTATGCCAGTTCCAGGCCCATGTTCATAGTTGGATAAGAGGGCGAACGGCTCGTATCAAAACCACAATCGCTACCCTGTTGCTTCTGGTGGGCTAAGAGAGTGGTTTCAAACGACCTGACTTAGCTCAGGTAATCTGAAGAGGGAGTAAAATGCTCGGCTCACCTAAGATGGTCTGCTATTTGACCGTTTTTGTCAAGCGTGGGCTGGCCAACCAGGGTACAAAAGAGCTAAGCTTAAATAAATGCCATCGCCTAACGTCAGCGACCTGTTGGGAAAGCCACTCATGGCTCAACCCACATGCAGGCTTCGTGAAACTTCACGCTACATTCAAGGAAGCGGCGCAACAATTATCCGATATGTCGGGGCCGATGGACAGGAATATCACTGCACGGTACACACGAACGGCCATAAAACCTGGTCTGGCTTTCAGGTGCACCCTCCTCCAGTAACTACAATTCGCCCAGGTACTTTGCTGAATCGTTGATCGGCCCCGATCGTCGGACCTGCTGCGTCCCGCACTCCGGGGTGCAGGCGCAAAGCAAATCCTTTCAATACCGCCTGTCTATACCGCCCGCCGTACCTGGCGTCGAGCGCCTTTGCGTCCAGGCCCAAACGACCTCACAAACCGCTGCGGTTGTGCCGATAGTGAAGGAATGACGATGACCGGCGCAGTCGGCTTCTGCTCCCGAGGAACGTCGGGTGAGACCTGACGCCGTAACAGCCTGGTATCCAGTGTGCGCTCGATGCGCGCAACGTCGGCGCGCTCGGCGCGAGTGGCAAAGGTCGAAGCCGTTCCGCGCGCGCCTGCTCGGCCCGTGCGGCCAACACGGTGAATGAAATCTTCCGGGACTTGCGGGAGATCATAATTCACCACGTGAGCGATCCCTTCCACGTGAATCCCGCGGGCTGCGACGTCGGTAGCCACCAGGACCCGGTAGTACCGCTCCTGAAACCCGCGCAGCGCCTGATTGCGCTGGTTCTGGCTGCGGTCGCCGTGAATTGTCGTGGCCTTTACGCCCTCGCGCGAGAGCTTCTTCGACAGCCGGTCGGCGCCGTGCTTGGTGCGGGCGAACACCAGGAAGGAACCCTCCTCCTGGCGCAGCATGCTTTCGAGCAGGCCCAGCTTTCGATCCTGCTCGACTTCGTAAAGATGCAGTTCAACCTCGGCGATCGGCTTGGTGGTGGAACCGACGGCAATGCGCACCGGATTTCGAACGTGCGTCTCGACCAGGTGTTTGACTGAGCTTTCAATAGTTGCCGAGAAGAACAGCGTCTGGCGATCAGAGGGGATGGCGGCCATGAGCCTTTTGATCGTAGGCAGGAAGCCCATGTCCAGCATCCGGTCCGCCTCGTCCAGAACCAGCATGCGGACACTACCCAGATTGACGAGTTGCCGGCCGACGAAATCGTACAGCCTGCCGGGAGTGGCGATCAGCACCTGTGCGCCCTTGCGAATGGACTGCAACTGCGATCGCTCGTTAAGTCCGCCAACCACGACCGTGGCGTGAACACCGGTGCCAGCCGCCATTCTGGCGAAGGTCTCGTGGATTTGGATAGCGAGTTCGCGCGTTGGGCTCAGGACGACGGCGCGGATGCCGGAATGCGACGGTTGCTTTCCGATCAGATGGATGATGGGCAGGACAAACGCGAGCGTTTTGCCGGTGCCCGTTTGCGCCGTGGCGACCACGTCGTGGCCCGCCAGCGCCGGCTCGATGGCCAAGGCCTGGACGGGCGTCGGTTCGGTAAAGCCATGCTTTACCAGGTTGCTCTTCAGGTGAGCAGAGAGTGAGAAATCAGAGAAACTTTTCATTATAGGTATAGGTTTTGAGGATGAGAATCGGCGAGCCGACTACCGTTACAGGGAGAGGGGTTGCGGATCAACTTCCAGGTAAGTTCCATTGTACACCTATCGGAGCGTGAATTGTAATCGGCAACAGCGGACGAGAAATGGGCTGACCGGCGGGCACGGGGAGCTTTGGGCTCAGGTGGTTACCTTTCGCCGGCGGGGTCCCCACGGAGCGGCGTCATGGTTTCTTGGATTTGGACGTCATGTGTTAACCTGCCGGTCCTCGCTGCGTAATTATTCGGCAGAGAGGAGCACGACGATGGCGCAGGAGCGAATGAGGCGAGTTTTGGGACTGGGAATGCTGGCGGCATGCATCGGTGTGTTACAGCCGTCACCCGGCTGCGCGCAGGGGCCAAAGAGCGCTGCGGGGGCTGTGCCAGCTCAATCCATCGTGACCATAGAGCAACCGGACGCCCAGCGCACCAGGGAGGAGTTGTCGCGCCTTCTGGAACACTACCCGCCCGCATTGCGTGGCGTCCTGGCGCTCGACCCGAGTCTCCTCGGCAATCCATCCTATCTTGCGCCGTATCCCGCCCTGGTGAGCTTTCTGAACACGCATCCCGAAATCGCACGCAATCCGTCGTTCTATGTCGGCGAGGGTGCTCCTCGCCTCCGTCAGGACCACGCCACGCAGGTGGTGGAGATGTGGAGGGATGTGTTCAACGGCTTGGGCGTATTCGCCGGTTTCGGCATGGCGATCGGACTGCTCGTCTGGCTGATTCGGACGCTGATTGACTACCGGAGGTGGAGCCGGCTGGCCAAAGTGCAGACCGATGTCCATACGAAACTCCTGGACCGGTTTACGGCGAACGACGATCTGCTGGCCTACATCCAGTCGCCGGCAGGGTCGAAGTTCCTGGAGTCGTCGCCGATCAAGCTCGACGCCGGTCCACGGAGCGTGAGTGCGCCTCTTGGGCGGATTCTCTGGTCGGTGCAGGGGGGGATAGTGCTGGTAGCGGGCGGTATCGGCCTGCAGGTTGTGGGCGGGCGAGTCGCCGATGACGCCTCGCAGCCGCTCCATGCGCTGGGCGTTCTGGCCATCGCGCTCGGTCTGGGGTTCGTGATTTCGGCGATAATCTCCTTTGTCATCTCACAACGGCTTGGGCTGATCGAACCGGCATCTCTGACGCCCCGGGCCGAGCCGCCGGCTGCCTAGTCTAGTGGAGTGTCGCAATGAATTCGTCAGCATCGGAAAAAACGCTTGCTAACGCGCGCGGCCCGGAATGTGCCTTGCTGAGCGGCGACCATAAGGGAGCGGTCATGCTCACGTTGTCGCTGCGACAGGCCACTAGGATCCGGAAACCGGGAATGACAAGGCGCTTTCCTTATGTTTCGTGACACGACGTTCACCGATGTCAGCCGCGCCAGCGCGCTGGACGACGCCCGCGCGGATTTCGTGATGGACGAAGAAACATTCCGCGCATTCTACGAGCGGACAGCGCGCGGCGTGTGGGCGTACCTCGCCCGGGTCACCGGCGACCGTCAACTGGCGGACGACTTGCTTCAGGAAACGTTCTATCGCTTTCTGCGCGCCGCCGCGACGCACGATAGCGAGGCGCATCGCCGCAATTCTCTCTATCGCATCGCCACGAATCTGGCGCGGGATGCACGGCGGCGGAGGCTGATTCGCGCCGCCTTCAGCCTGGCGGGTGACGACATCGAGCGCGTACCCTCCCCCGATCACGCCGGCGCCACGGAGCAAGATGCCGATTTCACGCGCGCCATGTCGCATCTCAAGCCACGCGAGCGGGCGATGTTGTGGCTGGCCTATGCCGAGGGCGCTTCGCACCGCGAGATCGCGGATGTGCTCGGCCTGAGTCCGGCCAGCCTGAAGCCCATGTTGTCCCGCGCGCGTCGAAGACTGGCCGCGTTGATGGGCCGTGCGCTGGACGGGGGCAAACCATGAAACCAGTGGAGTGCGAATTCGAATCGGAGGTGCTGGCCGCCGTTGTGCAGTCCCGCTGGCCGGAGCGGGTGGAAGCTGACCTGCGCGCGCATGTCGCGGCATGCGCAATCTGCGCCGATGTCGCCGCCATTGCTGGCGCCGTGGAAGAGGTCCGCGACGAAATGCGCGCCAATGCGGTGGTTCCCGATTCCGGCCGTGTTTGGTGGCTGGCGCAGGTGCGCGCGCGCCGCGAAGCCGCCGAAACCGCGGGGCGTCCGATTACCGCCGCTCAGGTGATCGCATTGGCTTGCGCGGTCGGCCTGCTTGGTGCTTGCTTCGGCGGCACCTCGACGTGGTTTCAGTCGGCGCTCGGGCGGATTTCGTCGAGCGTGGCCGGTTTCGAGATGAAGGCGCTTCTTCCTTCCGCGACAGCGCTCCTGGCTGGACACAGTGTGTTAGCCCTCGCGATGGCCGCGGTGCTCTTGCTGGTTCCTGCCGCAGTCTATCTGGCGATGTCGCGGGACTAGCAGTTGGTTCCGCGTCGATCAGGTGTGCATTGCCGCGCGATGGGGAGCCGGGATGAGGACTTGCAGCGCGCATCGTGGAACCACTGTTTTTTAATGAGGCTGACGCCTCAATTCAAAGTAGGAGTACGCTCCAACAAAGATCAGTGCGAGGACGCTCGCAATCAGACAGGCCTTTCGCTCTGCACCGCCGTCGTAGCTCATCTCGACCCGACAGGCGCCGGCACAGTTTGGCCTCACCACCATCAACCCCAGGCCGTCTCGCGAAACCGGTGTTGGTTTTCCATTCACCTGTGCGTGCCAGCCATCGGCGTATGTTTCCTGGATGGATATAGCCTGGCCGGGTTTCAGGTTGGTCTGGACGCCAAACGAGTGCCGGTCTTGCCACTCCATATTGGCGAGAGGAAGCGATGGGTTTTCGAGTGCCGCGACGTAAGTGGAGAGCTGGCCAACATCCAGACCATTTACTGGCTCGTCCTTGACGACTACATTCGCCGGAACCACATGAGCCAAAGACGAGGCCCGAGTTGGGACGGCATAGATCTTGGTGTCTTGGTAGTTCCAGAGTACAGGCAGGACGCCGTCGAATTTATGCCGGTTCGCAAATACCTGGAAGTATTCGATGCTCGTGGGACCGGGCACAGTGATGGCCTGGACGCCAAAGGCCTTCAGCCATAGGATGGAGATTTCAGCGTCTTTCGATCCGGTGTTCATCCCTGAATAGATCGTGAATACGGCGACCTTGTGTGCGTAGTTCGGATCGTTGGGGTCGTGGCCTCCATGGAGTTGCGGGAGATCGGTGAAGTAGTTGAAAAGGTATGACGAGCTACCCGTAACAAAAATTCGTTCCGTGTGGAATCTGCTTTGCAGGAACATGGCCATCTTGTAGGGGATGGTCGTCGTGATATCCACGGGCAGGATGAGCTTGCGAGCGTAGCGGATGTAGTGGATCGTCTGACGGGTGGCAAGAATCAACAGACACGCGAGAAGGGCCATTCTCACAGGGCGAGAGACGCGGTCGAGTATTACCGGAGCAGCCAGCGCCACGGCCATCGAGAGCGCCATCTCCATTTCAACCTCATAGCGAGTGGGTTGTGGAAACAGATAGACCTGACACCAAACACCGAGCATCGGGATGGCGCACATCACGAATGCGAACAGAAGAAAGAGACGCAGATGATCCGGGGCCTTCAGGCGCCTGGTGACCCACCACACAAACACGAAACCGGCGCCTACTAAGAGAAAGCCTAAGGCGGTCCGCGCAGTAAAGGTGAAATCGCCGCCAACAGTGCGCGAACCTTCCTGGATGGTTCTGAGCAAGGAAGGCGTGAGTGCCGGGCTGATGATGAGATATGTTGTCGCGCCGATTGCAGCGGTCGTCAGCAGGTTCCGGATGGCGTGGTCAAAGTGAACCGTAGCGAGAAGGCAAACCGTAAGGATCAGCAGGTCGACGGTACCGAAGGCGTTGGACAGCACGACGCCCGCCATCATCGCGCCGGTAAGCAGGTAATAGCGGAGCTTCCGATGCTTTAGCGCCAGGTGCAGAAAAAGCACCGCGAGCGGCAACAGGGCCAGCGTGGTCATGTGCGGACCCTCGCCGTAGTATCCAATGACCTGAAGCCGGCGGGCGTTCCAGGCTCCGCCCGCGTCCCAACGCACGGCCCTGAAAATCAGCGCCGCAGGAGATGTCAGGGAGTAGAGAAGCGAACCGATGAAGCTGTAACCGACCCGGCGCGACACGATTGCGGCGAAAAAGAAGAGCGTGACGGGCTGCAAGCAGTAGAATATCCCCGAGACAGCGTGGAAACAGAGAGGTATTGAGCAGCCGGTCAAACGCGAGAAGAGCGCGACGATGGCAGGGAGCAGGGGAAGATACGTGTTTTCGAACGGAATGCCCGCATTCCACAAGGGCCACCACGTGAGATCAGCGGGATGCGCAGCCATGCCGCGAGCGATCGACATGAACGTGCCCTCGTTCGATTCGAGATGGGCTGAGTATTCGAGCGTTAAGATCCGATGTGCGACGTAAACGTTCAGGCCGAGTAAAGTGAGAGCGTAGAAGCTCAACACTTGCAAACGATTCAAGCGCACGTCCCCGTCAGGCTACCACGAGCTCGACGAAGACGGTGGGATTGCCGATATCCCGGAACCACATGACACCTTCCCAAACAAGATCCAACTCGAGCCTGTACTCGCCCACCTCGCTGGGCGCAACGATGGGGAGTTCACAACGGGCCGATTCGCCCGGCGCGAGAGGGGCCGTCAAATATGTGCGGTCGTTGTCATGCGAGAGCGTCTGTCCGCTTTTGGACAGGAGATGGTACGACAAGCCAAACACCTTTTCGCCGTGTGGGAATGTTTCAAGCGACCGATTGGCGATATCGACGGCGATGCGGATTGGCTGGCCAGACTTGGCTTCGAGCGCCTGCACTTCCGGTGCGAGTATCGCCCTAGTCTGACCTCCGAAAGGATGGAACTGATCGGGCTTCGATGCTTGCAGGTCAAAATGAGAGCGGAGGACGGAAGTCACCAGAATCGTCGGCTGGTCCCACAGAGGCACGATCTTGCACTCGACCTGGGGGAAGCGCTCCCGGAAATCGGCATTCAGATCGAATGAGGCCGGCTGTTTCTGAAATACGACTTTGTTGAATCCTATCGCCAGCGGCCTGAGAGAGCCCGGATGTCGCAGCATGAACTCAACCGCTCCCTCACAGACCCCCGGGTATTCCACGTTGAAGTAGTCGTCGAGTGCGAGGAGGCCGCCAGGCAGGAGGATTTCATGGCCGAGCACAAGATCGCTGTAGGTCTCGGAGCGGGAGTGTCCTCCATCGACATGGCAGAACGAGAAGGACCGGCCGAGGTCGGTGGGCCCGAGGCCGGCAGAAGATCGCGGCAGGATACGTACGAAGTCCAAGCTCCCAAAGAACTCCAGCATATTCCGCTCGAACACCGCCCGATTGCCTCCACCCGACCGGGAGACATTCTCGGTCTGAAGGTCCTCAAATAAGTCGATTGCGTAGAGGTGCTTCCCGTGACCGCGCAGGGTGGCGATGGCGATCGTCGAGAGGCCATGGTGAACCCCGATTTCAATAACGTCGCTCGCGATGCCATGACTGGCGAGTAGCTGGTTATAGGCCATGAACAAGAGAGCCGCATCAAAGGAAAACCAGCCCTCAATACGCTGGAAGGCGTCGAGGTACGTCAGAAGAAAACTCGGCTGCATTTGACGACGTGAGGCCGACGCGGATGGGCGCATGGAGTCAACGGCTGCCCCTCAAGTAGCGACGGTGTACTTTCACGACCCTATGCAGCGAGTCTAGCACTAGCAGGCTGCTGAGAATCGGGCGTTTCGAGAGACCGGCCAACTTTCGACCCCAAACCTGACCGTGCTGCCTGGCGCGTGAAAGTGATATGTTGTGCAAATCGTGAGGGTCTCTTCTCCGGCAGCGGTTTCCATGCAGCAACGCTCGGCCGTTTCGCGCCGGTGGATCATCATCGGTTTGCTAACACTGGGCACGATGATCGGCTATGTGGACCGGTCTAACATTTCGGTTGCGCTCGCGGTGCCCGATTTCAGGTCGCTGTTGCATCTGACCGACCAGCAGCGCGGGACTTTGAACTCCGCATTCTTCTGGTCGTATGCCTTTCTGCAGATCCCCGCCGGTTGGCTGGTGGACCGGTATGGCGTGAAGATTCCGTACGCCATCGCGTTTTTATTCTGGAGCCTGATCTCGACAGCCACGGGCTTGGCCGGATCGGTGCCACAGTTTCTAGCGCTGCGGGTGATGTTGGGCGTGGGCGAATCGGTGATCACTCCGGCCAGCATGCGCTGGATCCGGTTCCACTTCGAAGAAAGGGAGCGCGGCCTGGCCGTGGGGGTGTTCATGTCGGGCACCAAAATCGGCCCCGCGATCGGGGTGCCCATCGCCGCTTGGCTTATCGCTGCCCACGGCTGGCGCGCCATGTTCGTGATGCTGGGTCTCGGTTGCCTGGTGTGGCTGATCCCCTGGCTCCTGCTGGTTAGCAATGACGACCGCCAGATGGAGCAGCAGGAGGCAGCTGGGAAGGCCGCCCCGGTGCACGCGCCTTTTACTCGCGTAATGGCCAGTCCCGTGATTTGGGGCACAATCATCGGAACCTTCTGTTACATGTACTTCGTGTATTTCTGCATGACGTGGATGCCGGCGTATTTTGTCGAGCGCCGCCATCTTTCCCTGACTTCGATGGGGCTGTATACGTTTTTCAGCTTCGGCGGAATGGCTACTATGGCTGCACTCGCAGGTTGGATCGCGGACCGCATGATCGCACGCGGCGGCAATGCGGTGCGCGTGCGCAAGGCCTTCACCATAGCGGGTTTCCTCATGGCCTCCACGGAGGTGATTGGCGGGCTCTCGGATTCGGTTGGCATAGCGCTGTTCTTTGCCGTGTTCTCGCTGACGGGTCTGGGCCTCGCGACCGCCAATTACTGGGCGCTGACGCAGACGCTGATCCCCGGTGGGGCGATCGGCCGGATCGTGGGAATTCAGAACTGCGCCGCCAGTCTGCCAGGCATCGTGGCCCCCATCCTCACGGGCTGGTTAAAAGAGACTACGGGCAGCTACGACGCTCCCATGCGGGCGACGTGGTTCTTTCTGATACTCGGGATTGTGGCGTATGTGTTTCTGGTGAGGGAGAAGTATGCACCGATGGAGGTGGCTCTACCCGGACGAAAACGAGTGGAAGAGCGGTGAATCGGTCTGGCACGCGTTCGGCCTGAAGAACGGGAACCGCACGGTGCGCTTTGCGGTGCGCGGCGAGCCGGGGCCGGGTCGACGGGCTCGGTGGCAGGCATCTTGGCAGGTATCGAGGATGTAGTCGCGTTCCGCTGAGCCGCGTGGCGGCCCATCACAGCGGCGTGACGGGGCGCATCTCGGAACCGGTCCAGATGGTGGGGGTCACGAACTGGTTCGGCGGCAGGTTGAGCAGTGTGGGCTTGATGAGCATGAGGACTTCGCTCGTGCTTTCATCCTTGTTGGTTTTTCGCAGCAACTGACCGAGCACCGGAATACTTGTCAGACCTGCAATCCCGTGGATGGTGCGCGCTTCGCTCGCGCTCATCAGCCCGGTGACCACGCCCCACTCGCCTTCACGCAAACGCACCTTGGTTACCAGCTTGCGGCTCGAAATGATCGGGATGCCATTGTTGGTGCCGCCGCTCAGTACCTTGAATTCGGTTTCGAGATCGAGAGTCACTTCGTCCATGCCGTGAATATGCGGCGTCACCTTGACGTTGACGCCCAGGTCTTCGAACGTGAAGGAGGGAGGCGGCAAGTAGACTTGTCCGCCCTGGCTGCTCGACGCCGGGCCGAAGTAGCCGGCGGTCATCACGGGGAACTTATCCCCAACGTGGATGGTGGCGGGCATACCATCGACCGCATGGAGGTCGGTGTGCGACAGCGTTTGTGCTATCGACTTCGACAGTGTGGCCAGCACGGTTGCATCCGCAATGCCGATTCCGAACTTGGTTTGTCCACCGCCAAACGTCAGCAGCTTGGTGATGGCCGACGGAATAGCGAGTGGGCTATTCCAGAACGTTCCCATATAGATGAGCTGGAACGTGGTGGGCAAGTCCACGCCGTAGGCCAGCGAGGAGCTGCGATCCACTTCCAGCAATTCCAGCTGGATGTCGACTTGCGGGCGGTGGTGCACCAGTTCCTCGAACACCTGGCGCGCGGGCACGACGCGCGACACGCGGTCACGCATCACGACCATGTTTTGCTGCGAATCCCACGCCATGTGCTCCAGGGTAAAAAGCTGCCGCACGGCCTGCGCGATCTCCACCAGTTCCTGCGTGGCGGTCGCTTGTGGAACGGGGATGGCTACGAGCACGGTGGGCTCGACCTCACGCCGCTTCTGTTCGGTGTCCTTCACGACCAGAAACAGCCGGCGCGAGATGGGCACGATGAAGGCACCGGTGGCGGCTTCGGCGGCATGCAGAGCGTCGCGAAAATCGACCTGCGTGACTTGAAAATGCAGCGGCGGCCCCGGCTGATAATCGCCATCAAATACAGTATCGAGGTGATACGCGCGGGCCACCTGTTCCCACAGAGTTTTCGAGTCGGCACGCAGATCAAAATCTTTGCGGCCGGGTGCGCCCTGCAACTCGACGGGTGGCTGGGGGGTGCGTTCAGCGGAGCGATCCTTGGGGCTCAGGTCGTCGAATGTGGAAGTGGCGGCGTCCGCGGAGAGATCAGGGGCTTTGGCCGCCATCTTTGGGGGCGATTCCAGTGCCGCGCGCGATTGCACGGCCTGACTCTTCAGCCAGTACAACTGGTTTTCCGGTTCGAGCGCCGCCGCCTGGGAGTACAAGAGATAGGCCCGCGCCATGCGCCCGGCGCGCTCCGCTTTTCGGCCTTCTTCGTAAATCTTGGAGGCATCATCGGCGGCAGCCAGGAGCCCGGCGAACGATAAACATGCCACAAGCGACACGACCAACGTAAGTGTCCGCAAACAAGTATGACGCGGGCCGCCGCGGCCGCGTGCATAAACTTTGGGCGCTACCCCGCCGATAGATTCTAGAGAAGTTATGCCACTGCTTGGTGAAGAACAATGGGCGTTCCACCCGCCAGTTCCACGCGATATGGAGGGCCTGGGCATCAGCCCGGCGCTAGTCACGGACCTCATTTTACGGCGGTTATCGGTCGAAGGCACCACGACCCTCCAGGCGCTGAGCGGTATTCTGAAGGTCCCCATTCCCGTCGTACACCCGATCTTCACCAGTTTGCGGCAGCAGCAGTTCATCGAAGTCAAAGGGATGGTGGGAAACGACTATCGTATCTCCCTGTCGGCTAGTGGCCGGACGCTGGCTACGGAACGCTTCCAAATCAGCCAGTACTCGGCGGCAGCGCCGGTTTCGTTGAAAGCGTACTGCGAAGCCGTGAAGCTGCAGGCAACCGAGGTCGAAATCAGCCGGGAGATGCTCCGTACGGCCTTCTCCGACATGGTAGTCCCGGATGGGCTGTTGGATCAGCTTGGGCCGGCGCTGATTGAGCAATCCTCCATTTTCCTCTACGGGCCGCCGGGCAACGGCAAGAGCAGTTTAGCGGAGAGGTTGCTGCGCGTCTACGAGGGTGCGGTGCTTGTCCCCTACGCGGTCGAAGTGGACGGCCAGGTGATCTGTGTGTACGACCCGGCGGTGCATCAGCGGGTGGGGGACGACCATGAGGACCGGGACCCACGCTGGGTGGTATGCCGCCGGCCCCTAATTATGGTGGGCGGCGAGCTGACGTCGGAGTTGCTCGAGCTGCGGTACGACGACTCGTCCGGAATTTATTCGGCGCCTCTACAAATGAAGGCCAATAACGGCATCTTCGTGATCGATGACTTCGGGCGGCAGCACATGACGCCGCGCGAGCTGCTAAACCGCTGGATCGTGCCACTCGACCGGCGAGTGGATTACCTGTCGCTGCGGTACGGGCTCAAGTTCGAAGTGCCGTTCCGAGTGCTGGTGGTTTTTGCGACCAACCTCAAGCCCAGCGAGCTGGCGGACGAGGCATTTCTGCGGCGCATCCACAATAAGATCTACGTGGATCCTGTTTCCCCGGATGCGTTCGACGAGATTTTCCGGCGCGTGGCGCGTTCCCGGCTAGTGACGGTCACGCCGGAGAGCTTCGCGGTGTTCCGGGATCTCTGCCTGGCCGATGGCCGGAGCGAGCTGCGCGCCTGCTACCCCAACGATGTCTGCAAAATTCTGAACGCGATCGCGCGCTACGAGAGCCGCGAAGCGGAGGCGACGCCGGAGGATCTGGTGCGCGCGGTGCGATTGTATTTTACGGCGGGATAGAAAAGCGACGCGGCGACGCGGGGATGGGGCGACGCGGCGGCAGCATGCTCGTACCCTTCATGTTTTCAGATTCTGCTCAATGAGCCGCTCGACAATGACTACGTCGCGCCAGACTCCATCCAACTTGCCGTGCTTTTCATAGGTGCCGACTTCGCGAAAATTCATACACCGGATCAAGCTCCGGCTGGCCTGGTTTTCGGGAAAGACACGCGAAACCAGCTTCCAAAAACCGGCTTGTTGCGCGCTTTCGATCAGCGCCGCCAGTGCAATGCGGCCGGCACCCTGGCGCCGAGCCGAGCGGCCAACATAGACGGAAACTTCGGCGATTCCGGCGTAACATTGGCGTGGCCGGTAAGACGATGTCGCGGCAAACGCGATGACTTCGCTGCCTTCTTCCACCACCACGATAGGATGCACGCCATCGAACCAGCCGCGCACATCTTCCGCTGAGCGCGGGCGAGTTTCGAAAGTGGCGACACGATCGGCAATGCCCTCGTTATAAATGCGGGCGATCGGAGCCGCGTCATCCAGGGTGGCCGGCCGGGCGTGCATTCTCAGAAGATGTAGCCCCGCTCTGCCAGCCGCTTGCCGGACTGGCGGTGGGCTTCCTCGGGCATTTCGCACACTCCGGTGGCATCGATCCAGCGGTTGTAAAAATTGAACAGGCCGCAGACGTTGATGGCATCGTAGATGGCTTCATCGGTCCAGCCGGCGTGGTGCATCCCGGCAATGTCCGCGGGCCCGATGGCGATCGAGTTGCGGTTTACTTTCTCGACAAACCGGAACAGGGCCTTTTCCGCGTCCGTGATGGGCGCAGTGGTGTAGTCGGCGACGACCGCATCGACCTTGGCGCGGTCTTTCAGCAGTTCCGCCGCAACTGCGGCGTGGCTCTTGATTCAAAACGGACACTGATTGCGCGCCGAAGTGAATGCGGCAATCAGTTCCCTCTGTCCGGCGGTTAGGGGCGAGGGCCCGCGCATGATCTCCTGCGAGAGCCGTGCGAGGTGCTGGCCGACGCTGGGTTTGTACCGGAACAAATGGAAGATCTGCGGGATCACGGCCCCCGCGGCTTTCATCTGCTCGAGCAACTCCGCGTAGGGACCAGGGCCGGACTTGTTTTCAACTTCGGCCAGTAGCATAGGTTTCATGCGGTAGACTCCGAATTACGGAGGATAGCGAAATGGAATCGATCCGGCAAATGGCCGTGCATGACCCGCTGAAACTGGTGCTCCCCGCGTGCCTGCTGCTGGGGATGCTGGCCGCCGGTTATGTGATGAAGCGCTTGCTGTTCCGGGCGCTGCACCGCTGGGGCGAGAGGACGACAAGCAAAGTGGATCTGGTCCTGACCCAGTCGCTCGGCGGGCCGATCATGATCTGGTCGCTCATGCTGGGCATCTATTTCGCCACCGAAACGATGGATCTTCCCGACCGCTCCGCGCGCTTGATCGAGCGCACGCTGCTGATCCTGACCATCCTGTCGCTGACCCTGATGGCTTCGCGACTGGCCGGCAACCTGATCCGCCACTACGCAAGCCGCGCGCAAGGAGCCATGCCGGTAACCACGCTCACGCAGAATTTGGCGCAGTTGTTCATCGTGCTGGTGGGCATCCTGATCCTGCTGCGCCATTTCGGAGTCTCCATCACGCCCATCCTGACGGCGTTCGGCGTGGGCGGCCTGGCGGTAGCTCTGGCTCTGCAGGATACGCTGTCCAATCTGTTCGCGGGATTCTACGTCAGCGTAGCCGGCCAGGTGCGGCTCGGAGACTACATCAAACTCAACACCGGCGAGGAGGGCTATGTCACAGACATAAGCTGGCGTAGCACGACGATACGGGCGCTGGCCAACAATTTGATCATCGTTCCGAACGCCAAGCTGGCGCAGGCGGTTGTCACGAACTACTTTCTGCCGGAGCGGCGCATGTCGTTGCTCATCCCAGTCAGCGTGAGCTACGATAGCGACCCGGACCACGTGGAGCGTGTACTGCTGGAGGAAGCACAAAGCGCGGCCAGTACGATTACGGGCCTGCTGGCCGAGCCGGCGCCGATGGTGCGGTTCATCCCCGGATTCGGCGATTCCGCGCTCAATTTTACACTGATCTGTCAGGTGGCGGAGTTCGTCGATCAGTTTCCCGTGCAGCATGAATTGCGCAAGCGCATTTTGAAGCGATTTCGAACGGAGGGGATCGACATGCCATACCCCACGCGAACCGTGTATTTGCGGGAGCAGGCCGGCGCCTGAGACAAGCAACTCCGCACAGCTATACGTGATAACCTTTCAAGTGGCCGGCTGCAACTTTCAGGCTCTCGATGGTTCACTCCCTAGGGTAGGCTGTTTGGCGTGGCCGGCCGCCTTCCGCACTAAGTCCACAACGAGAATAACGGGAGCGCCGGCCGGGATGGAGCGGTATCCCGACCGGCGTATCGCTCAGTGCGCGATCTTAATGGAATTGGTCTCCTAAATGGGCGTCTGGTCCAGCAGCAGGATCCCCGCTGATCGTCAATGCTATGGCATAAGGGGCGCTTTTCTGTCATCTCCTCTTACGCCCATTGGTTCAGCACGGGTTTCCTCATAACTCAATTTTTATCCAATCCTTGGTATAAATCTAGATCGCTCTTGGTTAATTCGGCAGACTCACTCACTCCGTGGTCCTTACCATAACCAGGGCTACATTGGACGGCTGTCGCACCGGGTGATGGTTAGCCTTTGTGCGTTGTTTGTAGTTAGCATGCGCCTTACGCTATAGTCGTTTTCGCTATGCGGTTAACTTTGATCAGCACGCTGCTGTTTTCTATCTCCGGATGTGCCTTGGTCGTAGAGGGAGCGACTTCAAAAGCCCCGATGGACGAGGTGCTGGACTCGCTGTTTCGCCTTCGGCAATTGAGTCATGTTGCGATCTCGCCGGATGGCAGGCGCGTAGGCTGGGTGCAGTCGCACGAGGACCCGGGCACTGGGGCAAGCACGCTTTCGATTTACACCCAGGATATTGGGCGTGCCGGCACGGCCGCGGTGCGGGTCACGGCGGGCAACGGAAATGCGGAGTTTCACGAAAATGAGATGGCCTGGTCTCCGGACGGAAAGCGCCTGGCGTTTCTTTCCGACGCGGAGAAGGAAGGCCAGTTCCAGCTCTATGTGTTCGATTTGGCGACGGGTCATGTTCGCAGGCTGACAAGCCTGAAGGGCGCTCTGCAGGGGCCCTCGTGGTCGCCGGACGGCAAAACGCTGGCCATCCTGTTCAGTGAAAATGCGCCGCGGACGCCGGGACCGCTCGAGCCGGTTGCCGCCGAGGCGGGCGTGATCAGCCAGCAGATCTACAATCAGCGGCTCACTTTGATCGACTTCGCGACGGGCAAAGCGCGACAGGTGTCTCCCGCGGAGCTTTACGTTTTTGAATATGACTGGTCGCCGGACGGCAAGACGTTTGTCACGACCGCCGCGCCCGGTCCGGGCGACGATAACTGGTACCTCGCACAGATCTATACGATTGCGGCAGATAGCGGAAAAACTACGCCGATCTTGAAAACACCCATGCAGATTGCCAATCCGGTGTGGTCGCCGGACGGGAAGAGCGTGGCGTTCATCGGCGGTCTCATGAGCGACGAGGGGTCAACGGGAGGAGATATCTTCGCCATGCCGGTCTCGGGCGGCGCACCGCGGGATTTGACGCCGGAGCGCAAGGCGTCGCCCAAATGGCTGCGCTGGCTTCCGTCCGGGCAGATTCTGTTTACGGAGAATACGGATGGGGCGATAGGTGTCGGGCTGCTCGATCCTTCAGGCCTGGAAGTCAAGACGCTGTGGACGGAAAACTCGGGGCTCTCGCTCTCTGTGACACCCGATGCCAAGAACTCGGCGGTGATCCGCGCTTCATTCGGCAGCCCGCCGGAGATTTGGGCCGGCCCGATCGGGCGGTGGGAGCAAATCACGCGCGTGAACGGAGAACTGCATCCGTATTGGGGTGAATCGAAAAGCGTGCACTGGATGAACGAAGGCTTGCGCGTGCAAGGCTGGCTACTTTATCCTCGCGACTACGACGCGGCACGCCGTTATCCGCTGGTGGTAGCGGTGCACGGAGGCCCAGCCGGCGCTCTGGTGTCACATTGGCCAAACACGGGGGATTACGAAACCACGCTGGCGGCCGCCGGTTACTTCGTGTTCTTCCCCAACCCGCGCGGCAGTTATGGGCAAGGCGAATTGTTCACGCGCGGCAACGTGCGCGATTTCGGTTATGGCGATTTGCGCGACATGCTGGCCGGGGTCAACGAAGTGCTGCGCACAGCGCCCGTCGATCCTAGCCGGATTGGTATCACCGGCTGGAGCTATGGCGGCTTCATAACCATGTGGGCCATTACGCAGACGCAAATGTTCCGCGCGGCGGTGGCGGGCGCGGGCATCGCCAACTGGCAGAGTTACTACGGTGAAAACGCCATCGATCAATGGATGATCCCGTATTTTGGCGGTTCCGTTTACGACGATCCGGCGATTTATGCACGGAGCTCACCGATCACTTACATCAAGAATGTGAAGACCCCCACGCTGATTCTGGTGGGCGAGCGCGACGGCGAATGCCCGCTGCCGCAATCGTATGAATACTGGCACGCGCTCAAGACGCTGGGCGTGGAAAATGAGTTCGTGGTATATGCCAACGAGGGGCACCGGATCTCGAAGCCCGAGAACCGGCGCGATATTGTTCGCCGAGCGATTGCGTGGTTTGACGGGCACTTGAAGTAGGCGCTTGTTCTTTCAGGCAAGCATGAGCCATGGACAGGCGGGAACGCCAGTCCTACCTGGTAAACCTTCCCAACAGGCCTGACGCGAAAGACAGCAGGCATAGGCCCGCGGCGAAGACGGTGGCGTCCGCAACATCTTGGGTGGGATCGATCTCGACCAGATCCATGACCCGTACCTTGGGGTGCGAGCCGCACAGGCGGGCAGCGCTTCGCAGCTCAGCCGGGGTGAGGCCGCCGGGCCGCGATCCGGGCGTGGCGGGCGCGAACACGCGGTCGAGCACATCGAGATCGAGGTCGACATAGATGGCCTCGACATCCTCATCCAGCAGATCGAGGGCTTCTTCGACCACGCTTTCGATGCCCCGGCCGCGAACTTCGCTCACCGGGATCACTTTGATTCCAGCCTCGCGTGCGACTTCGAAGTACGCACGCGAGTTGGCAAACGGCTGGATGCCGATCTGCACGATATGCGCTCCGGGCATCCCGTCGGCGAGGAGCGCGCGGACCGGATTGCCGTTGGTGAGCGATGGCATCAGATCGCGCAGATCCAAATGCGCGTCGAGCGTAAGCAAACCAGCGCGCCCAAGCTCGGTGCACATCCCATGACAACCGGGCCTGGTGATGCCGTTATCGCCGCCAAGCAATATGAGGGCGTCGGCACCGGCCAGCGCCCCTCGCACGGCGCTTGAAAGCGGACCGAGAGCCTCGGCGGGCATGGTATCCGCGAGTGGGAGATCGCCGAGGTCGGTGGCGGCGATGCGGCCAAGGTCGCGGTCGAATTCGAGATCATACGTGCTCAGACGGGAGAGAATGCTGCGCACGGCGGCAGGGGCGAGGTCCGAACGGCCTGGCGTGATGGAGCCCAGGCGCAGGGGCGCGCCCAGGACGGCAAGCCGGCATGCCGGATCGGCGGCGTGCGCTCCAGCGAGCCATGCGGCGGCCTTTGGCCAGTTCGGATCATCGGGCATCTGCGGCGCTCTCCTTGACAGCAGGATTCAATACGCCGCCCTGCTCGTATATGACGGCTCCACGCTTGATTGTCATGGCGATCAAATTGACGCCGAAATAGTAGGGAAGCTCACGGTAGTCTTCGGCGGCCAGTACGATGACGTCAGCCTGCTTGCCGGTTTCAAGCGAGCCAGTGCGATCCGCGCGGCGCACAGCATGAGCGCCGTTGATGGTAGCGGCGGAGACGGCTTCGGCAGGCGACATTCCCATGCGCGTACAGGCCAGCGAAAGCACCATGGGCATACTGCACGTGGGACTGGTGCCTGGATTGAAATCCGTCGCGAGGGCGACCGCGGCGCCGCTATCGATCAGCAACCGGGCTGGCGCATAACGCTCGAGGCCGAGGTGAAAGACCGAACCGGGCAGCAGAGTAGCGATGGTGGAAGATCGTGCCAGGATGGCGGCGTCCTGTTCATCGGCCTGCTCGAGATGATCCGCGCTGGCGGCGCCCAGTTCGACGGCGAGGCGTGCCGCGCCGGTATGCGTGAACTGCTCGGCATGGACTTTCAGATCGAGCCCCAGCTCACGCGCGCCTTCCAGATACCGGCGCGCTTGATCGACGGTGAAAGCGCCACGGTCACAGTAGACGTCGGCAAATAGCGCCAGCCGCTGCCGGCGGATGCGCGGCATCATCTCAGCGCACATCCAATCGATATATGCATCGGGATTTTGAGCATACTCGGGTGGGACTATGTGGGCGCCCAGATAGGTTGGCACGATGTCCAGTGGCTGGCCATCGATAGCAGCCATAACAACCAGCGTTTTCATCTCACCGGTCTCGTCAAGAGCATAGCCGGATTTCGCTTCGACGGTCGTCGAGCCGTGCCGGGCGAACTCGTGAACGGCGTGGCGCGCCTGCGCTTCCAGATCTTCGGGCGCCGCGGCGCGTACGGCATTCACGCTGGACAGAATGCCACCGCCGGCCGCGGCGATCTGGTGATAGTCGGCGCCGCGGAGACGCATTTCGTAATCCAGCAGCCGAGGGTGGCCGTAGACCAGGTGGGTGTGGCTATCCACAAAGCCAGGCATGACGACCCGACCGGCGGCATCGATCTCGCGTACGTCACGCACATCGGCTGCCAGCCGCTCGATTTCCGCTGTGGGACCGGCGGCTTCAATCGAGCCATCGCGGATGAACACAGCGCCGTCCCGAACCAAACCGAGATCGCTGAGAGCGGCGCCGCGCCGGGGTCCGTTCGGGCCACGCAATGTCAGCAGTTGGCCCGCGCGCCGGATCAATAGGGCTTGGTTCATGAGTGTGGGCGTTCTTTTGTGGGAGCACGCAGTCCGGCGCTGCGTGCAAATCGCGCGGCAGGCTCATATCCGGCATCGACATGACGCAGCACGCCGATCCCCGGGTCGCAGGTGAGGACGCGCTCGAGGCAACGAGCGGCGCTTGGTGTGCCATCCGCGACGGTGACTTGCCCAGCGTGCAGCGAATAGCCGATGCCTACGCCGCCGCCATTGTGCACCGAAACCCAGCTTGCACCGGCGGCGGTATTGAGCAGTGCGTTGAGTATCGGCCAGTCGGCAATGGCGTCGCTGCCATCCGGCATGGCCTCGGTTTCGCGATATGGGGAAGCCACCGACCCGCAGTCGAGATGATCGCGGCCAATCACGATGGGGGCTTTCAGCCGGCCGTCAGCGACCATGCGATTCATCTCCAGCGCGAAGCGGGCACGCTCGCCATAACCCAGCCAGCAAATGCGCGCCGGCAGGCCCTGAAAGTGCACGCGTTCGCGGGCCAGCGAAATCCAGCGCGTCAGGCTGGGATTATCGGAGAACAGGCGGCAAACCAGTTCGTCGGTAGCCGCGATGTCGGTGGGATCGCCGGAGAGGGCCACCCAGCGGAATGGCCCGCGTCCCTCGGCGAATAGGGGGCGAATGTATTCGGGCACGAAGCCGGGGATGTCGAAGGCATCAGTAACGCCGCGATCGGCAGCCATGCGGCGGATATTGTTGCCGTAGTCGAAGGCGATGGCACCGCGACGCTTCAGCTCCAGCATGGCGCGCACGTGCGTGGCGATGGAATCGAGAGCGCGATCCAGATACTGCTTCGGATCAGCCACGCGCAGTTTCGCGGCTTCTTCCAGAGAGTAACCCGCGGGAATGTAGCCGTTCAACGGGTCGTGCGCGCTAGTCTGGTCGGTCAGCAGGTCGGGGACAATGTCGCGGCGCACCAAATCGGGAAGAACTTCGGCGCAGTTGCCTACCAGGCCCACCGACAGCGCCCGTTTTGCGGCCATGGCTTCGCGCAGCATGCCCATGGCTTCGTCGAGATTGCGCGTAATGCGGTCGCAGTAACCGCTTTCGATGCGGCGCTCGATGCGTTTGGCATCCACCTCGATACACAGAAACGTCGCGCCGTTCATGGTGGCGGCCAGCGGCTGCGCTCCGCCCATACCGCCCATGCCGCCGGTGACTACCAGCTTTCCGGCAAGAGATCCGCCGAAATGCCTGCGCGCGGCGGCGGCGAAAGTCTCGTAGGTGCCCTGTAGAATGCCTTGCGAGCCAATGTAGATCCAGCTTCCGGCGGTCATCTGGCCGTACATGATCAGGCCGAGATGTTCGAGCCTGCGGAATTCGTCCCAATTGGACCAGTGGCCCACCAGGTTGGAATTGGCGATGAGCACGCGCGGCGCCTCTTCATGCGTGCGAAACACGCCGACCGGCTTACCGGACTGCACGAGGAGCGTTTCGTCGTTACCCAGCGCTTCGAGCTCACGCACGATGGCATGGAAGGACGGCCAGTCGCGCGCAGCTTTACCGGTGCCGCCGTAAACCACGAGGTCCTGAGGCCGCTCGGCCACTTCCGGATCGAGGTTATTCATGAGCATGCGCAACGCGGCTTCCTGTTTCCAACCTTTGCAACGAAGGTGGGAGCCGCGCGAGGCGCGAATTTCAGTTGGCGCCAGAGTATCCAGGGCCGGCATATGGGTGACTGTGCCCCCTTGGTTTATGATACGCGCTTAAGCGGTCCCTGCCGCGGTCGCCACCCGGCGCCGCAGCGATTGAATGGCGGACGACAGCGCGTTGCGATAGATGGTCGCATCGTTGCCCCAGGAGATGGCGTTGAAACCGGCGGTGATCCATTCCTCCGCGTGCTCAGGCGTAGTGGGATTGATGCCGGCGATTTTCCCGTGCTTGCGTGTGGCGGCAATGACCTTCTTTATGGCATCGAGGAAATCCGGATGGTGGAATTGCGCGGGTATGCCCATGGCCTGCGTGAGATCGAAATGGCCGACCCACAGAACGTCGACTCCCGGCGTAGCGGCGATGGCTTCTGCGTTGGCCACGCCGCGCGGAGATTCGATCATGGCGATGATGGTCGTGTTTTCGTTGGCCTCACGAAAATATGTGGCAGGGTCGGGGACCACAAAATCAGTGTGGGCCGAGCCCAAGCCGACGCCGCGATGGCCCATGGGCGCATATTTCACAGCGTCGACGATTTCGCGCGCCTGCTCGGGGGTTTCAACGTTGGCGACCATCACGCCCAGAGCGCCGGCGTCCATGGCGCGCGCCAGGAAGTGATAGAGGCGCTGCGGGACGCGCACGAACGGCGCGATGGGCGTGGCTTTGAAGAAAGCCAGCAGGTCGGCCACGCGCTCGCCATCGAACGACGAGTGCTCCATGTCGATGAGCACGAAATCCAGGTCAGTGGCCTCGAGGATTTTCGGCATTCCCCGCGTGCCGAATTCCCAAACCATGGTGCCGAGCGGAATGCGGCCCTCTTTAACGACCTGTCGAAATCGGTTGGGTTTCATCGGTATCGCTCCAGTTTCTTGCGGAACCCAGGACGATCGAGCACCTCGCGGTTCACCACGTTATCCGGAATTTCGCCGCGCGCGATTTTCAGAACGTGCCCGCAGGCCTCGACGCCGTTGTCGTGCATGATATTTCTGGTCCAGGCGAGCGCATGCGGCGCCAGGATCACGTTGTCCAGCTCAAACAACGGATCGTTCTTCGGCGCGGGCTCGGTGGGAAATACGTCGATGCCGGCGCCGGCGATCCATTTTTCCTTGAGTGCTTTGACCAGTGCATCGTGCTGGACAATCGGGCCGCGCGCGGTGTTGATGAAATAGGCCGTGGGCTTCATCAGGCGGAAGTAACGCTCTCCAACCAGCCCGCGTGTGCTGTCATTCAGGAACGTGTTCACGCAGACGAAATCGCTTTCCCGAAACACCGCCTCTATGTCCACCAGCTCAACGCCCAGGGGATCAAGCTCCGGCTGCGTCACGAACGGATCGCTCGCCAGCAGGCGGCTGAAGCCTAAAGGCCGGGCGATGCGAAACAGCTCACGCGCGATGTTCCCGCAACCGACGGAGCCCAGCACGCTGCCGCGAATGTCACCGCCCAAATCCGACAGTTCGCCGCGCCACTTGCCCGCGCGCGTCATGCGGTCGAGCCGGAAGACGTTTTTGGAGAGCGCGAAGGCGAACGTCAGTATAGCTTCGGCAACCGGCGCGCGCACGCCCTGGGGCGTTATGGAGAGCACGGCGTCGGCCGCAGTCAGGGCGGGGACGTCAATCCTGTCGTACCCTACGCCCCAGCGTGCCACAATAGCCAGGCGATCCACTCCCTTGAGACTTTGGGGGGCCACCTGCAATGCCAGGTTCACAATCGCATCGAACTGATTGAGCGCTTCGGGAGTCGCGATGTTGCCAGGCTGCGGCGGCATGGGACCAACCTCAATCCCAGGAAGACCGCCG
>JBGPKX010000024.1:0-28286 GCA_041486185.1 Bryobacteraceae bacterium | reverse complement strand
TGCTGCAGCAGCACGAAGATCTCCTGCATGCGCGGCGAAGTCCCCACCATCTCGCCGAGCGAGCCTTTGTAAAGCAGTTGCCGCTCGAGGATGCGATTGGTCGTGCGCAGGGTGTTGTGGGTGGCCGCGCGCCGCAACAACACCTGCAGCACGTTGGGCTGCACCGGCTTTTCGAGAAACCAGAAGGCGCCCAGCTCGTGCACCGTGCGCACGCCGGTTTCGATATTGCCGAACGCCGTGAGCACAATAGCCGGCGGCGCGTCCGCGCCCAACTCCTGCAGCTTCTCCAGGAACTGGTAGCCGTCCATGCCCGGCATATTCAGATCGGTGACAATCACATCGGGAGAAAAAGTGGCGACTTTTTCCAACGCCTCGCCGCCTTCGGAGGCGCTATCGGCAGACATGCCCCAGGCGTTGACCATCCCGGCCAGACCCGTCCGCTGGCTGACTTCGTCGTCCACGATCAAGACTTTTAATAACTTATCCACTCGCTCCATTGTATCGTTCCAGGTGTATCCACCGCCCGGGGCGGGCAAAACGCGGCGTAAAGGGCTGCCAAGATCACCGCGTGGCGCCTGTTGGACGCTGACATACATTTTGTTTGGGGGTTACGGCACTGAGTGATAATAGAATCAGGTAAGACGGCGTCGCCAGCCATTCGGCGTCCCGGCTGTGTTTTTCGATACAGCTATATGATTGAAAGGCTTATCCGTCGCGCGCGCGGGCGTTATCTCGCCAACCAGCTATTGGCTCAGGGTGCGTATGCGGCGAGCGCGGGCATGGCCGGTGTGATTCTGCTGCTGATTGCGGGTACGCAGATTCTGGATTGGCCTTTCCTGGTTGCCATCACGGCCGGCACGTTAGCGCTGGGTACGTACCGGACGCTGCGCCGCGTTCCTTCCTCGTATGTGATTGCCCAACTTGTGGACCGGCGGCTGCTTCTCGCCGACACCCTGTCCACGGCGCTGTTTTTCGCGGGCACGGCCAAAGGCTGCGAGCCCATGCGTGAGGGGCAGCGCGCGCAAGCCGAACATGTCGCCGAGCGCGCCGACATCGAGCGCGCCATGCCGTTTGCCATGCCCCGTGCAATCTATTCGCTGGCCGCTCTCGGCCTGGTGGCTTCCGGCTTGTTTGCCTTGCGCTATGGTTTCAGCCATACGCTCGATCTGCGTGCGCCGCTGGCGCGTATCATGATGGAAAATTTCGGCAGCACTCCGCTCGAAGCGGCATTGCGCAAGAACGCGCGCGTACCGCGGCCGGATGGTCCCAAACCCATAGGCCTCTCGCTGCCCGAAAACGAGCCCAACGGGGCGCAGCAGCTCGACCCGGCGCCCGATTCGGCACTGGATACGGTGGGCGTTCCAAGCGCGGTGAACGATCCGCTGGGCCAGAACCAAAGCAATAGCAAAGCCAAGACCGAATCGGCGTCGACGGAAAAAGCCGATGGCGTGCAGGGCGATTCGGAATCCTCCGAGGGAGCCGACGCTGCGACCAGCGAGAGCTCCTCCGACGGCCCGCAAGGCGCCAAAAACGCCAAGCAGAGTGACGCCGCCAGCCAGGGTTCGGCGTCCCGTTCCAGCTCCGATCAGAATGCGAGCCTGGTGTCCAAACTGCGCGACGCCATGTCCAACCTGCTTTCGAAGATGCGCCAGCAAAACGGCAGCGGATCGCAGCAGCAATCGAACGCCGGGCAGAATGCGCAGAAGGCGGCTTCGCAGCGCGGCGGGCAGAAGCAGAATGGCGCCTCCGGTGAAGGGCAGCAGGGCAACGGACAGCAGTCGAGCGATATGGACGGCCAGCAGGCCACGGCCGATGGCAAGAACGGCCAGAATGCGCAGGCGCAGGGCGGTGGCCACAGCGCCGATCAGCAGGGCGCCAACCAGCCGGGCAGTGGTATTGGCCGCCAGGACGGAAACAAAGACACCAGGCTCGCCGAGCAACTCGCCGCCATGGGCAAGATCAGCGAGATTATCGGGAAGCGTTCCGCCAATGTGACCGGCGAGATCACCGTGGAGGTGCCCTCCAGCCAGCAGCGGCTGCAGACACCCTATTCGCAGAGCAATGCCACGCATGGCGATTCCGGTGGAGAGATCAGCCGCGACGAAGTGCCGGTGATTTTTCAGCAGTACGTGCAGCAGTATTTCGAGCAGATCCGCAAGCAGCCCGCGCCGAAACCCGAGCCGACCACGCGCAGCAAAGCGCAGAACCCGGCGACCAAGACACAGCCGCCCTCGCTATAGGCAGCGGCAGAACCATTTCAGGAAAATGGGTCACCATAGAAAGTGACGATCTAGTGTCAACCGGATCACTATTTTACAGTGTTCGTCTGATGCCATTAGATAGCGGTCAGCATCATAATGGCTATAGGGTTGCGTCGGCTCTCTGGCCGGGGTACCATCAAGTCTCACCGATTGCGACGATTCTCATGGCGCCTGTGGCCGATAAGAAAATAGGCGCCCCAAACGGAGAACGCGAATGCCGAAAAAGAACGATTTTGAAATTAGAGTCGTTGAACGAGAAACGGTTCCTGCTGCCGTAACAACAGCTTTAGGGACGGGTACTTCCGCGAAGTGGACTCACCTCTCGGTGACATTGCCTTGTGTCGCTGACGACAAACTTAAGATCATCCCTGCGCCTCAGGTGGTTATCCACGAGACAAGTCGATAACGTTCCCGCCTTTAGCGTCGCCAGCGCTGGTTCCTACATTTACGGTCATTTGTTGAACTTGGCGCTGGTTTTGTATTTGCGTCAATGTGGCTTTCATCTCTTCGACGCTTGCATTAGTTTTCTTTGATGTCGAGTCGGCACGTCCGGCTTTTACGGCGGCAATAATCGAGGCAATCAAGCCCGTTAGCGATGTCACTGCGCCAGCGATCACCGTTACCAAGCCCGTGACGTTTTGAACGGTCTGGACTTCATTCATCAAATTGCCGGCTGTGCTTGCACTGGTGGCTGCGTCACCAGAAACCCAACCGCCTTTGCTAATTCGTCGCCAATAAAAACATTGAAGCTGTACAGCCCGAAATCTGGTATTGGAAGGCCCGCAATACCAAACTGTACTTCCGCCGCACCCGTGTCGCCCAAGTCCACATTGCCCTCAAACTTAACCAACTGGCCACCAGTTGGCCGGACAACCTCGACGCGAAATGAAATATGCTCTCCTGGTTGCCCAACGATCTTCATTGCCAATGCTGATTGGTGTTGAACTGATGGGACGGCTTGGGTAAAGATACGATCGAATACGCCGATCAAGCATATTTTTCGACTTACGTCGAGGAAGGCATAGTCGCATAAAATCGCCCAGTCGCATTCAGCCATTATTGTTTTCTCCTCAGCCAGCTACTTTCCGGAGCGAGACAACAGAATTTCGGTGATTGTGCATTTGACACAATGCCCGCCTACTCCCACGCGCGCTTCGGCACGCCGCGGTCGCGGTCTTTCACGCGATCGTAGAGATAAAACGTGGATACGGTGCCGAGCGATTCGTTGTACAAGCTGACCTCGCCCAGCGCCTCTTTCAGATCTTCCTGAAAATCGTGGAGCGCGCGCAGATCGGAAGCCAGCGCCGGTTTGCGTTTGCCGCTGCGCGTCAGGAAAAATTTCTGAAAGCCGGCGTCGGTGAGCTCGCCAATCTCGCCGCCCATCACGATACCCGCGGGCTCAACCACGCGCGGCGTCGCGTCGTCGAAATCGAGCACCACCGCGCAGCCATCTCGGCTGATGCGCACGCGGCGCGAAGGTGACGGCACTTCCACCGTGAATCCGGCGCGCCGCACCTGCTCGAGACGTTCTTCAAAGGTCAATTCTTTCGGGCGAGCCCGGCGAAAAAACATGCCTCTATTATAATTCCCCCATGCCCTTTATCCTTTCCCTCGACGAAGGCACCACCAGCGCCCGCTCCGCTCTTTACGATGAACAAGGCCGGCGCGTGGCCATGGAGTCGGTAACGTTCGATACGCAGTACCCGCACCCGGGGTGGGTCGAGCAGGATGCGGAGGAGATCTGGCGCGCCCAGATAAAATCGGCGCGCCGCCTGCTGGAACGGGCCCGCGTGACAGCAGCCGATATTATCGGGGCGGGCATCACCAACCAGCGCGAGACCACGGTAGTTTGGGCCGCGAAGACCGGCGATCCCATTGCTCCCGCGATTGTCTGGCAGTGCCGGCGAACAGCGGAGTATTGCACCAGGCTGGCCACCTCGCCCGAGGCCTCCGGGATCACGCGCAAGACCGGCCTCGTGATCGACGCCTATTTTTCCGGCAGCAAGATTCGCTGGATTCTCGAAAACGTTACCGGCGCGCGGCGCCGCGCGCAAAATGGCGAGTTGCTGTTCGGCAATATCGACACCTGGCTCATCTGGAAACTGACCAACGGCGCGGTGCACGCGACCGATCCCTCGAATGCCTCCCGCACCATGCTCATGAATCTTGCGACCGGCGATTGGGACGACGATCTGCTGCGCATCTTCGACGTGCCGCGCGCTATGCTGCCGCGGATTGTCCCTTCAAGCGGCGTGGCCGGCGAGATTGCAGCGGAGCACCTGGGCGCGCGCATTCCCATCGCCGGTATCGCGGGCGATCAGCAGGCGGCGCTGGCGGGGCAGGCCTGCTTTCGCTCGGGCTTATCCAAGAATACGTATGGAACCGGCTGTTTCGCGCTGCTGCACACCGGCTCCCACGTCCCGGTTTCCAGGAACCGCCTGCTGGCCACGCGCGCCGCATCCACCGACGCCGGTCCGCAGTTTGCCATCGAAGGCAGCGTCTTCATTGCGGGCGCGGCCATCCAGTGGGTGCGCGACGAGTTGAAAGCGATCGCCACCGCGGCGGAATCGGAAGCCGTGGCCGCGTCCATTCCGGATAACGGCGGAGTTTACTTCGTGCCCGCGTTTGTGGGGTTGGGCGCCCCACATTGGGATCCGGATGCGCGCGGCCTCATCACCGGGCTTACGCGCTCGACCGGTCGCGCGCACATCGTCCGCGCCGCGCTCGAAAGCATCGCGTACCAGACGCGCGAACTGGTGGAGGCCATGCAAGCCGATTCCAGCGAGGAGCTGCGCGAATTGCGCGTGGATGGCGGGGCTGCCGTGAACGATCTGCTGATGCAGTTTCAAGCCGACATTCTGGGCAAACCGATTGTGCGCCCGGTGGACGTGGAAACAACTGCGCTCGGAGTGGCGTACCTCGCGGGCCTCGCCACCGGCTTCTGGAAGAGCGTCGCTGAAGTCGAGAGTTTCTGGCGCGCCGAACGCCGTTTCGAGCCGCGCATGCCCGCCGCCACCCGCAAGCGGTTTTTCGGTGAATGGAAGGCTGCGGTATCGCGCGCGCGCATGTAGGACCTGAATGTAATATTCAGTCCGTTAATCGATGTTAATTCTTCATCTCGCGCGAATTTCTCCCTGGCATCCTGCTTTATTCTGAACTACCGGGCTCCCGACAACTATGAAAAAAACGACTGTGCTACTCGCTCTGTGTCTTTTGGGACTTGCAGCCTCGAATCCGCTGCCGGCCGCCAACGCGTTTCTGGTACGCAACCTGGTATCCGACATTCCCCAACTCGCCGATCAAACCGACCCAAACCTGGTCGGTTCTTGGGGCATCTCCGAATCTGCCACCAGCCCCTTCTGGGTCTCGGACGCAGGCACGGGTTTCGCCACGGTTTACGGCTCGAGTGGCAACCTCATCCCTCTGGTAGTGGCGATACCGCCCGCGAAGAGCGGAAGCAAGGGGATACCCACGGGCACCGTCTTTAACACCACGACAGGCTTTGAGGTTGCCGCAGGAAAGCCGGCGACCTTCATTTTCGATACCCTGGACGGCACCATATCCGGTTGGAATTCCCAGGTGGACCGCGCGAACGCGGTCGTCAAGGTCAATAACTCGAGCGCCGGGGCGGCCTACTTCGGCCTAGCCATCGGCACCGTTACCTCCGGCACAACCCAGAACACATTCCTCTATGCCGCCAATTTTCACGCCGGGACGGTCGACGTTTTTGACAGCACGTTTGCCGCAGCCATGCCCGGGACTTTCAAAGACCCGATGCTGCCCACCGGCTACGCCCCATTCAATGTTCAGAATCTCGGGGGCAAACTCTACGTGGCCTATGCCTTGCAGAACGCCAGCCAGAGCTTCGCTATGCCCGGCGCCGGCAATGGGTACGTGGATGTCTTCGATACCTCCGGCGTTCTCTTGCAACGGCTGATCTCCGGAGGACATCTGAACGCGCCATGGGGGCTGGCGATTGCGCCCGCCAACTTCGGCGACTTCGCGAACGATTTGCTCGTGGGCAATTTCGGCGATGGGACAATCAATGTGTTTAATCCCTCTACCGGCGCTTACGTTGCAACGCTAAACGACGTGATTGGGGCTCAGATCGTCGTCCCCAACTTGTGGGGTCTGCAGGTGGGCAACGGCGGTAGTGGCGGCGATCCGCATGCCCTGTACTTCACGGCTGGAATTCCGGGCCCGGACGGCGGCAATCACGGCCTGTTCGGCAGGCTGCAAGCCGCTCCCGCGTTTACGGCAAGCCAGGTTCTGAATGGCGGAAGCCTTCAAACCGGCATCGCGCCGAACACCTGGGTCAGCATAAAGGCTGAGAACCTGGCGTCGACGACCCGCGGATGGCTGGACGAGGATTTTGTGGACGGCGCGCTGCCGACGGAACTCGATGGCGTGGGCGCCTGGTTCAACGGCAAACCGGCTTACATCGGCTATGTAAGCCCGGCGCAGATCAACCTGCTGGTACCCGCGGCGACGCCGCAGGGAGCGGCGCAACTGCAAACCGTGAATAACGGGCTTTCGAGCGGAATGGTCACGGTACAGGTACAAGCGGTGGCTCCCGCGTTCTTTACCTCCGATGGCACGCATATCGCGGCGACACATGCGAATGGTTCACTGATTGGGCCCACGGCCACCACCCCGCTTGCCATGACGCCCGCCAAACCCGGCGAGACGATCATCCTCTACGGTACCGGCTTCGGAGAGACCAATCCGGCGATTCCCGATGGCATGTTGGTGACACAGGCTTTACCGCTCGTGACCTTGCCAACCATTACCATTGGTGGCACGGCCTCCAATGTGGCTTTTGGGGGTCTGGTGGGCGCGGGTTTGTATCAGATCAACGTCACGGTACCGGCAAGCACACCGGATGGGGACATTCCCGTGGTGGCGCTGCTGGGCACCGCCACTTCGCAGAGTGGAGCTGTCATTACGGTTCAGCGGTAGGCCTCCCTGGAGTATTTCAGCCCTACCCTTAGTCATAGGACGGGCGTCGCCGGCCCGTGCTACGGAATAAAACCCGTCAAACCGTGCATCTATAGCATTGCCCATCGCATCCATTGATTGTTAAACTACCGTATTGCAACTAGATATGAAGTGGTCACGACTCTTACTTGCCGTGGTGCCAGTTGCCTGCTTGCTGGCTGCTGGAGCGCCGCCTTCCGAGCCTGAAGGGGTAGTCGATACCTATACTGCGCTCTCGCGCGAGCAGGGCGCGCGGCTGCGTGGCGCGTCCATGGACGTGGAAATCGAAGCCAGTCTGCCCAAACTGAAGAAACAGGGGCGGCTGGAAGCCTTGAAGCGCATCTCCCGCCTGGGCCGAATCACCTACGAAATCATTCATTTTGAGGGCGATAGGACCATCAAGAGCAGTGTGATCGCGCGTTATCTGGCGGCCGATGTGGAAGCTGAATCGAACGAGGGATCTTCGCTGGCCGTCACACCCGCCAACTACAAGTTCAAGTACAAGGGGCTATCGGACAATGAAGGGCGCCAAGTCTATGTCTTTCAGTTGACACCCAGACAGAAACGGGTAGGCTTGTTTAAGGGAGAACTTTGGCTCGACGCGGCGACATGCCTGCCGGTGCGGGAGTCCGGGCGTCTGGTGAAGAATCCGTCCATCTTCCTGCGACGGGTCGATTTTGTCCGGGAATATGATATTCGGGACGGCGTGGCCATTCCGCGCCGGATCGAAAGCACCGTGGATACGAAGTTGGTGGGCGTCGCCGAGTTGATGGTTTATTTCCGCAACGTCTCTCTAGCCGCTGAATCAACGGTTTCCATAGCCTCGGGCCAGTAAGCAAGTTAAGGCGCACCGGAAACAGGGGTTGCGCTCCTTTCCGTGCGTTTCGGGCAGGCAACGTGCAGGGATTCCCTGCTTTACGAGACTACTCATGCGAACACTATTCCTGAATCCGCCTTCGTTTGAAGGTTTTGATGGCGGCGCGGGCTCGCGTTGGCCAGCGGCGCGCGAAATCGAGTCTTACTGGTATCCGGTGTGGATATGCTATCCCGCCGGAATGCTGGCGGACAGCAAAGTGGTGGATGCGCCGCCGCACAAGATTTCGATTGAGCAGACGGTCGCCATGGCGAAGGATTTCGAGTTGCTGGTTCTATTCACCTCCAGCCCCGGCTTCGACGTGGATATCCGCATCGCCGAGATGATGAAGGACTCGAACGCGAAGCTCAAAGTGGCGTTCGTGGGCCCGCCGGTCACTATTGAACCCGAAAAAGCGCTGGAGCACTCGGTTATCGATTTCGTGGTGCGGCGCGAGTTCGACTATCAGATTGCGGATTACGCCAAGGGCAAGCCACTCGAAGAGCTGCCGGGTGTCAGCTTCCGCAAGAACGGAAGCGTGGTCCATAACCCAGAAGGCGGGGTGATCGAAAACCTGGATGAGCTCCCCTGGGTCACGAAAGTTTACAAGCGCGATCTGGATGTGACGCGCTACAACGTGCCCTTCCTGCTGAATCCGTTCATCTCCTTCTACACCACGCGCGGCTGTCCGGCGATGTGCACTTTTTGCCTGTGGCCGCAGACGCACTCCGGGCATCGCTGGCGCGTGCGTTCCTCTGACGACGTGGCGCGCGAAGTGCGCTATGCGCTGGATGTTTTTCCGCAGGTCAAGGAAATCTTTTTCGACGACGATACGTTCAACTATCAGAAGGCGCGGACGCTGGATTTGTGCAGCAAGCTGAAGCCGCTGAAGTTCACGTGGTCCTGCACATCGCGCGTCACCACCGATTACGAGACGCTCAAGGCCATGAAAGACTCAGGGTGCCGGCTGCTGATCGTGGGCTACGAATCGGGCGACCAGCAGATTCTGAAGAACATCAAGAAGGGCGCGACCATCGAGATGGCCGAGCGCTTCACGGCCAACTGCAAGAAATTGGGCCTGGTGATTCACGGTGATTTCATTATCGGCCTGCCGGGCGAAACGCGTCAAACCATCCGCAAGACCATCGATTTTGCCAAGCGCATGGACCCGGAAACCATTCAGGTTTCGCTGGGTCACGCGTTTCCGGGCACGGAATTCCACGAGTACGCCCAGAAGAACGCCCTGGTGTCTATTGAGGGGATGGCCGACGAGGGCGGCCACCAGTTACCCAACGTCAGCTACTCGGGCCTCAGCAAGGGCGAATTGATGAATGCGGTCGAGAGGTTCTACGACGAGTACTATTTCCGGCCGCGTGTGATCTGGCGCGTGGTGCGCAAAGCCGTGTTCAACACCGCCGAGCGCCGGCGCCTCACCAAAGAAGCGCGCGAATTTCTGTCGCTTCGCTCCAAGCGAAAACGTTACGTGAGCGAACAGCGGGAGGTAGCCACATCGGCCGGCGCGGGCGATTAGACGACCGGCCGCCGCTTCAACATGACCTCCCCCCCCAAACTGCTGAAGCTCAAGACGCGCATTGTCACGGCCATCGTGGTGGTGGCCAACGTGCTCGGGAATTCGTTTCTCAGCCGCGGCATGCAGAGCGTGGGCGCGCTGATTTCGCTTTCTCCCGTCCCTTATATACGCGCGCTGTTCAATCCTTGGGTGGCAGTGGGAGTCACGCTGCTGATTGTCTGGCTGCTATCGCATATGGCGCTATTGAGCTGGGCCGATCTCAGCTATGTGCTGCCGGTGACCTCGATCGCGTATGTTCTGGTGGCGCTGGTGGGCCGGTTTCTGCTTCACGAACAGGTCTCTACGGCGCGCTGGGTGGGGATTACGCTGATCATGATCGGCGTGAGCCTGGTGGGGTGCACGTCACCGCGTACCACCGTGCCGCATGATCGCGAGGCGCAGCCATGAAGTGGCTGCTGGTCACCGTCATTGTCCTGGCTACGACGGCAGGCGAAGTTCTGCAGGCCATCGGCATGCGGCGGCATGGTGAGATCCACGATTTCCGGCCGGGGGCGCTGGGGCGCGTGGCTTCGACGCTGGCGCGGTGCCGCTACATTCTGGCCGCGATGGTCGCGATGGCGGTTTCTTTTTTTGCTTTCATGGCGCTGGTGTCGATGTCCGAGCTTAGCTTTGCCGTTCCAGTGACAGCCGCCAGCTACATCATCGAGACCCTCTTCGCCAAGTATCTCCTCAAAGAGCACATCGGGCGGACGCGGTGGACCGGCGTGCTGCTGGTGGCCTGCGGGGTCGCGTTGCTCGCGTTCGAGTGATCTATCTGGCCGCGCCCGCGCTCGCTGCGGGGATCTATCATCTCATTGCACTGATTGCGGCGCTGCGGCGCAGAGCGGCCATGGCTGCCGGCGCCAGAGCGACGGCCAGGCTGGAATGCCCGTCTTACCCTGCGGTCTCGATTCTTAAGCCGGTGCGCGGGAGGGGGCCGGGGTCCTATGAAGCCATCCGGTCGCATGCGCTGATTGATTATCCCGAGTTCGAAATTCTGTTTGGTGTGAGCGACCCGGACGATCCCGCGCGGGAAGATATCGCGCGGCTGGCCGCCGAATTTCCGGAGCGGGCCATTCGTCTGGTGGTGTGCCCGCGCAAGCTGCCGAATGGCAAAGTGGGCGTGCTCGCGGACCTGGCGCGGGAGGCGCGCTACCCGGTGCTTGTGATCAACGACGGCGACATCGTGGTGGAGCGCGACTATTTGCGGACGGTGATTCCACTTCTCGATACGCCGAAGGTCGGGTTGGTCACTTGTCTCTATCGCGCGCGCGGCGCCACCTTTCCGGCGCGATGGGAAGCGCTGGGTATCGCGACCGATTTCGCTCCGAGCGTCCTTGTGGCGCGCGCCATTGGCGTGGCGGAATTCGCGCTAGGCTCGACCATGGCTTTGCGCGCGGCCGATCTGTCGCGCATCGGCGGTTTTGAAGCGATCGGCGACTATTTGGCCGACGATTATCAGCTCGGGCGGCGCATCACGGAGATGGGTGATCATATTGTGCTGGCTCGGGCAGTGGTGGAAACCAGACTGTCCGGCGAGACGTGGGGCGATATCTGGCGGCACCAGTTGCGCTGGTCGCGCACCATCCGCGTTTCGCGGACTGCCGGATACTTTGGCTACGTGATTACGAACGCGAGCGTCTGGGCAGTGTTGGCGGCGGCCGCGGGCGCATGGCCGGTGGCGGCGGCCTGCCTCGCGGTCCGTATCCTAGCGGGCGTGGTAACAGGCGTTCTGGTGCTCCGGGACCCAAATGTGGCGCGGTACTGGTTTCTCATGCCGTTTCGCGATCTCTGGGGCTTTGCAGTGTGGCTGGCGGGGACCGTGGGGTCAACGGTCGAGTGGCAGGGGGAAAAATTGAAGCTAGACAAGGCGGGCCGCATCATCCGGTAAGCCATGCGGGTTGGCCGGTCCATCGTGGAAAAAGGGTGGTGGGTCAGTATCCGATTTGCGACTACCTGGCCAAGTGGATCAGCAACTTCCTCGAACGCGACTTATGTCCCAGGACATCGATTAACATTACATGGCAGATCCGGCCTGTGAGTTCACGCGGGCCGAACGCTCGGAAGGCTGCTCGAATTGGGCGGTGCAACGGTGGGCGGTGTTCACGAGCCAAGCGCGACGATGTACATGATCAACGACACACAACGAAAGATTCCGGTTCTGCCTCAAGGTTTCGTCACTTTGCCTACCGCCCCCGCGTGATTGTCTGCCTGCTAATTGTGATGCCGTTCACTGTGCCGATAACTTGTAGGGTAGGCTCGTGCTACTCCGACCGCAGCGCGGCCATCGGGTCCACCTGCGTGGCGCGTCTCGCCGGCAGCCAGGCCGCCGTCAACGCAACGATCACAGCGGCGGCGGCACTCGTCACGTAAGTGAGCGGGTCAAGAGGGGTCACTCCCAGCAACAGCGAACGGACCCACCACCCGGCTGCCCCCAGCAGCAGCAAGCCGATGGGGATTCCCCATGCCGCCATGCGCAGCGATTCGCTCAGCACCATCTTCTTGATTGCGCCTGGCTCCGCCCCCAGTGACATGCGCAGGCCGATCTCGCGGGTACGACGGCTGACTGCGTACTGGATGACCCCGAACAAGCCGGCCGCCGTCAGCAGGAAACCGAAGATGCCGAGCCCGGTGCTTATCGTAGCCAGCAACTGGTCCACAGTGAGTGCCTGCTGCATGTGCTGGCGGAGAGTAGTCAACGAGAGCACGGTGACGCGCGGATCAAAGCGTTTCAACTCGTGCCGCGCCGCCTGCGCCAGAGCTCCAGGCTCTCCAGCCGTCTCGACCAACAACGTAATATCTCCCGATGGCATCTGGGTGAATGGCAAGTAGAGGTATGGCTCGGGAGTCTCGTGAAGGCCATTGGATGGCCCGTCCTCGGCCACACCCACCACCTGCCGCATTTTTCCTTCGACCGAGATCCACTCGCCCAGCGGATTGCGGCCGGCGAATATTTGTCGCGCGAGCCGTTGCGAAATGACGACGACCAGCGGGCTGTTTTCCCGATCGCTGGTATCGACGCCGCGTCCAGCCAGCACGCGCGTTCCCATCACCGGGAAATAGTTTCCGGCGACGTTGTTCAATCCAACGCCGAGGGGTGCTTGCCCCGGGATCTCCACGCGCATCTTGAAGCCGCCTCCGGAACCGCTCAAGGGCAACCGTCGCGCGAAGGTCGCCCCACGCACCCCCGGCAAACCCGACAACCGCTCGCACGCTTCCTGACACCAGCGCTCCCGGGGATTGTCCGAGCCCGGCGACACTTCCATCACGAGTAGCCTCTTATGGGGGTCGAGCCCCGGCCGGATTGCAGCGGCGTTGCGCAGGCTCTGGAGAAACAACACAGCCATGCCGAACAGTACCACGCTCACAGCCACCTGCCCGACAATCAGGGTCTTCTTCCGCCATGTGCTGCGGTCTCCGGTAGTCCCTTGTTCGGACTTCAAGACTTCGGTCACGTTCAACCGGACTGCGTGCCGCGCCGGCGCCAGGCCTGCCAGCAGTACAGCGGCCGTCGCCGCCGCCAGCGCGAAGGCCAGCACCCGATAATCCAGGCGGATTCCAGGGTCGATGTAGGTGAATCGAGCGGAGAGGAATTCGCTTGTCTTTTCCATCAAGGATTGCGCCAGCAGGATTCCGAGACCCGCGCCGGCGACGCTGACTAACGCGGTCTCGACCAGCAGTTGGCGCACTACGCGCAACGCGCCGGCGCCCAAAGCCATGCGGATGCCAAGCTCCTTCTTGCGCGCCTCCGCCTGCGCCAGCCGCAACTGCGCCACGTTGGCACAGGCCGCAAACAGCACCAGGCCGAGCACCAGGAGCAAGCCGCCGCCATCGATCAAAGTGGCCTTCCATCCTGGCGCAAATTTAACCTCGAGCAACGTACCAGCGACTCCTTTTGGCGCCGGCTTATGTTTGCCCGGTCCACGAATCACAGCATCAAACCGCGCCGCCGTGGCCGCGGCGTTCACACCCGGCTTCAGCCGCGCGACAACTTCAAAGTCCTGATGTCCATCCCGGAGGCGCCTCTCGTCCCGGTTCCCCAACACATCGAACCAGGCATCCGTACTCACCCACACATCGTTCACGACCAGGCGCGCCAGACCGGTAAACTCCGGGGGCATGACGCCCGCTACGGCAAACGCCTCCCCGTTCAGTAAAACCGTCCTGCCCACTATCTGAGGATCGGCTGCGAAACGGCGCTGCCACAGACGGTGCCCCAGGATTGCGGCTGGCCTTCCAGCAATCGGCTCCAGCGAGGCCTGTCCCAGCGCCGGCTTGACCCCCAGGAAGGAGAAGAAGTTTCCCGATACCGCGTAAGCAAAGATGAACTCGGTCTCCTCGCCTGTTGCCAGGACCGCGCCTCGACGCGTGTAAGCCGCAATGTCAGCCATGCCGCTTCCGGCGCGGGCCATATCCTCGTAGTCCGGCCAACCGTACCAGAATTCCCGGCCGTCATCGCCAAATGACGATGCCTTCAGCACCTCACTGGGCCGCTCCAGCGGGTACGGCCGCAGTATGATGGCGTCGGCAACACTAAACAGCGCCGTCGTCAGCCCGATGCCCAGCGCAATCGACAGCACGCACAAAGCCGTGGTGCCGCGGCTCCTGCCCAAGACGCGAACGGCTATTCGAGCGTCTTGCCACAACAATTCTGGTGGCCTCATGCTGTGCATCGTTGCAATCCACGGGCCATAAAAGCCTCTTTGCATATAACAAGATAAAAAACTCTAAATGTCCGTTTACGAGACGGCCTAGCCGCTTCTGGGACGACTAATCTGAGGTAGGCTCAAACGGAAACCCCCAAACGGGGTTGTGGAAAGTTGCCGGGTACTTGGGCGCATCACGCCCGATTAGGAAACTGACCTACCACCAAAAAAAGGTTTATGCTCCAGGGCATCACCCGCTTGACCCCGGCGCCCTGGATTGGATAGCCTGAGTCAGGCCTTGCACACAAGGGACGGGTAGGGGTGTGCCGGTGTCTCAAGGACCTGTTGCATCCATTACGGAGGACGCTTGATTGTTTTGCTGTTCGGGGCGCCCGGGTCGGGGAAAGGTACGCAATCCCGATTCATTTCTGAGCGCCGCAAAATTCCCACGATTTCCACCGGTGACATGCTGCGCGCCGAGTGCCGCAATGAGACCGTTGTGGGCCTGGCGGCGAAGTCGGTATTAGCCAAGGGCGCCCTGGTGGAAGACGAGCTGGTGAATGCCATGGTGGTTCACCGGATTTCGGAAGCCGATTGCGCCGGCGGATTTATTCTGGACGGCTACCCGCGGACCGTGCCCCAGGCGACTTTCCTGTCCCAATTCCTGGAAAATGCAGGGCTGCCCAGGCCCACGGTGATGCACCTGGATGTCCCAATCCCGGTGCTGGTAACGCGGCTGTCTTCGCGGCGCCAATGCTCGTCGTGCGGCCGGATCTACAACTTGCTCTACAAGCGGCCGGTGAGCGAGGGCCGGTGCGACTTCGATGGAGAAGGTCTGATCCAGCGGAATGACGACAGCGAAGAGGTGGTGCGCGAGCGGCTGGAGGCTTATCACCGGCTGTGCGGGCCGCTCATCGAATATTACAGAGGTCCAAATTACCACCGTATCGATGGGCAGTGCCCGCCGGAAAAGATTTCGGAGCAAATCAAGGCTATCATCACCGCGCACGCGGCTATCCCCGAAAAACCCCCTCGCAAGAAGGGTGTGGTTTTGCCATTTCCCACACAATCGGTGGAAACACCGTAATCGGGCGCACATCGAGCCCACGGTTTCGGAAACGCGAGCGTCAACCTCTTCGTCTAGGACGGTGCTGGGACAACGGGCATGAGTGCTTTTTCCAGACGCTGCTTTGCTCTGTTGGCGCTGTTATGTGGCGCTCTCGAGGGCCAAACCCGGCTCAATGAATACGCGTTGATCCTGGCGGACCAGCCGGTGGCGCGGCAGGCTGCGTCGAGCCGGGACTTGCGGCAGAGCGCGGCTCCCGATCCTTTAGCGCGCATTGCGGCGGCGCAGAAACGGCTTAGCGACGAGCTGGCGCGGCGGAATATTCGCATGACCGGCTCGTCGCAGATTCTGGTGAATGCCGTGTTCGTGAGCACCACGAGGGATCGCGTACAGGAATTGAAAACGCTTCCCGGCGTGGTGCGGGTTCAGTATCTGCCCCCGGTACACCGCAAGCTCGACCGCGCGCTCGACCTGGTGCATGCGTCGGCGGCCTGGAGCGCCTTGGGCGGCGGGCAGAATGCGGGCAAAGGTGTGAAGATCGGGATTCTCGATACGGGAATCGATCAGAACCATCCGGCGTTTCAGGACACCGCGCTGCAGCCGCCCGCGGGATTTCCGAAAGGCGAGACCGACTACACCAACAGCAAAGTCATCGTGGCGCGCAGTTATGTGGCGATGCTCCCATTTGCGCTGGTGGATGCGTCGGACTCGCGGCCGGACGATGTGACGCCGCGCGATCGCTCGGGGCACGGGACGGCGATCGCCATGATTGCGGCGGGCGAGCGTGTTTCGGGGCCGCTGGCGGCCATCAGCGGCATCGCGCCCAAGGCGTTTCTCGGCAACTACAAGATTTTCGGGTCGCCGGGAGTGAACGATACCACGCGCACGTCGGTGATCATACAGGCGCTCGAAGACGCCATCGCGGACCACATGGACATCGCCGTGCTGCCGGTGGGCGATCCGGCGGTGTATGGCGCGACGCAAGAGGATCCGGCGTGCGCGGGCGATCCGCTGCCGTTCGGCATCCCTTCGGACGCGTGCGATGTGCGCGCGCAGGCGGTGGAGAATGCCGTTCACCTGGGCCTGACGTTGGTGACACCGGCGGGCAATGAAGGCGACAGCGGGTATTATTATCCGGCGCTGGCTTCGGTGGATACGCCGGGAACCGCGCCGGCGGCGATCACGGTGGGCGCCACCGCCAACGAGCACGTTCTTTATGCGGGAGTGATTGTGCCGGGACGGTCAGCGCCGATCGACACGCTGTTCGGCGACGGACCAAAGCTCACCGGGCCCCTCAACGCCCGGTTGCGCGATGCCGCGCAACTGCAGAACGACGGGCGCGCGTGCGCGGCGCTCGCTCCCAACTCGCTCGCCGGATCGATTGCTCTGGTGCAGCGCGGCGATTGCGTATTCTCCATCAAAGTAGCGAACGCCGCCAATGCGGGCGCGCGGGCGGTGGTGATCGTGCAGAGCGCGGGCAACGAGCTGCCATTTTCGCCGACGGGCCTGGGAACCAGCTCCATTCCGGCCGCCATCGTGGGCAACTCGGACGGGGCTGTACTGCAAAATTTCGCGCGGACGAATGCAAGCCAGAAGGTGACGCTCGACGCATCGGTGCACGCGGTGGACGAAACGCCGGATGTGATAGCGAGCTTCTCGTCGCGGGGACCCGCGATCTGGACGGGCGGGATCAAACCCGAGCTGGTCGCGCCTGGGGCCGATCTGTACACCGCAGCTCAAAGCTACGATCCGAATGGCGATGTGTACGATGCTTCCGGTTTCACGAGGGTTTCGGGCACGAGCTTTGCGGCCGGCCTGGTGGCAGGGGCCGCGGCGCTGGTGAAACAGGCGCATCCGAAGTTCACGCCGGCGCAGATCAAATCGGCGCTGGTGAATACGGCGTCGAGCCAGGTGTTGGACAACGGCGCAAACGCGGGCATCACGGCCGCGGGAGCGGGGAAGCTGGATGCAAGCGCGGCTGTGGGAACGGCTGCAACGGTGGAGCCGGCCACGTTATCGTTTGGCGTGGTCGACGCCGCGACCACGCTGCCGGCCACCATACCGTTTACGCTGAGCAACGTGAGCAACGGTTCCATGCCGGTAACGATTCAGGTTGTGCCGACGATTCAAGACTCGGCATCGGCGGTCAGTGTTTCTCCCAATAAGGTTGCGCTCGCGCCGGGCCAGACACAACAGATCAATGCACAGTTGAAAGGCAGCCTGTCCACTCCCGGCTCGTTTGAAGGCTTCCTCAAAATCTCCGCGGGTTCGGCGACGCTGCGTGTTCCTTATCTATATGTCGTAAGCGACGGCGTTCCCGACAATGTGCTGCCACTGGCCGGGACAAGTTTCACGGGCTCGGTGAACGATCAGAACTTTTTCATCATCCTGAAGGTCATCGACCGCTTTGGAGTGGCGGTGCCGTCGGAAACGGTGCAGTTCAACGTTGCGAGTGGAGACGGAGTCATCGCGACGGCCGATCCCGCCACCGATATCCTTGGCATCTCCGCGGCAATCGTGAACCTGGGATCGCAACTGGGCGAGCAGATTTTCACCGCGGACGTGAGCGGTTTCCAATTGGAGTTCGACGGGCGGGCGCGCCTGCTCCCCACCATCAACTCGGGCGGCGTCGTGAACGCCGGGGACCATCAGGCAGGCGGGGGCCTCGCGCCGGGATCGTACGTTGAAATCTATGGCGTGGGGTTGAGCGAAGCGACCAGCGTGGCTTTCACTCCCTACCTGCCGGTCTCGCTCGCCGGCGTGAGCGTGAGCTTCGATGCGCCGGGGCTGAGCGTTCCGGGACACATTTATTTCGTCAAGCCGAACCAGGTGGATGTGCAAATTCCCTGGGAATTTCAGGGTCTTAGTTCGGCGCAGATGAAGGTGAGCGTGGGCGGAAGCCAGAGCGCGGTTTACACGGTTCCGCTGGCAGCCGTCTCGCCGGCCGCGTTTCAAATTCCGGATTCGTCGGGGAACCGCCTGGTGATCGCGGCGCGCGACGCCAATAACAAGATCATCTCGACCGCCAATCCGGCGCAGCGCGGGCAGACCATTTCGCTCTACGTGAATGGCCTGGGCGAAGTCGACCACACTCCCACGAGCGGCGATCCGACGGCCCTACAGCCACGGGCCGCGACTCGAGTCATTCCTCAAGTGACCATTGCAGGTCTGGACGCGCCGGTGAGGTTCAGCGGGCTGTCACCGTTGAGTGTGAGCTTATATCAAATCAATGTAACGGTGCCGGCGCAAGCGGCCAAGGGCCTTCAATCGGTCAAAATCACTATCGATGGTATAGATTCCAAACTATCCAATTTGCCGGTACAGTAGTACTTACGTGACCTGTCGAATGTACCGCAAATATCCTCGCCACTTGTGGGTGGCATTTCTTTTTCTAACCGCGACCTGGGCGCGGGTCATTCCTGACCGCTACATCGTGGAGTTGTCCAGCGAGCCGGCGGCCGGGCGCATGGTGGCTTACGGCCGGCACGCGAACACCGTGGAAGCCGAACAGCGCCGTTCGGACGTTCGCTCCGAACAGGCGCGCACCAAGCTCGCCATCGAGCAGCAGGGCGGCCGGGTGCTCGATAGCGTAGATACGGTTGTCAACGCCATTTTCGTTCACATACCGGCGAGCGATGTGGCGAAGCTCGAGCTTCTTCCGGGTGTGAAGCGCGTGCGTCCCGTGCGCGAGTTCAAGCTGCTGCTTGACCGGGCGGTGGTGGTCCACAAGATCGTGGACGCCTGGAATCAGATCGGACTCGATCATGCGGGCCTGGGGATCAAGATCGGCATGATCGATACGGGAATTGACATTACGCATCCCGCGTTTCAGGACCCGTCACTTCCCATCCCTAGCGGGTTTCCCAAGACCAACGCCGCCTCCGACAAGACGTACACGAATAACAAAGTGATTGTGGCGCGCAGTTATGTGAGTCTTCTTAACAGCAACGATCCCGATCCGTCGGCGCGCGACCGCCAGGGCCACGGAACGGCGACCGCCATGACGGCCGCGGGCGTGCTGAACTCCGGGCCGCTGGCCACGATTCGCGGCGTGGCGCCCAAGGCTTATCTGGGCAGCTACAAAGTGTTCGGCTCGCCGGGGGTGAACGACTCCGCCACTGAAGATGCCATCATCAAAGCTCTTGACGACGCGGTGGCGGACGGCATGGACATAGTCAATCTCAGTCTGGGCGATGCGCTGGCCGTACCGTTGTTGGAAGACCTGGAAGACAGCGCCATCGGTAAGGCGGCTTTAATGGGCACGATCGTGGTGGTAGCTGCCGGCAACACGGGGCCCGATCCGCAAACCATCGGTTCGCCCGCCAGCGCGCTGCTTGCGATTTCGGTGGGTGCGTCGCTGAACGATCGCCGGTTCACGGCAACAGCGACGGTGGGCGGCACGCGGTACGTGGCCGTGCCCGGCGCCGCGCCGGCGCCGGCGCACGCGCTGACCGCACCGCTAAAGGACATCACGACGCTGGGCGATAACGGCCTGGCTTGCGCGCCATTTGCGGCGGGCAAACTCAAGGGCGATATCGCGCTGATCCTGCGTGGCACGTGCTTCTTTTCCGACAAAATCGCTAATGTCGTGGCCGGCGGCGCGGTGGGCGCGCTGGTTTACACGGATGCTGCGCGACCCGATGCCATCCACATGGATGTCGGCACGCAAACACTTCCGGCGATGATGGTGAGTAACGCGGATGGCGTCAGCATCAAGAAACGGTTGGCCGCGCACGGCTCATCGACGACCACGCTCGATTTTACTCTGGAGTCTCTGTCCGTGGATCCGGACCAGCTCGCCGATTTCAGCGGTGAAGGGCCGAATGTGGATGGATCCATAAAGCCGGACATGGTTGCGGTGGGCATGTATGTCTACACGGCGGCTCAAAAGTTCGATTCGAAAGGCGATTTGTACGATCCGAGCGGGTATGCCTTGGTGGATGGCACCAGCTTTTCATCGCCGATTGTGGCGGGCGGGGCCGCGCTGCTGAAGGAAGCGCGTCCGGGGCTGACCGTGGCGCAGTACCGGTCGCTGCTCGTCAACACAACCGCACCGGGCTTCTTGCAGCCCGGAGTTCCAGGGCGCGTGCAACAGGCAGGCGCGGGAACGTTGGATATGAGTGCGGCCATGCGGGCGACCGCCGCGGAATCGCCCTCATCCCTATCGTTCGGGGTTGGAAACGGGAACGTGCAGGCATCGCGCACGCTCACGATTTCAAACGTGGGCACGGCGAGCGAAACATTCACAATTTTCACGACGGGCCGCGATGCGCCCACCGGTCCCGTGCCTCCGGGAAGCCGTACGGCGGAAGTTCTGGCAACAACGGGCAAGGAACCGATTGTGACGGTTTCCACTCACAGTCTGACGCTTGCTGCCGGGGCCTCGGCCGAAATCACGGTGGGCATGACCGGTTTCGGACTGCCCGCGGGCGCGTACGAAGGTTTCATTCACGTGCTGGGGACGATCTCCGGAGTGGATGAGCGAGTGCCCTATTGGTATGGCGTGGGATCGACCGTGGCAGCGCACATCACGGCGCTAGACACGGTAAGTAACCCCACAGCCGGCACATTCCAACAGGATGCCGTGCTGTTTCGCGTGACCGATGCCAACGGCATCACGGTGACTGGAGTGCATCCCACGGCGACGGTCATCGATGGAGGCGGGAGCGTGCAAGGCATCGGCGACCGCAGCGCGTTTTATCCCGGTGTTTTCGGCTTGAGCGTGACACTCGGACCGACAGCGGGCTCGAACGATTTCCAGATTCAGGTGGGCGCGCTGAAGCAAACGGTCACGGTCATCAGCCAGTAGGGCCGCACTCGCCCGGCAAGCCAACTCTCGAAAGCCTATAATGAGCCAGTAGGAGCATTTTCTGCTCGATGGCTGATTTCAAGAAGAAATTGCACGATGAGATTACCGCGCTCGAGTATGAGCTGCGCAATGAACTTCCCAAAGAGATCCTGAAAGCAAGGGCCCACGGCGACCTCAGCGAGAATGCCGAGTACCACGCCGCTAAAGAGAGACAGGGCTTCGTCAACGCGCGCTTGAACCAGTTGAAGCAGCGGATGGCGGAGATGTCGATGGTGGACTTCTCGAAAATCCCGCACGATCGCGTGGGACTGGGCTCGCGGGTGGTTGTGCTGGATGTGAAAAGGGAGGCGCAGATCACGTATAATCTGGTGACCAGCGAGGAAGCCGATGCGACTAATGGGCGCATCTCGACCAATTCGCCGATTGGACGCGGCTTACTGGGGAAGGAAGTGGGCGACGTCGTCAAAGTCCAGATTCCCGGAGGCCTGAGAGAGTTTGAAATTCTGGAGCTCATCACCATTCACGGGATGAGCAAGTAGCTATGACTTACACCCGTGCCATCGGCTGGGTCTGCGGCAAGATCATCGATCGCATCGTCGGCGCTCTCGCGCTCTCGCGCATTCATCCCAACGTTCTCACGTTTCTCGGGCTGGTGATCAATACCTGGGCGGCGTTCCTGTTTGCCTCGGGCAACTTTCGGGCGGCGGCGATGGTGGTGATCCTGGCGGGCCTATTCGACATGGTGGATGGCCGCGTGGCGCGCGAGACCAACCGCGTAACGCGCTTCGGAGGGTTCTTCGACTCGGTGGTGGACCGCTATTCCGACCTGGCGCTCTTCATGGGCCTGCTGGTTTTCTACGCGTCGATCAACCGGTTTTTCTATATCGTGCTGACGGCGATCGTGATGACCGGGTCGGTGATGGTGAGCTATACGCGCGCGCGCGCGGAGTGCACGATTCCAAAATGCAAAGTCGGGTTTCTGGAGCGGCCGGAGCGCGTGGTGCTGATCATCCTGGGGGCGCTGTTCGACCGCATGGCGCCGGTGCTGTGGGTGATTGCGGTGCTCTCGAATCTCACGGTGATTCACCGCATGATCTATACCTGGCAGGAGGCCAAGCGGCTGGAAGAAGCGCAATTGCGGGCGGTACCACAGGCGGAAACGGCCACGCGCGTTAAAGCGTAGGTCTTGGCCGCGCCGCGACCTGACTCAGCCTGCGACCGCATGGGACGCGGCCATGGCGTGGACCTTGCGCGTCCACACCACGAGCAGCACCGAACCGATCAGGATCAAGGCGACGCACAAGCCTGTCCAAAGGCCGACGGCTCCCCATCCTAAGCCAAAGCAGAGGACATATCCGAGCGGCAATCCCAGGAGCCAGTACAGCAGCATGTGGCAGAGCATGGGCGTGCGCGTGTCGCCGGTGCCACGCAGCGCGCCGGTGGCCACGGTTTGTATACCGTCGAAGAGCTGAAACAACGCGGCTATGGCGAGCAGGGAGACAGCCGTCCGGATAACGGCGCGGTCCGTGGTGAAGACGCGAGCTACGTACTCCGGAGCGGCGATCAAGACCACACCGGCAGCGGCCATGAACGCCCCGCCCAAAGCCATGGCGGTCCAGCCCGCGCGTCCGGCAGCATGGACGTCGTCACGGCCGAGCGCCTGGCCTACGCGAACAGCGGCGGCAGAGCTGATGCCCAGGGGCACCATGTAGGTGAAGCTCGCGGTATTGAGCGCGATCTGATGCGCGGCGAGCGAGAGCGGATCGAGCGTGGCGATCAGAGCCGTCGCAGCCGCGAAGACACCGACTTCGAGCGAGAGCTGCGAGGCAGCCGGAAGCCCCAGTTTGATCAATGCACGGATGCGGCCAAGGTCCAGCACGAGCGGCGCATGCAGCAGCCCTGTCCGGTTCACGGCCGCGTCGTAAAACAAGTAGATCACCAGCACCGCCACCATGTAAACGCGCGAAAAGCAGGTGGCCCAACCGGAGCCTTCGGCGCCCATGGCGCGGAAGCCGAAATGCCCGTACACCAGAATCCAGTTGCCTGCCACATTCACTAAGTTCGCGGTAATCAACGCGAACATGATGGGCGTAACGCGATTCATGGCCTGCAAGTATCGCCGCAGGGCGAAATAGAGCAGCAGCGGAAACGTGCTCCACACGATCGCCCGCAGATACGGCACGGTTTCGTGCAGCACTGCCGGATGAATGCCGAAACGGCCCAGCAGCGGCACCCAGCACCACGTCAGCAGCATGAGCGCGGGCGCCAGCGGCAGGGTGAAGTAAACCGCGCCCACGAGCGAGCGGTGGCAGTCCATCAGATCACCCGCACCAAAGGCCCGTGAAACGAGCGTGTCCAAACCGAGCATCAGGCCGCTTCCGAATATCGCCACCGAGTAGAACAAAACGCTGCCCAGACTCACCGCGCCGATAGCTTCGGCGCTCACGCGGCCCACCATCATGGTGTCGACGATGCCCATACCCATCCAGCCGAGCTCCGCCATCACCAGTGGCGCGGCCAGGTTCACCATGGGACGGAGCTCCTGCCGGAGGGTTGCGATATAGCGAATCACGTTGGCAGCTTTGCGTGCGCCCGAAGGGAGTGGGAGGGACGCTGATGTTCACAATCCTACCATGTGGTCTTCGCGGGATATTCACCGCAGCGCGTGCGGATTGCGGACAATAGAATTGAATGGTCAAAGAGCCTCCCGGCAGTGAATCCGCGCATGACATCCTGGGACTGCGCCGTCGGCCCCTGGACGTTTTCTTCGAACCGCACAATGTCGCCGTGATCGGCGCCACCGAAGCGCCGGCGAGCGTGGGGCGCACGATCTTGTGGAACCTGATCAACAGCCCGTTTGGCGGGACAGTGTTCCCCGTGAATCCGAAGCGCACCAGTGTTCTCGGCATTCGCGCGTACCCGAACATCGCAGCCGTGCCCGACAAAGTGGATCTGGCGGTTATCGTGACACCAGCCGTAACCGTTCCGGGAGTGGTGCGAGAATGCGTGGCCGCGGGTGTAAAGGGCGCCATCATTATTTCCGCGGGTTTTAAAGAGTCGGGCAAAGCAGGCGCGGAGCTCGAGCGGCAGGTGCTCGAAGAGGCACGGCGCGGGCACATGCGAATCATCGGACCCAACTGCCTGGGCGTGATGAGCCCGCTGAGCGGGTTGAACGCCACATTCGCCACAACCATTGCGCGGCCGGGAAACGTCGCGCTGGTGAGCCAGAGCGGGGCGATATGCACGGCGATCCTCGACTGGAGCTTGCGCGAGCAGGTGGGCTTCAGCGCGTTTCTCTCGATCGGCTCGATGCTCGACGTGGGCTGGGGCGATCTCATCGAATACCTGGGCGACGATCCGCGCACGCGCAGCATCATCATCTACATGGAGTCCATCGGCGATGCCCGCGCGTTTATCTCGGCGGCGCGCGAGGTGGCGCTGAGCAAGCCCATCATCGTGATCAAGGCCGGGCGCAGCGAGGCGGCGGCGAAAGCGGCGGCATCGCACACCGGCTCGCTCTCGGGAAGCGATGAAGTTCTGGAAGCCGCGTTTCGCCGCTGCGGCGTGCTGCGCGTGGTGAATATCTCCGATCTCTTCTATATGTCCGAAGTGCTGGCCAAACAGCCGCGCCCAAGCGGCCCTCGTTTGACTATTCTGACGAACGCGGGCGGGCCGGGGGTGCTGGCGGCTGACGCCTTGATGGCGCTGAACGGCACGCTGGCCGAGCTTTCCGGGGAAACGATGGCCGCGCTGAACAAGATTCTGCCGCCGCACTGGAGTCACGGCAACCCCATCGACATCCTGGGAGACGCGGATCCGGAGCGTTATTCCAAAGCGGTGGACATCGCGGCCAAAGATCCGTCGAGTGATGCGCTGCTGGTGATCATGACGCCCCAGGGCATGACCGATCCCACGCAGATCGCCGAAAAGCTGAAGCCGTACGCGAAACTCGATGGCAAGCCGATCCTGGCGAGCTGGATGGGCGGAGTGGAAGCCGCGGGAGGCGAGGACATCCTGAACCACGCGGGAATTCCCACGTTCCCGTACCCGGACACCGCGGTGAGAGTGTTCGAGTATATGTGGCGCTACACGTACAATCTGCGCGGGCTTTACGAAACGCCGGCTCCGGCGCCTGATTCGGAAATGGCGGCGCGCGAGCAGGTGGCGGCGCTGATCGCGGAGGTACGGAAGTCCGGCCGCACTCTGCTGACGGAGGCGGAATCGAAACACCTGCTCGCGCTCTACGGGATTCCTACCGTGCGGACGCAGGTGGCGACCACGCCGGACCAAGCCGTGAAATACGCAGGCGAGACCGGCTATCCCGTAGTCCTCAAACTGCATTCGGAAACGATCACGCACAAGACCGACGTAGGCGGCGTGCAATTGAATCTGGCCGACGATGAGGCGGTAAGGGGCGCCTGGAAGGCCATCGAAGCCGGCGTGCGCGAGAAGGCCGGGCCCGGGCACTTCCAGGGTGTGACGGTGCAACCCATGGTTTCCCGCGATGGCTATGAGCTGATTATCGGCAGTAGCGTGGACCCGCAATTCGGGCCGGTGCTGCTGTTCGGCTCGGGCGGCATGCTGGTGGAGGTCTACAAGGACCGCGCCCTGGCGCTGCCGCCTCTGAACACGACGCTGGCGCGGCGCATGATGGAGCAAACGCGAATCTTCACCGCACTAGAAGGCGTGCGTGGCCGGAAGCCGGCGCCGCTGGCCGAGCTCGACCAGCTCCTGGTGCGCTTCAGCCGGCTGGTGGTGGAACAACGCTGGATCAAGGAGATCGACATCAATCCGCTGCTGGCGTCTTCGGAACGGCTGATTGCGCTCGATGCGCGCGTCATCGTGTACGGCCAGGATACAAAGGAGCAGGATCTGCCGCGCGCGGCAATTCGTTCGTATCCGGTGCAGTACGTGGGCCGGTGGGCATCGAAGGACGGAACCGAAGTCAACATTCGGCCCATCCGTCCGGAAGACGAGCCGATGATGGTGGCATTTCACGAGCGACTGTCAGAGCGCAGCGTCTATTTCCGCTACTTTCATCTGCTGAATCTGAGCCAGCGCACGGCGCACGAACGGCTCACGCGCATATGTTTTATCGATTACGACCGCGGGATGGCTTTGGTCGCCGAGCGTGAAAATGCAGCAAACGGAGGGCGGCAGATCCTGGGCATCGGCCGCCTGACCCGCGCTCACGGGAGTAACGATGCTGAAATGGCGGTGCTGGTCAGCGACGATTTTCAGAACCAGGGTCTCGGCACGGAGCTTCTCAGGCGGCTCATCGAGATCGGCAGGCAGGAGAAAGTCGAGCGCATTACCGCGGATATTCTGGCGGAGAACCGCACCATGCAGCGTATTTGTGAGGGCCTGGGTTTCAAGCTTCAATACGATCCGGATGACGGCACGGTGAAGGCCGAGATCCGGCTGAATCCGTAGCTTTCCTCGCGGTGACGGCGAACGGCAGCGACGAATGGCCAGCTCCTATCCATCGCTAGGCAACAGGGTGCTTCCTCTGCATGAACCAGCAGGCGCTTGCACAGCCCGCGGATTGTTGTATGCTGAATCTCGACGTCATGCTGCTCCAGATCGAGACCAAGCGCATCGCGCCGGACATCACGCTACTCGAACTCGTCGGCAAGATCTCGCTCGGGCGAGAGAGCCAGAGAATCGAAACGCTGGTTCAGGACCTGCTCCGGCAAAACGAGCGCAAAATCATTTTTGACGTTTCGCGCGTCGACCACATGGACAGCACGGGGATCGGCGTTTTGGCCTACTGCTTCGGGACCCTGAACCGCTGCGGCGGAGAGCTGCGCGTGGCGGGAGCCAGCGGCAAAGTGCTGCATCTGCTCCAGATCACGCACCTGGACCACGTGCTGCCGCTAGTCTCCTCGGTGGAAGCGGCGTGCGTGAGCTTGGGCGCCAAGCCGCCGGCTTAGCCCGTGTGCTGCTCTCTCTGTTCCTTCAAATGAGCCAGAATAAGTAACGTCAGCCATGCCTTCCGCGGCGCAAGTAGCTTGGGCGAAACTTCGGGTGATCACGATGATCGGGTGCGCGCTCGGAATCGCTTCGGTTCTCATTTATCTGTTGCTGGGCGGCGCAGAATTCCTTCAGCCGGCCTTCACGATTCACGCATACATGAGCGACCTCCAGGGGCTGGAAAAAAATGCGGCCGGGCGCTTCAACGGAATTCGCGTAGGTAAGTTGACGGCCACGGCGCTGTCGCACCTGCCTGATCCCCAGAAAGCAGTGCGGGTCGACATGTCGGTTGTGCAGGGTTATGCGAGAGGGATTCCCGAGGATTCGACTGTAGTGGTGGCTGCCGAAGACGTATTGGACGACAAGTTTGTCGACATCAACGCAGGCAAGAGTCCACGGCACCTTCAGCAGGGCGCTGAACTGATCAGCCCGCCGCCAAAACAGTTCAACCAGGCCCAAGTGATCAAAACCGGACGCGAAATCCTAGCGCGCATGGATAGCCTGTTCAGTGATATTGAAGCGGGCCGGGGCGAGTTTGGGAAGCTAGTCAAGGGCGAGGAAATTTATGACTCCTTGTTTAAGACGTTCACAGAGTTTCAGAAACAGATTCGTGCCGCGACCAGCAAAGATACGACGGCGGGCCGGCTGATTTATGACGAGGCCTACTTCGATCGGCTTCGAGCGCCGCTCCAACGTGTGGACAAGACTCTGGCCGAGCTGCAAGCGGGCCAGGGTACAGGTGGAAAATTGCTGAAGGATCCCGCGCAGTACGACCGGTTGCGCAAAACTGTAGGCGATCTAAACCGCAACCTTGCGGAGCTGAATGCCGGAAAAGGACAGGCCGGCAGCCTTCTCAAGAATGACGAGCTTTACGCGCGCGTCAATCGCATGATCGACAATCTGAGCACGCAGGTGGATGCGCTCAACTCCGGCGAAGGAGCGCTCGGACAACTCATGGTGAGCACCAGTCTCTATGAGAGCCTGAACGGCAGTATGAAGAACCTGCAAGACACGATGAAAGAGTTCCGCGGCAACCCGAAAAAGTTTTTGTATCTGAAGGTGTTCTAGGCGATGGCGCAACTCTATACGGGCACCTCAGGATTCGCATATCCAAGCTGGAAGCCGCGATTC
>JBGPKX010000023.1:0-28392 GCA_041486185.1 Bryobacteraceae bacterium | reverse complement strand
GCATGCGCGGTTCCGGCTTCGAAAGCGATACGGGTGGATCCACTGATATCGCTGAGAGAGCAATAGGCGGCGCAGCGGCGCCTCGCGGCCGCTGAATTTGACGACAGACGGCAAGGCCCTACACTAAAAACGAAGGCCGGTTCGAGGTATTAGTTACTATGACCGTCACCGTCAAGAATAAATCATCGCTCGTGTTGCCGAACCGGGTCCGTCGCGAGGCCGGGTTTAAAACCGGGGACCGGGTGGAATTCAAGGTCTCTCGCGGCGTGGTCACCATCCTTCCCAAACCGCCCGTTATCCATGATGCAGACGAAACCCGAGTCATGCAGGCATGTCGAAAGGACACGAACCACACAGGCCGCGCTAACCGCGACGGTTCGTGAACCTCCGCATGTCGATCACGGCGATGCCTGGCGGCACACGGGCATCCGTCACTGGCTCGCCGAACTGTGTTCGCAGGGGAAGCACGCCGGCCCAGACTGGCAACGCGTAATCCTGTTCGTCATCGATCGGCGGGCCGGTGCGCACCTTGGCGGAAACCTCATCGAGCGGCAGCGCCAGGACGGCGGTGGCCTTCATCTCCTGCTCGGTGGGCTGCCGGACCTCTTCCCAACGCCCGGGCACGATGTGATTGGTGAACGAGTGCATGGCTTCGATCTTCTCTTGCGGATCGGTCACGAGAATCGCTTTGCCCAGCACGACCACGGAGCGGTAGTTCATGGAATGGTGGAACGCCGAACGCGCGAGCACGAATCCATCGACCAGCGTTACGGTCAGGCAAACGTCGACGCCCTGGTCGAGCGTGCGCAGCATGCGGTTGGCGGCCGATCCGTGAATGTAGATCCGATCGCCCGAACGCGCGTACCCGGTAGGGATGACGTAGGGTTGTCCATCGATCACAAACCCGACGTGGCAGATGCAGCCTTCGTCGAGGATCGAATGGATTTGCGCTTTGTCGTAAACGCCGCGCTTGGCGAGGCGCCTTACCTGGGTTCGGTCGGTGGGTGTGTAGGCGTCCATTCTCTCTCCAGTGTCCGATAGTTGACCAGCTCCACGCCGCTCTCCGCGAGCGCGCGGCGCGTTTCGGGCGCGATGAGGGCGGCCAGTTCCCGCTCGCGGCTCTCCTTCAGGCGCGTGCGCGCGCGCCGCAGCTCATCGGTCGCCCGGCCCGGATGGCACATCAGCTCGGTCGAACCCTCGGGCAGCGCGCGGATCAGCGCTACCAATTCCCCGGTCCGAAACCGGCCGGTGATCTGGAATCCGGCGAAATGATCCGTGGTCCGGCAGTGATGCTTAGAAAGCACGCGGTGAAATCGGGCGCGCATGACGGCGAGCCCATCGCTGGCCGCCCGCTTCAACCACGGCGCTCCGCGGCGCGCTGCCGTGAGAGGCAAGTCGAACGGCCGGCGCACCCAGCGAATGCCGAACTCGTCGGCGACACGCGCCACGGCATCGAGGACGGGGGGCACCAAGTGCGTGTGCTTGTGCGTATCGAGGTGCGTCAGCCCGATTCCGGCGTCGAGAATCCGCCTGACTTGCGCCGCCAGCTCTTCGTAAATGCGAATTCGCCCGGTGGCGATCGCCGCCAGAAGCTGCACGACCGTTGGCGGCAACGCGGGGCCCTGCGCCGTGGAAAGCGCCCGGCCCCCGATCAGCACCAGGTGAGCGCCCACATCGAGACTCGGGTTTTCGCGTGCCAGGCGCACGGCATCGTCGAAGGCGTCGCCATTCGCCATCAGCGTGGTGGCTGTCAGGATGCCCTGTTGATGCGCTTCGACGATTCCGCCATTCACATCGCGGGTGAAACCGAAATCGTCGGCGTTCACGACCAGTTGTTTCTTGACGCTCAAAAGATTGCGAGTTTGATGCGCAGGAATTTCTTAGGGTTGGCGCGAAGGTCTTTCACGAACTGGTGCAGCTCGCCGGTGGCGCCGTTCAGGCTCTCGTACAACTGCGGGTTCACCATGAGCTGTCCCAGCGTGCCCTGCCCCGAATTCAGCTTGTCGATGGTGGTATCCACCTTGCCCATAAGCTCATTGAACTTGTTGTACAGCGCTTCGTCTTTGAGAAGCTTGCCGGCGGTGCCGTGGCCCGCCTGCAGGCCGCTCAGCAACTGGTTGAATTGCGTCGTGGTTTCGCGCAGGTCTTTATACAGAGCTTCGTCTTTCAGAAACTTGCCCGCCGTCCCGCGGCCTTGCTGGAGTTCCTCCACGATGGTGTTGAGCTTCTCGATCGTCGCGCGCGCATCCTTATAGAGATCGTCTTCAAAGATCAGGCGGCTGATGGTTCCCTTTCCGGTCCGCACCGCTGCCATGATCTGCTGGGCTTCCGAGATGGCCTGGTTCAAGCGCGTATAGAGTTCCTCGTCCTTCAGGATCTTGCCGATATTGCCCTTTCCGGCTTCCACGTCGCTCAAAATCGTATTGACGCGGCCCAGCAGGCTCTGGAACTGAGCCAGCAGGTTGGCGCTTTGCGCCATGAGCTCGGGGATGTCCTGGTTCGGCACGCTGGCGACTTCGTCCCCTGGCTGCACATGCTCTGGTTTGACGCCCTTGGTAATGTTGATGAACTTTTCACCCAGCAGGTTGGAAGCCGCGATTCCGGCCCTGGAATCTTTCGGGATCTCGTTGAGAAACTTGTATTTGATGCTCATGACGATCTCCACCACGCGGCGCGGATCCTTGGAGTCTGTGAGCTTCATCTGGTCGACTTCGCCCACCAGGATTCCGTTCAGCCGCACTGAAGAGCCCTCGGGCATGCCGGAAGAATCGTCCATGAAGGTGCGCAGCGCAAAAGTGGGCGTGAAAAAGTTTTGCCGGCTGGTGAGCAGAAAAATCAGCACGCCCACGATGGTCATGGCCACGAGGGCCATGATCCCGATCCGAAGTTGCCCCAGGCTCACCTTTTGCGGATTGGCCATCAGCTATCCACCGCCCTGCTTTCGGAATTTCGAGATGTAAGGATCGCCGGACGCTTCCAGCTCAGCCTGCGTGCCCTCGAACACGAGCTTACCGTCACGCATAACCATGAACCGTGTCCACGATTGGGGCCCTTTACCGTTATCGCGCGCGAGTACGATCTGGGCATCCTCAGGATTGTATCGGAAATTGGCCACCAGGGTCCCGTCCTTGTAGCGGTGGGTGACAATCAGGGTGGTGGTATTGGCCACATCACGTTCCTTAATGATGAGCGCCACGATGGTGTGGGCGGTAATGGGATCCAGGCCCGCCGTGGGCGAATCGTATAGCAGGAGCGGGGGGGTAGAAACCACGGCCCGCGCAATGGCCGCGCGCCGCCGCATGCCGCCCGAGAGTTCGCTTGGAAAGCGGCTCTGGGTTTGATCCAGCTCCACGAAGTGCAACGCCTCGCTCACACGGCCATCAACCTCGTTCAGCGGGCACTGGATGGCCTTCTGATTGAGCAGTGGATAGGCCACGTTCTCCGCGATGGTGAGCGAATCGAACAGCGCGCCCTCCTGAAACAGCATGCCAATCTTGCTCCGGATATCAAAAAGCTGCCGTTCCGTCATGCGCGTGATGTTCTGTCCGAATAGATACACCGACCCGGAGTCCGGTCGCAGAAGTCCCATGGCCGTTTTGAGCAGCACCGTTTTGCCGCTGCCGGCGGCGCCCAGAATAATGCGCGCCTCGCCTTCGCAAACGTCGAACGAAAGGTCTTCGATCGCCGGAACGCCGTCGAAGGACACGCTCACATGCTCAAATTTCAGAATGGACTTCGCGCCGCCGGCAGGCATCAAGAAGACGAGACCAGTCCGCTCGTGAAGATTCGCGTGAGGAAGAAGGTCAATACGAAGATCAGCACGGACGCCGCTACAACCGCCTGCGTCGTGGCTTTGCCAACGCCTTGTGTGCCGCCCGTGGCGCGCAGGCCGTAATGGCAGCCAACCAGCGCGACGACGAAGGCGAAGACGAACGGCTTGAGCAGGCCCTGTGTCAGGTCGTTCCACTCAAGCGCCTGCCATACGGAGGTCCAATACATCCGACCTTGAAGGTCGACCAGGAGCACGGCGACTACGTAACCGCCGAACATGCCGACAAAATCCGCGATGATGGTGAGGAGCGGGAGCACCACGCAGGTGGCAATCAGCCGCGGCGTCACCAGTTTCTGGATCGGATCGGTACCCAGGGCGCGCATGGCATCGATCTGCTCGGTCACTTTCATGGAACCGAGCTCGCTGGCCATGCCCGAGGAATTGCGCCCGGCCACCATAAGCGCGGTCAGCGCAGGCCCCAACTCGCGGACCAGTGTGATGGAAACGGCGGTGCCGACTTGGCCCTTTTGCCCCCATCTTGCCAGCGCGCGAGCGAGCTGCAGTGTCATCACGGCACCGCTGAAAAATCCGGTCAGCACCACGATGAGCAGACTGCCGACACCAATGCTGTCCATCTGCAGGATGATGTCGTCGGTATAGTGCGGCCGCCGAAATACGTTTCGGATTGCCCTACCGGCAAGTAAGTAGAAATCCTGGACAGTTTGAATGAAACCGACTAGAAATCCGGGCAAGCCGAAGCCACCTCGTTTTCGATGCTACCATACAACTACGAAAGGACTTACGGACATTTCTGGCATTCGCGTGGGACACGCGTCAGACTACGACGCGCTCACCGGGTGCACCGTGATTCTGTGCGAATCGGGCGCGGTTGGGGGGGTAGACATTCGGGGCGCCGCTACCGGTACTGAGGAAATCGACGTGCTTCGCCCGGCGCACATTGCCGACCGCGTGCACGCCATTGTCCTGGCGGGAGGCAGCGCGTTCGGGCTCGAAGCCGCTTCGGGAGTGCGCCGATATCTGGAGCATCGCGGTGTGGGTTTTCCAACGGGCGCGGCTGTGGTACCGATTGTGCCCTGTGCCATCCTGTATGACCTGGCCATCGGCAAGCCTAACGTGCGGCCCACGCGCGAAATGGGCGAAGCCGCTGCTGCCGCCGCCACCACGGACGCTGTAAAGGAGGGGGCCGTGGGGGCCGGGACGGGCGCAACCGTCGGCAAGATTTTGGGTATGCCGCAGGCGATGAAGAGCGGCATCGGCTCATTCACCGTGGCACTCTCGGAAACCGTGCGTGTGGCTGCTCTAGTGGCCGTGAATGCGCTGGGGGACGTGCGCGATCCCGAAACCGGCAAACTGATCGCAGGGGCGCGCCGCGCGCCTGACAGCATGGAACTGGCCGGCACTGAAGCCGAAATGAAACGCGGCGCCCGTGGCGGATTCGGACGGCAAAACACAACCCTGGCGGTGGTGGTGACCAATGCCAGGCTCTCGAAAGTGGGGGCTACGCGGCTCGCCGAGATGGCCAATCTCGGTATGGAACGTACGATTTATCCGGTCCACACTACTTTTGACGGCGACCTCTGCTTTGCCCTATCCCTCGGCAACGAGACCGCCGATTTGAATGCCCTGGGGGTCGCCGCGGCCGAAGCGGTGGCTCGGGCCATCGTCCAAGCCGTCAAGACCGCCCCAACCCTGGGTGGCGTGCCGGGACTGGCAGGTCCGGCAATGCGGCCGCTATAGGCGCAGTTTCGCAAGGTTCCTGACTACTCCGAAACAGTCGTGTAGCAGGGCGGCGACCATAAGGGAGTGGTGGGTAAGGCGACTTCCGGAACACGATACTGGCGCTCGGCGCGCCAAAAATTCCTGAGACAATTCGGCGCTGGCGTCACTACCCTTTTCCAGGCAGTCGATCTTGGAGAAATCGGCGTACGGGCGACCCGCTCCTCTTATGGATCCCAGCTCGAAGAATCACGGTCCAACGGTTACGGCCGAAGCGCCCGATCTGGCGGCATTACTGGATCTCATCCGCGCAGGCCAGGCGGAAGCGGCCGCACAACTCCATGGCATTCTTTCCCCTGGAGTGCTTTTCCTGATGCGGCGCCGGCTGGATCGGGACAATGTCGATCGCCAAGCGCAGGCCGTGTTGGAAGCCGCCATCCACAGCGTGCAGACGGACGACTCCCTGCGGCCGGAGCACCTGCCCTCCAAGATTCGCCAGTTGATTCAGCGCTATTGCGCGGAGCAAGGCGGGTCGAGCGGGGTTACGGGCGGTGGCGCCAGCCGCGAACCGAACGTCGAAGTTGCGAAGCGGGTACTCGATGGGATGTCCATGTGCGAGCGCGAGGCTTTGCGGAGATGTTACGTTTTGGGCGAGGCGCCGGAATCCTTCCTGGAAACGTTGAGGCTGACACCCCAGGAGTTTCGTGCCATACGAGCGCGAGCCAGGGCCGAATTCAGCTCCAGGAAAACTAAGACCCATGTTGCGTAGGAGGATCAGAGCAAGTGTTAGTGGAGAGTTGGTGAGAATCCCCGTCGTTTAGGAGCACGTTATCAGTGAATTTTATGAGTCCCACATCCCCGATATCTCTTCCCGGCGCGGCGCTAGCCAAAGTGCCGGGAGTTGACGCAGGTTAACAAATGGAATCCATCAAACAGCATTCTACCGAGGAAATCTTGGAACGGTACCTGTTCGGGTCACTGTCGGATTATCAGGTCGAGCATATAGAAGAGCACTTGTTAGTGTGCCATTCCTGCATCGACTCAGCGGAGCAACTCCTGGCCTTTGTGCAGTCGCTCCGCAGCACGTTGAAAGAGCCGCCCAGAGCACGCGCCGCCGGCAGAGAAACGGCAATGGAACAAGAGTTTTAGCGACGCCGGAGACGCGCGTAGAACCTTAGAAACTCCCACCGGGCGCGGACTACTATCCTTTTTCAGTATTGCCGCGCCCTGGCATTGACCGCGAGAGTGATAAGAAGCAGAAGTAGGCCGGATTGCCCTTCTGCAAAGGAGACCTCGTGGCCACTTCGCGGAGATTACTCAGCATTTCCCTGGCGTTCAGCGCGATTGCCTGCGCCGCCGATCCCACTCTTCTCAACCTGGTTATGCCGGACGCACGCATGCTTTTTGGCGTCAACGTCGAGAAAATCGTGGCCTCGCCGATCGGCCAGCAGATGAGCGCACAGATTCGGCAGGCGCCCCCTGAAGTGCAGCAGATCCTTAAACAGACCGGATTTGACCCGGCGCGCGACCTCAAAGAAATTCTGATTGCTTCAACCGGCCAGGGGCAGGACGCTCCCACGCTGATTCTCGTCCGGGGATCATTCGATATCGCCAAGCTCAGTGCTTTCGCCTCGAGTGCAGGCCGCGCGCCGCTGAATTACGACGGCGTGCCCATCCTGACCCACCCCGCGCGCAGTTCCGGGGCCATGGCGTTGCTGGATAGCACGACGGCGATCGGGGGGGACCTCGACCAAGTGAAGGCGGCGATCCACCGGCGCGCGCACAGCACCTCGCTCAGCGCGGAACTTGCGGCGAAAGCCGGCAGGCTCAGCGAGCGTTACGATGTGTGGGGATTTTCCACCGTATCGCTGGCCAACATGGCGCCAAGCGCGCCCAACGCGAACCTGCAGCAAGCGCTCGATCTGCTGAAATCCATCCAGCAAGTGAGTGGCGGCATGCGATTCAGCCCCGACATGGAAATGGCGGCCGACCTGGTGACGCGCAGCCAGAAAGACGCCGAAAGCGTTCGCGACGCGCTCGGCTTTTTCTCCAGTTTCCTGGCAGCAAACCAGAAGAATCCTTCGGGCTTGAAGCCGGATGCTCTCAAAGTCAGTGTGGACGCCAGGACGGTTCACATCGCGCTCACCATCACCGAAGAGGAATTGAAAAAAGCCTACCAGGTGCAAATGGCCCGGAACGGGATGCGGCCGGCGGCTTTGGCGCCTGAAAAGCCGCGCCCCGTCGATACCGGACTGGTCATTCAATCGTCCGAGAAGGACATGGGCGTAGTCACCCTGGCTCCGGTCAAGCAGAACTGACCGCGGTAAACGCCGCCAGGCGCGCCAAATCTGCGACATAATAGCGGTCGATGCGCAAAACGATCGCGATCACACTGGCTCTTTCCTTGAGCGCTATGGCAGCAGTGAAAATTGAAAAAACGGATTTCAAAGGCTGGCCGAACAGCTACCGCATCTCGAACGGTGAAATCGAGGTGATCATCACCAGCGATATCGGCCCGCGCATCATGCGCTACGCCTTCACCGGCGGGCAGAACGTGTTCAAGGAGTTTACCGAGACCCTGGGTAAATCCGGCGAAGACAAGTGGCAGCTTCGCGGCGGGCATCGCATCTGGGCAGCGCCCGAAGACGCGGTGAAGACGTATGCGCCGGACAACGGCCCGATACACATCGCCGTGAAAGGGGGCGTGCTCGAAGCCACCCAGCCGGTCGAAGCGCTCACGGGGCTTGAAAAACGCATCACCGTGAAGATGTCGGCCACGGGAACCGGCGTGGAGGTGGTGCACCGCATCCGCAACACCAACAAGAACACTCTGGAACTGGCCCCCTGGGCTCTTTCCATGATGGCGCAAGGCGGAGTCGGCATTCACGGATTTCCGCCGCGCGGCACGCATCCCGAAGTGCTGGCGCCCACGAATCCATTGGTCATGTGGGCCTTCAGCGATCTCACCGACAAGCGCTGGCAGTTCACGAAGAAATATCTGATCCTGCGACAGGACGCGAACAATCATGGCCAGCCGCAGAAGCTGGGATCTTTCAACCCGCACACCTGGTCGGCTTATCTGCTGGGCACGGACCTGTTCATCAAGCGCGTGGAAGCGGACCCCAAGCGCACCTATCCCGATATGGGCTGCTCGTTCGAGACTTTCACCAACGCCGATTTCCTGGAACAGGAAACACTGGGACCGTTGACCAAGCTGGCGCCGGGCGCATCGCTCGAGCACATCGAACGATGGACGCTGAACCGAAACGTCCACATCAAGGAATGGAACGACGCCGAACTGGATCGCGTGCTGCTGCCGCTGGTGGGGAAGTAGCGGGGCTGGCAAGGGCCGGGCGCTACTGCCGGCTTTCGATCTGACGGATGGCGTTCTGGGCGGCGCGCGAGAGCAGGCTGCGCCGGCGGGGGCGGCTAGCTCCGTCCCACTGGTGTCGCCACGGCGCGCTCGCCGTGCACGGCCGTCCGGCTGAGGGGCAGCCTGATAAAGAAGCGCGCGCCACGGGCCGGGTCGGATCCAGCCCACATGTCGCCGCCGTGATCCAGAATCGTTTGACGTGAGAGCGCGAGTCCAAGACCCAGTCCATTTTTCTTCCCGGAACTGACGAACGGCTGGAAGAGATGATAGCGGATTTCGGGCGAAATGCCCGGACCTGTGTCCGCCACCTGAATGGTCACGGCATCGGCATCGACCACGGCGCCTATGTGGACCGCGCCGCCGGAAGGCATGGCCTCGAGCGCATTCCCCACCAGGTTAATAAAGACGCGCTCGACGCGCGCGCGTTCGAGAGGCAGCTCGATGGATTCGGGAATCTCGATGCGCACGGCGACACCCTGCGTGTCCGCCGTGGGAGCGAGCGAGTCACATGCCGCCGCCGCCACTTCGCGCAACCGGCAGATTTCCGCGCCTTCGGTTTTTCCGCGGCCCAAGTTCACCAGGTCCTGCAGCAGCTCCTGAATGCGGCGCGACGCGCGGTAGATATTGCCGGCCAAACGCTTGAGTTGCGGCGGAGCGATTTCGGAATCCACCATGATCTCCGCGCCGCCGTAAATTGCCGCCAGCGGATTGCGCAGGTCGTGGACGATGGAGCTGGAGAGCCGTCCGATGGTTGAAATACGCTCCTGCCGGATCAACTCCTGGCGCGCATTCTGGATGGACGCGCACATGTTGTTGAACGTCTCGGCCAGCCGGCCCAGCTCATCGCGACTTTCGACCGGAACCCGGTAGTCGTAATTCTGCCGGGCAACTTCGGCCGCAGCCCGGTCGAGCTTCTCCACAGGCCGCATGATCTGCCGCGCCAGCAAGTAGGTCAGGCCCAGCCCCGTCAGCACGGCCAGCAATCCCAGCAGAATAATATTGCGACGCAGCACGGTGAGCGCCTGGCGCGCGTTTTCAAACGACCGGAAAATCCAGAGTTCGCCGATGGTCCGGCCCTCGATATCCTTAAGCGGCGTGACCAGGGGGGCGTACTCCATGACGCCGTCGCTGACGGGCTCAATCTTACGCCCGGCGCTCGCGGTAACGGCCCTTGCCAGCACGCCGGTGGCGCGAGGATTCAGAGTCGAGGCGATCACGCGGCCATCGGAAAGAAACAGAAATTCGCTTCCGCCCGTGGATTCCTTCAGGCGCTGCGCCACCAGATGATCCACGTCGAAACCGGCCACCAGCACATCCAGCAACGCCAGACCGCGCCCCGCCTGCACGTAAACCGGCGTGACAGCGACCTCGTAGAGATGGCCGTCCTTGAGCATGAAACCGATAGCCTGTCCGGGAAACCGCTTGGCCGCCTGCCGCACAACGGCCAGTTCCTGCCAGGCCGCCGATTCCGGCGCGACACCGAGCGAAGCGATGAGTCTGCCCTGGGGGTCGGTCACCAGAAACAGCGCATCCTCCTCGGAAACTTTGGACCACAGCTCACCCGCGGTGTCGCGGATGGTGGCCGGATCCCCAGGGCCGAATGCGCGGCGCACATCGGCCATGTTGCTCAAGATCAGGCTGACCGAAGCCAGCCGGCTGGCGCGTGACTGCCACAAGGACCGGTACGCCTGGAAGCTGGCCTGCACTTCCCCTTCGAGGCTGCGCGCCGTGGTGTCGAGCGCGTTCTTCTCCACGATCCAGCCGGTCACCGCAAACAGAACCGTGATGGCGACCGAAGTCGAGAGCAGGATTTTCCACAGCAGCGACAGGCGCGAAAAACTGAAGCCCCTCACTTCTTCGCTCCCGGATACGCCGGCTGGTCTTCAATCACCGGCGGATAGTCTTTGCCGTATTTATTCTTGTGCGGCACCGGCAGATATCCGATCTCGGAGATCGGCAGCGGCGGAAGCTCGAGGGCCGCCGTCTCTACCGTGATCCTGCGGGCGAGCGAATCCAGCGTTTCCTGGGAGGCGCGTTCGTGGAACACATGAAATTGATAATCCCCGGGCGGCACGTTGTCAATCGTAAACGCGCCGGCTTTGTCGGTTACCGCGAAGTAGGGCGTGTCCAATACGGCGATCACGGCGCTCATCTGCGGATGAATATTGCAAAAAACGCGCACCACGCCCGCACGCTTGAAGGTGACCGTCCGGCTCGATCCCGGCTTGTACAGCCCCACATCGAAGATCTGTCCATTGAAATTAGAGAAAGCGTTATGGAAGATCGGATCCAGATTGGGGAACGATACGCTTCCGCCCACGGGTATGGCCACCACGTGTGGCGTGAATGTCTTGTTCTTCTGGACCATCTGGGCGGGCCGCGAGGGAAGCACTCGCGCCATGGAGCTGTTGAGCGGTTCCAGCCACACCACGATGCCCGAGTAGTCCCTGTGCTTGCGCACCATCGGATCGCGCGATGCGACCAGCTCCGCCGAACCGCGCACCGTTGTAGCGCGCGCGGCGGACGCCGCCAGCCCGATGAAAACCAGCGCGCTAAAACAGATACGCAAAGCCGAGGTCATTATGGTTGGTCAACCGGTTACCGACACCGAAATACGTCGTCCGCACCTGTCCAGTCTCCAGACTGAAGATTACGTTGGGCGCCAGCCGGTACATCAGATTGGCGGCGTAGGCCTGATTCTTGTCCACTCCGTAGTACCGCAGGTCCCGGTTGCGATTATCCTGCTGGCCGCCAAAAAAGTTGAGTGTCAGTCGCGGCGCGATCAGGTAGCTTAGTTGCGTCCAGCCGCCGGCGGCGTGCACGGGAATCACCTGGCCAGTATTGACGATGGTGAAGCCCTGTCCAATGCCCCCGAGGTTGGCGAGGTTGCGGCCAAGGAAGAACGCCCCTGAAAACTCCAGTTTACGCCAGGGATTAGCGAACCAGTCGAGCGCGAAAACGCGCGAGGGCACGGCAACGTTGGCCACGTGCGACGTGCTGGCGCTAAAGCCCGAGCCGATCTCGAGGCGGCGGTCATCGTCCAGGCTGTGTGCCAGCGAAAAACGCCCTTCGAGCGCCGGACGCGCGTTCTGAAGCGACGAGGCATAAGCCGGCGGTACATAGCCATACTCCTCCCGGGTTTCGAAGACACCCACCTGCGCGCGGAAGCTGGTCTGGTCGTCCAGATGAAAGCGCTGCTCCACCCTCATCTGCGGTTGCCAGAGCCAGAGGTTGCCGGCGCCGGTCAATGGGGAAACTCCAACCTGCGCCAGCGAGTTCGGCTCACGCGGGGCGATGAGCGGTTTATCCTGCCCGAACATCACGCTGGTATTTTCCCAGTTGATCTCCAGACCCGCGGTGCGAAGGCGCACCAGGCTGTCGTACGGTTCGCCCGAGCCGCCGAAGAAATCCATATTGATGAAGCCGTGGATTTTGCCGCCGCCAAACACCTCAGGGCCGCGAAAATCCAGGCCCAAAATGGTCTGGCGCAGCGTGGCGCCTCCGGTAAGCGCGCCGCTCTGCCCCGGAGCGAGCACCGGCACAACCAGATTGCCATTCGGCCGCGAATTCAAGAATGCATTGAACAGCGCCATGCCCGTAATGCGCACGGGCAGGTGCTGAGACGATTCAACCTTGGTTTGCGCCTGCTCTTCCAGGCGACGTTCCTGCACGTCCAGCCTCTCGTTAACGCTAACGGTCTGCGCGCCATCCGCGGGTGCGGACTCGGTGGGCGCCGCGCCGTTCGACGGAGCCGGCGGGTGGCCATGGGCTAACGCCAAGTCATTGCGCAGCGCGCGCACCTCTTCGGCAAGCTCCCGGTTCTGGCGCTCCAGCCGATCGAGCCGCGCAAGAATCTGCTCGAACGCGGACGGGTTTTCCGGCGGTGTCTGTGCGGCCGCGGCCGTAACAAAAACAATGAACGAAAAGACGGTGGCGGCGGGCCACCTATGGGGATTGCGATGATAAGTTTGCATCGAGAAGCTGCTCCACTTTTTGCCGAACTAGGGCGGGCGAATAAGGTTTGCCGAAGTACGCGTTGGCCCCCAAGCGGTAAAGCCGCTCGGGTGTGTGCGGGTCGCTGTCGCCGCTGATCACGACGATGGGCAGGCGCGCGGTCCGGCTGTCCGAGCGCAGGCGCTCGATCAGTTCGAAGCCATCCATCGAGGGCAAGTGCAAATCGGTGACCAGGGCACAGATTCCGGCCCCCGCGGCCGCTAGCATTTCGAGCGCCTGCCGGGCGGTAGGCGCTACACGCACATGAACATGGGGAATCGCCAAAAGAGCAATCTCGAGCGTGGTGGCGCAGGACTCCACATCCTCGACGATCAAGACGGTACGATCTGGAAGACTTGCGGGCTCCACTACGACCCTATTTTGACCGATCCCACGGGCTTCATTTCCCGGCTCAGTGTTAACAAAGTGTTAAAGTTCGCCATAACGGGACTCCATCCGGCCGGTCTGATCATGGCAGGAACCGGTAACCCACGCCGTGAACCGTGAGAAAGTGACGCGGCGCGTTCGGATCAGGCTCCAGTTTTTGGCGCAATTTCACGACGTGCGCATCCACGGTGCGCGTGTTGGGAAACGACTGGTACCCCCAAACGGAGTTCAGAATCATGTCGCGCGTGAGCGGACGGTCGGGGTTCTGCAGGAAATAAGTCAGCAGATTGTATTCCGCGGGCGTGAACTTCAGTTCCTCTCCATGGCGCGAGACCAGGCGGCGGTCTAGATCGATCTCAGCATCGGCGAAGTGAAGCACCTTGCGCGCGTCCGGGGAAGTCCGTCGCAGCAGCGCGCGAATCCGCGCCAGCAGCTCACGGCTGCCGAAGGGCTTCACCACGTAATCGTCGGCGCCGATTTCGAGCAACAGCACTTTATCCACTTCGTCGCCCACCGCGCTGAGCACGATGATGGGAGTCCGCACCTGCGCGGCGCGGAGCTGTTTACAGATATCCACGCCGCTCATGCCCGGCAACCGCAGGTCCACCAGCATCAGGTCCGGCTTGAGCAGGAGAGCCTTCTCGAATCCCTGGCGGCCGTCTTCCACCAGGACCGCGCGGAAGCCCTCCTGTTCCAGCAGCACGCCGATCGTGTCGCGCAGGCTCTCATCGTCGTCGATCACGAGAATGGTTTGCATTGCGTGTTGCGGCCAACCGCGCGCGGCGTCAAGATTACAAGCGTCACCGCTAGTTACGGGAAAATGGTCCCAAACAGCGATTGTAACCAAATACACTGTGGCTCTGAGATTCGTGCGTGCAACACGCGTACACGCCGATGCTCAATGCTGGATCTGCCCGGAGCGGGCTTGTGATACGCGCTCCGTCAGGGGTCAGCGTGTTACATTTCTCTCTATGCGGGTTACGGTCATCGGTACGGGTTACGTTGGGACAGTGACGGGAGCGTGTCTCGCGTACCTGGGGCATCGCGTGAGCTGCGTCGACGTGGATGCCGACAAAATCGCCAAATTACAGCGCGGTGAATTGCCGATTTATGAGCCGCACCTGGCGGAATTACTCGGCGAAGCGGCAGTGCGTGGCGGCATCGATTTCACTACGGAACTAGCGCCCGCGGCCGCTGAAAGCGATGTCATCTTCATCGCCGTGGGCACGCCGCCCGGCGCCGGCGGAGAAGCCGATCTCTCATACCTGGAGTCTGCCGCGCGCAGCATCGGGGCCGCCATGGATGGCGCGCGGCTTCGCGTGGTGGTCAACAAATCGACGGTGCCGGTGGGAAGCGGCAATCTGGTGGAAACGCTGTTGCGCGAGGGCATTCGCGAGACGCGCCCGGCGGAGGAAAAACGCATTCGCTTCGGCGTGGCCAGCAATCCTGAGTTCTTGCGTGAAGGCTGCGCCATCGCCGATTCGCTCTATCCCGAACGCATTGTGCTGGGCGCGGAGGACGAGCGCACGCTGGAAACTCTGCGCGAGCTTTACGGCCCGCTGACGGAACAGCGCTTTGCGCCGCCATCCTATTTGCCGCGCCCCGCCGGAGTCACGAGCGTGCCGCTGGTCACCACAACGCTCACCAGCGCCGAGATGATCAAGTACGCGGCGAATACCTTCCTCGCCATGAAGATCGGCTTCGCCAACGAGATTGCCAATATCTGCGAGCGGGTGGGCGCCGACGCCAAAGAGGTGATGACGGGTATCGGACTCGATTCGCGCATCGGCTCCCGGTTCCTCAACGCCGGTCTTGGCTGGGGCGGTAGCTGTTTTGGAAAGGATATCCAGTCCCTGCTGCATACCGCGGCGGAGTACGGATATCAGGCACGGTTGCTCGAGGCCGCTCTGGCGGTGAATCGCGCGCAGCGGCAGATTGTGATCCAGAAGCTTCAAGAGAAGCTTTTCATCCTGAAGGGCCGAACCATCGCTCTGCTGGGCCTGGCATTCAAACCGGATACCGACGATCTGCGCGATGCACCCAGCCTGCAAATTGCCGAGCGTCTGCTGCAACTGGGCGCGCGCGTGAAAGCCTACGACCCCATCGCCATGCCGGCATGCCGCGCGCAGAATCCCGAGCTGAAGATCCAGTACTGCGAATCGGCTTTAGACGCCGTGCTCGCAGCCGACGCCGTCGTGCTGGTCACTGAGTGGGACGAGTTCCGCAGTCTGGACCTCGCGCAGTTGGCTTCACGCATGCAACAGCCCATCCTGGTGGACGGACGCAATCTTTACGACCCCGAAGCCGCCGTGCGCGCGGGCTTGGATTACAGCGGTATCGGCCGCTCGAGCCGCCAGCGCCTGGCGCCGGTGCGGGTGCCCTGAATGGGGAGCTGTACGAAACGGGCGCGACCACTCCATTACGGTCGTGGCTCGGTAGCGTTGATCTTCCCGAGGTGCGCGCGGGAGCAAGCGGTCGCTAACGGCTGATGGTCGAGATTCGTCTTGACCTTTCCGAAGCAAAGACGTGTCGGCACGAGTGCCGACACAGCAGGCCTGGGGCCTGCGCCACAAGGCCCACCTAGTGGACCTGGTGGTCATGCTCTTGAATCGCGGTTCCGAATGAGCGGCCCATCACCGTGATGCCCTCCATCACGCGTCCACTCACTGTGACCCGCGAGCCCTTGGATGGAATCCCCTGATTCGAGAGGACCAGGATCTTGCCGGTATCATCCTCCACCTGGTAGCCTCCCGTGGAGAGAGCGCCGAAGGCATTCGTCACCTGACCTTCTACGCGAACCCTGCGGCTGCGATAACGCGAAGGGTCCGCCGTAATCCTGCCGATCTTGGTGTAGCCACAGGAAGTGAGTATCAGGGCCGCCATCAGGGCCAACATCCAGAGTGCCGGTTTCTTGTTCATGGTGCCTCGAATGGGCAGACGCGGCAGCCTATCAAACAGGTTGCATGTTTAAAGAGGTTTAATGCGGAGCGCTATAAGCCCGCCTTGTCCCACTTCGCGATCGTGTCTTCCACCAGGCCCGTCATCTTCTCGATGACACCACGAAAATACGCGTCCGCCTTCGCCTGGTCGAAACGCACGTAGCCCTGGCCAGGCTGATAGAGGATGATCGACGACGGAAACGGGTACGCCGACCAGCTTCCGGTGGGCGGCCGCGGCGTGGCCAGGGCATCGCTATAGCGCTCCTTGTGGACCAGCTTGGGATCGATCGCCTGGATGAATGCCGTCTCGTTCCACCCGGCATGGCCGCCATCCTCGCCGAAAGTTTTCAGCGTGACGTCGGCGCAATAGGCCCACCAGTTGACCACCAGCGTACGCGCATGATGCTCGCGGCCCACATTTTCCGCCAGCTCGTTGAGGATCGCGGTCTGCGGCCCGCCGTGGCCGTTCAGCACGATGATGTTGCGGAAGCCCTGTTTGGCCAGGCCTTCGAGGACATCGCTCATATAGGCGCGATACGCCTTTTCGCTGATGGAGAACGCACCCGCGTAGGCATCCAGGCTGCCGGTCACGCCGTAGGGAACTACCGGTGCGATCATGGCGTTGACGCGCGCCGCCATCCGACGCGCGATTTCCACGGGAGCCGTGATATCGGCGCCATTGTTCTCCACGCCGTGCGCTTCGAGGGTCCCGGTGGGCAGAAGGACTGTCGTGATTTTCTGCGGCACCCATTCGCGGAACTCCATCCAGTTGATGTCGGCCATTTCACGGGTGGACGGCTGTTGCGCGGCCAGCAGCGACAGAAGAAAGGGGAGAAGCAGCAGTTTTTGCATGATGGAGTTCTAGCATAGTGCGGGATGAGGGCGGTAGGGGTTGCGCGGCCGCCCGCGCTGCCTCAGGAAGAACAGCGGCGCTGTTTTTTCCGTGTTTTGCTATATTTCGTTTCGGTGGCAAACGCGAACCTGAATGCGTGGCTGGTTCGTAAGTCCGGGCTTCTCGCGGGTAACCGGCAGCTGATGCGGGACGAGACCGTCCGCGTCGGCCGCAGCTCGGAAAACGACGTTGTGATCGGCGAGGCGGCCATGGTTTCGGCCCGCCATCTCGAAATCCGCAAAGAGGGCGGCGCCTATCGCATCGTCGATCTCAACAGCACCAACGGCACCTTTCTCAACGGCGAGCGCATCACCGAAGCATTGCTCGAACCGCCGTGCGTCATCCGGCTGGGCGCCGATGGCCCGGAGCTGAGCTTCGTCGTCGAGGACTCTCCCGCGCAGGACTTGAATCAGACGCTGGTCGTTCCGGCCCCTTCGGAATCCGGCGCGATCGCCCCCGAGAAAGATACCGCGGACTCCGGCCCAAGGAAGGCTCACGAGGATCTGCTCTCCGACGCCGTGCATCGCGCCCGCATAGCGCGGCGCTTGGGCATCGGCGATTCGACCGTAGTCATCATGCGCGAGATGCTGGACGCCGCGCTTCACCGAACCGGCCGCAAATTCAAAGCGGTAATCGGCGTGCTCGCCTGCGCGCTGGTCGCCGTCAGCGCGTTCGGTTTCTGGAAGATTGAAGGCCTCAAGAAACAGAAGAGCCAGTTCGACGGCGAGATCCAGCGGATCGAGGCCGTGCTGGCGCGCGCCAACCAGGACTCCGCGGAAACCGACCAACTTATCGCCCGCCTGGACCAGTACGAAGACAAAGCCATGGCGCTGCAGAAGACGCTACTCTATCGCGTCGGCGCCTTCGAGCACGAGGAATCCATCAAGAACGAGATCCGCGCGCTCATGGCCGAGTTCGGCGCCGAGACCTACAGCATTCCGCCGGAATTTCTGGATCAGGTGAAACGCTTTATCCAGCAATACGAGGGGCCCGACCGACCGCACATGGCGCGCGCCCTGGGCGAAGCGCAGCAGGACATAAAGACCATGCGGCAGATTTTCGAGCAGAACAATCTGCCGTCTGATCTGGCCTACATCGTATTGGTCGAGAGCGCTCTCAGCAGCGATAGCGCCAGTCCCGCGGGCGCCGTAGGCTTGTGGCAATTCACGCCCGCAACAGCCAAGGATTTCGGGCTGAAAGTAGGCGGCAGCGTGGATGAGCGGCTGGACGCCACTAAATCGACCCGGGCCGCCTGCAAATATATTCGCGAGCTGATCTTGGATTTCGGCTCCGGCAGCTCGGTGATGCTGGCGCTGGCGGCGTATAACCTCGGCCCGTCAAGGGTCAAGACCGCGGTCCACAAGGTAAACGATCCCATCAAACAGCGCAATTTCTGGTATCTCTACCGCGTCCGCGCCGTACCTCCGGAAACGCGCCAGTACGTGCCCAAAGTCGTCGCTGCCATGATTATCGGGCGGCATCCGGAGCGCTATGGATTTTGAAGTGGCGCGGCAAACGCCGTCCTGAGCTGCCTCGCGGTCAGATTGGATTCCTTCCCTGGATGACGCGGATCAGCACGATGATGATGGCCAGCACCAGCAACAAATGGATGAAGCCACCCAGAGTGTACGCGCTGACCATTCCCAGAAGCCACATGATCAAAAGAATAACGGCGATAGTCCAAAGCATGTTCGCTCCTTTGCTGCGTGAACTTTGTTAAGCACCTCACCGAACCGTGGCGCTCATTTTTGGCGCCGATCGCGTCCGGCTGACTAGTCCGACTTGCGCGCAGAGTAATGGTTGAGCAATACAAGCAGCTTGGCCGCGGCCGGCGGCGGAGCTATGCCTGTTGTAACGATCGCGCGATTTTCCAACTTCTTGCCGTACAAGGCCTGGTTGTCGTCAAGGTCCTGGCGGAGCGTGGCGCCCTTCAATGCGATCCCGGCGAAGACGCCCTGCGACCTCGACCAGGAGAGCATCTCGGCGTGCATCAGCGCGTCGGTCTCAGCGGTGGTGGAACGGCCTACCGGCCCGGCGGCCACTTCACCTTCGGCGCCCAGCGTGAACTGGCTCGAAAGCAGCTTGTCGGCGCCGCGCTGGTTCATGACCAGCATGACCAGGTCGGTCTCCGAGCCGCCGATTTGGAAACCGACGCTGCCGCCCTCAATGCGAACGGTGCCGGGTGCGGACCAGCCGCGGCCTTTCTTGTTTCGGCAGGATAGGTAGCCCTTGCCGTATTGGCCGCCCACGATGAACGCGCCCTTCTTCAGTCCGGGCACGATGACGATGCAATGCGCCTTCTCGAGCAACTCGTCCGGGATTCCCTTATCCGGCGCGCTCATGATCTCCGAGAACACCGCCGCCGACTCCTCCAGGCGTTTTGCGGGCTCGTTCGATTCCGCCACAAGCGGTGTGCAGATCAGTGCGGCAAACAGCAACCTTCGCATGTGAAGACTCCTTTCGAACACGCAAAGGATATGGCAATCGGACTGCCAATGCGGCGGACTCACTTTTTTCTTGTCTCTATGGCGATTGATGTACTGCGAAGCACATCTCGGGGACCCGTAGAAACTACATCAACCCGGCATAATTTTCTGGAGCGAAAACGTACACAAACCCGCCAAACAAAAGCAATGACGCGTTGGCCCGCGAGTTGCATCGTTTGCTGCTAGGCGGTAATCCCCGCCAACCAAAACAGACTAGAAAGGAGTCAATGATGAATTGGGATCAACTCGAAGGAAACTGGAAACAGTTCAAAGGAAGCCTGAAGCAGCAATGGGGCAAGCTCACGGACAACGACATCGAATACATCGCCGGCAAACGCGACAAGTTCGCGGGCAAGTTGCAGGAGCGGTATGGCCTGTCCAAAGAGGAAGCCGAGAGAAAGGCTGACGAATGGATTAGCGCCCTGCGCGGGATGGATGTGGGACGTGAGCAACAATCTACCGCAAGAGGGTGACGAAGTGCGGTAGCGGCATGTTTTGGCACGGGGCTTGGACTGCGATTTGGGCATTTCTTCGCGGTTCCAAGCCCTATTCTTTTTTACTTTCGCTATCTGCCTGGTAGGGCGATGGATGGTGACCGCGGCCGCCGGGCATGCCTAGCCTGCCACTCAAGAAATCTTTGGCCCCGGGGATGCACTCGATTTGCAGTTATCCTATCTGGGATGCCTGTCGAGTTTCGAAAAGTGAGTTGTCCCCCGCTGCAGGCGCTCGATGTGACCGCTCCGGATGGCGCTGCCATCGGCATCATCGGCGAGGACGGAGCGGGCAAGAGCATGCTGCTGCGCCTGGCTGCGGGCCTGGTGCCTCCACAGGCCGGTTCCATTGCGGTGGGCACGCGGCGCCGCTTCCTCGGTCCCGCGGATGCGCTTAACCTTGCACCAGTGGATACGCTGCTGCTGGATCATGCCCTGGCGACACACGACCGGCTGGTGCGCGCGCGCGCCATCATGGCGCTCGACCGTTTGCGGAAGTCCGGCACGACCATCCTGTTCACCTCGCACGACGAAGATTTGCTGCTGGAACTGGCGGACGAGATCTGGTGGCTCAAGGAGGGGCGCCTGATCGGCCGCGGCGATCCCGCCGAAGCGCTGGATGCGTACCGTGCTCACATTGGGCAGCGCATCCGCGCCTGGGGCCAGAGCATTCAGACACCGCTCTCGCCACGGCTCCGGCAGGGCGATGGACGCGCGGAAATTCTGGGCATCGATATCCTCGGTGAGGACGGGAAGCCGACCAGCGTGCTGCGCAGCGGAGAGACGGCCACGGTGCGGGTCTCGGTGAAATTCGCGCAGAGCGTGGCCGATCCGGTGGTCGGAATCCTGATCCGCACGCGTATCGGCCTGAATGTTTACGGGACCAACACCGAATTGGAGAAGCTGAAATTCGGGCCCTGCTCGCCGGGCGACGCACTGCGCCTCAAATTCACTTTTCGCTGCGACCTGTGCCCGCAGGAATACACGCTCACCGCGGCGTCACACGATCCGAACGGCGTCTGGCACGACTGGCTGGAAGACGCCGTGACCTTCTCGGTCACCGACCTGCGTTACACCGCGGGCGTAGCCAACCTGCGCGCGCAGTTGAGTATCGAGCGGATCTGAACGGGAGTTCTCGACCGTACACTGGGGTGAAGGAATCGACGGGCAGGAATGCCTGTCGTACCTACCGCTGGTCGATGATGAACGTGGGCGCGAGACCGCCCGACGAAGAGTAAGCGCTCGCCGGGCCGGCGGACAGCCAGCTCGCGCAGCCCGAGACCTTCCCCAGAAACGCCTGCGGATGCACATCCACCTGCATTTCGCGGTATTCCAGGTGCCCGTAGTTCATCAGCGGGAAGATGGATGTTGCCGGCTCCACTTTTTCCTGCACCACATAGGGCAAACGCTGCGCCTGGCGAATGGCGCGCTCCCAACTCGCCTGGTCATGCTCGGAGCCCACGTAGCTCTGCTGGTCGCTGTAGTCGTCGTTAGGCTTGAGCACGAACTTCTCGCGGTGCTGGTGAATGAAGTCCAGCAGATCGATGGTCCGTTCGCGATAAGTGGTCTTGCCGGGCGACACCAGGCGAGTCCACGGCACGTGATCGCGGATGGCCTTGCGCTCGGCTGCCGGGAACTTCACGGTGAGCGTTTCATCCGTCAGCAGGCCGAACAGCGCCTTCTTGTGCGTCATCTCCGACCGGAAACTGTTGACCACACACACCGCGTGGTTGCGATAGGCGTGCACCAGCGGATGCGAAAGATCGAAGCGCATCAGGAATTCCTGCACGCTGATCCGCCGGTAAATCAGATCGATGTCGAAATTGCCGCTGTGCAGCACGCCGTTACGGTACTCGAGCTGTTCCGGAGAAACGATCTCTGTCGCATAGCCCGCTTCACGGAAGAAATCCCGGAAAAGCTGGTACTCGCCCTGGCCACCCGCCGCGAACGGCGTCCGGAACTCCAGAATCGCGATGTTGGGCTTCTTGTTGCCGCCAAACTGCTTGTAAGCCTTGAGCAGCGCCGAGAGGAAGTACTTCTTGCCGCCGACGCGCGTCAGATGATAGCGCTTGCGGAACTCCTTCACCGGCGGGCAATCGTAGAAAATGTCCGCCAAGCCTTCGGCCCAAGCCAGCCCCGAAGGCGAATCGGCATTGTACTGCACCACTTGCAGCGTCCCGTTCGAAAGGTGCAAATCGAAACGCGCGGCGACTTCCGACAGATGGTACCCGGGATCGACCGCCGCAAGCATTTTTTCCGCCGGCAGCAATTGCATTTTTGCCAGCAGCGCCGGCGAAGCCAGCACCACCTGCTCCATACGCTCGATGGCCGAGATCAGCGCCTCACCGGTCTTGACCATCGACTCGTACTGGCGCCGCGTCACAAAATTGGGGCGAAGAAAAGGGCAAAGCAGACGGCCGCCCGAGGACAAGCGCTCGGCTTCCATTCGCTCGTGCAGAAGCTTCACCCACGAGAGATCCTTGTGGGGCGCCGCCTCCAGGATCTTGTTGTAACGGCTTATCGCCTCATTCAGGTGCGACATTTATAAAAATTCTCGGTGTGATTTCAGTATCGCACAGCAACAGGATCTCCAAACTCTGATATGCTCATAAATATAAGATAAATATAGTACTTAAAGTTCTTGCCGGTTTCCTCCCAAGGCCTCCAAAGACGGCTGAATTCAGGTAACCGGGTCTGTCACCCGGCCTCACGGGCCAGGTGTGCGACGGGCCAGGTGTGCGATCACACCATTAATCCTTGTTCATGTCGCGGAGCGCGCCGGAAGCTTCGCGTAGATTTGGACAGGATCGGACAACGAAACCGAGATTGCCGAAGGCCGGCGGCGCGGCTTTACGTTCTCCCGAATCCGCTTTTCGCCAAGCTCGGTCTGGGCTACTATATTGCTGCGCGGCTTGGCGCACGGAAATGCTGGTTTTGCTCAAAGCTCTCGGCTTGTCCCGTAAACTTGGCGGCTTTGCGGCGGTGCTGCTGTGCCTGGCAGCCGTCCTTGCCGCTGCTCCCTCCGAAGGCGATCCATTGAAGAAAGAGAATCAGGAACTGCGGGACAAGCTCCAGCGATATACGGCGCTCGAAGAGGATATGATCGCCCAGCGCATAGCCGAGAAGGCGGAGAAGCAGATTCAGATCTGGGTCACTCTCGGCGGGGCCGCCTTCCTGGTCGTGGCCGCGGTGGGTTTCAAGTGGATCAAGGACTATACACGCGATCTGGTGAGCAAGAAGCTGGACGCGGTTGCGGCAGAACACATCGAAAGCGTGATCCAAATTGAAGGCCAGCGCCAGATGGCGGCCATCGTCGGGCGCCACGAGGCCGAGATCCAGCTTTTTGCCAAGCAGCGCATCGATCAGATCATTACCGCCACGAACCCGATCGGAGCGCAGGCGGCGACAGTGGCAGCGGCGCCGGCGAAAGCGAGCAAGCTCGACTACCAGCCGGAAATGCAGGGAGTACGCAACCAGGGCCAAGAGGGTAGCGTGGTGGGATTTGCGGCGGCCTATGCGCTCGAATATCAAGTCTGGAGAAAACGGCACGAGAAAGTCAGGCTCAGCCCGCGCTACCTCTACTATGAGGCCCGTAAGAAGGCTCGCGCGGATATCAGCCTGGATTCGGGAGCGCTGCTTCGCGACACCATGGCCATCCTGAAAACTAAGGGGGCGGTGCCTGAAGCCGCATGGCCCTACAAACCTGGCGAGTACATGAACGAGCCACCGCCCGAAGTCGAGCAAGCGCCGCGATACAAGGTGAAGAGCTACTCGCGTCTGCGCAATATCGACGAGATCAAGTCGTCTTTGCAGGATAGCGGTCCGGTGATTTCCGGCGTCACTCTTTACAATTCCGCGATGGGAGACGAGGTGTCCAAAAGCGGCCGGTTGCCGTTGCCGGAGTCAGCGGACCACGTGCTTGGCGGCCATGCGCTTTGTCTGGTGGGCTACAATGACGACCGCCGGGAATTGAAGTTCATCAATTGTTGGGGAGAGGCGTGGGGCGATCACGGCTACGGCTACATGCCCTATGACTATGCCGACCGCTTCGTTTCAGAGAGCTGGGCGATCACTGTTTAGCCCGCCGCGGGTTGAGAAGCCTCCCCGACGAACTCGGTAAGCTTCTCGAAGAACTTCCGGATCACGAGCTTCGCGGTGGTATCCAGCAGCCGCTGACCAACACCGGCGATGACGCCGCCCACCTGCACTTCGCCTTCGTAGCGAACTTCGGTTGATGCCTCGGAGGAAACCAGCGTCAACAGGCCGTCACCCTTCAGGAAGCCGACCTTGCCCGATCCTTCCACCAGCAGGCGGAACTGCTCAGGCGGCTTCTGGTCCGCGATGCGAACCTTGCCGGCAAAAAGGCCCTGGACGGCGGAGATGACCATCTTCATCTTCATCTCGTACTCGTCGGGACCGATTTTGGCGAGATGATCGGTCCCCGGCATACACCTGGCCAGGACCTCGGGATCTTGCAGCACTTCGTAGGCGCGTTCGCGCGCGACCGGCAGGGTGTACGATCCGCCAATCTTCAAGAAGCCCTCGACAGCGCCTGCGTAAGCGCGCGCGCCGTGTAGACCTTGGCCATCTGGCGGCGGTAGGCGGCGGATGCGTGCAAGTCGGCGTTGGCGTCAATACCATCGGCCACCACGGCGGCGGCTTTCTGAACGTCGGCGGCAGTGCCACCCGTGCCCGCGAGCAGGTTCTCGACTCCCGTGGCGCGGAATGCTTTACCGGCCAGGCCAGTCATACCGACGCGAACGAGGCTCACCTTCCCGCCGGACTTTTGTACACGCGCCGCCGCCCCAACGATGGCAAACCCGGAGGCCGGCTGCACCATCTTCTGGTACGAAACGCCGGTTCCCGCCGCCTCAACCGGCACGATGATCTCGCGCACGATTTCGCCCGGGTCCAGCGCCGTAGTGAGCGCGTCCACCAGAAACTCGACGATGCCTAACGTGCGCTCGCCCTTGGCGCTGACAATGCGTACCTTGGCTTCGAGCGCCAGGAGCGATGCGGGATAGTCAGCCGCCGGGTCGGCGTGCGCGATCGAGCCGCCGATGGTGCCCATGTTGCGGACCTGCACGTCGCCGATGTTGGAAGCTGCCACGGCCAGCAGCGGGCTTTTGGCGCGAAGCAGCGGCGAAGATTCAATCTCCCAATGCGTGGTCATGGCGCCGATGCGGATCGAGCCCGCTTCCTCGCGGATCGACTTGAGATCGGCGACGCGGCTCAGGTCTACCAGGTGATCCGGCGCGGCCAGGCGCAGCTTCATTAGTGGGATGAGGCTCATCCCGCCCGCCAGCACCTTGGCATTGCCGCCCGCCAGCAGCGCCAGCGCTTCATTCAGATTATTGGGCGCGGAGTATTCGAAATTCTGCGAAATCATGCCTGACCTCCCGGATGCACCAGGTTCCACAATTTTTCGGGCGTGAGCGGCATGTCGATGTGCCGCACGCCCAGGTGGCTGAGAGCGTCGACTACGGAATTGACCACGGCGGGCGAGCAGCCGATCGTGCCCGCTTCGCCTACGCCCTTGACCCCGAGCGGATTCACCGGCGATGGCGTGGTGGTGTGGCTGCTCTCGATCCACGGGATCATGCTGGCTTTGGGAATGGCGTAGTCCGTCAGCTCGCCGGTGACGAGCTGGCCGTTGTCGTCATAAACCGCCTGCTCCCATAGCGCCTGGCCCAAGCCCTGCACGACGCCGCCGTGCACCTGACCGGCCACCAGCAGCGGGTTGATGATGTTGCCGCAATCATCTACCGCGATGTAGCGCTTGATCTCAACGTGTCCGGTGTCGGGGTCGACCTCAGTGATGACGATGTGCGCCCCGAACGGAAACGCGAAGTTGGGCGGCTCCCAGAAGTAGGTCGCCACCATGCCGGGAGTGGTATCGGGCGGCAATTTCATGGCGCGGTACGACGCCCCGGCAATCTGTGCCAGCGATACGCTTTTGCCGGTTTTGTTGTGGACGCAGTGTCCGCCGACGAACGTGACGTCGCTCGATTCGAGCAGCATCTCACCGAACTTCCTGACCTTTTTCTTCAGCTCCTGAAGCGCGAAATAAAGCGCCGGACCGCCCACCGCGGTACCGCGGCTGCCGAAGGTTCCGATGCCGTACTGCACGATGGCGGTATCGCCGTGGATCACAATAATGTCGTCGATCGGCACGCCCAACTCATCGGCCGCAATCTGTGCAAAGGTAGTCTCCTCGCCCTGCCCGTGCGGCGATGTGCCGGTCATGACGGTGACCTTGCCGCTCGGATCGATTTTCACTGTTGCGCTTTCCCACCCGCCGGCCGGCGTCGCGGGCGACGGTCCGAACGCGCAGATTTCGCCGTAGGTCGAAATCCCGATCCCGAGCAAACGCCCGCTCGCCTTGGCCTGCTTCTGCTCGATGCGGAAATTATGATAATCGGCCAGGTCGAGCGCCTTCTTTAGCGGCGCGGCGTAGTTCCCGCTGTCGTAGCTCAAGCCGGTAGCGGTCTGGTAGGGGAACTCGTCGTTGCCGATGAAATTCTTCAGCCGGAGCTCGGCGGGATCCATCTTGAGCTCGGCCGCCAGCAGATCCATCATGCGCTCGATGCCGTGCGTGGCTTCGGGCCGGCCCGCGCCGCGGTAGGCGTCGGTGGGAACACAATTGGTGAACACGCCCACGATATCCGCGTTGACGTTGCGGAATTTGTAGAGGCCCGGCATCATCAGGACGGAAAGCGTGGGAATCGCCGGCGTGAGCAACTGGTGATAGGCGCCCAGATCCTGGATCAGCTTCAGCCGCAGGCCCAGTACGGTGCCGTCGCGCTTGGCCGCCACCTCGTAATAATCCACGTGCCCGCGCCCGTGAGTCGTGCACTGGAAATTTTCACGGCGCGATTCGATCCACTTCACCGGCTTGCCGATCTTCATGGCCACGAAACACATGAGCGCTTCCTCGGCGTAGACATTAAGCTTGCTGCCGAAACCGCCGCCGACTTCGGGCGTAATCACGCGCAGATGGTTCTCCGGGAGGCCCAGCATCAACGCCACCAGCGTGCGCATCAGGTGAGGAATCTGCGTGGAGGAGTGCAGGATGAGGCTCTTCTCCGCGCCATGATATTCCGCCACCACGCCGCGCGTTTCCATGGCGGTGGGGATGAGGCGCTGGCTGATGATGCGTTGCTTCACCACCACTTCGGCTTCTTTAAATGCCTTTTCGGTATCGCCGCCTTCCTGGTGATAGGTGAAGGCAATGTTGTCCGGCCACTCGGGATGCACGGCGGGCGCGCCGGCCGCCAGAGCTTTTTCGGGATCGGCCACCGCCTGCAGCGGCTCGTAATCCACTTCGATCAGATCGATCGCATCGGCCGCGACGTAGCGGTCCGTGGCGACGACTACGGCCACCGGATGTCCGACGAAGTAGACGCGGTCCTTGGCCAGGATGGAGTGCGCGGGCACGCGCAGCCCGGGCAGTGATGCGCCGCAGGGCACGGGACCGACGGCGGCAACGTCTTTGCCGGTAAACACGGCTACGACGCCAGGATGCGCGCTGGCGGCTTGGATGTCGATGGAGCGGATCCGGGCCGCGCCGTGCGGGCTGCGCAGGATGCAGGCGTGGTGCATGCCAGGCATCTGGATGTCGTCCACATAGGTCGCGGTGCCGGTGATGAGCCGCGGATCTTCGCGGCGGCGGATGCTCTTGCCAACCAGGGTCTCGGTCTTGGTAATGGTGGTCGCCATGATCGGTCTCTCCTACGCTCCGGCTTTCGCCGCGGCAGCCTTTACCGCATTCACAATGTGCTGATAGCCGGTGCAGCGGCACAGATTTCCTTCAAGGCCATGGCGGATCTCTTCCTCGGTGGGCTGCGGGTTGCGTTCCAGCAGTTGGTTGGAGGTCATGATCATGCCCGGTGTGCAGAAGCCGCACTGCAAGCCGTGCGCGTTCCAGAAAGCTTCCTGCATGGGGTGCAGTTGGCCATCGGTGGCCAGGCCTTCGATGGTGGTCACGTCCCTTCCGTCCGCCTGAACGGCGAACATGGTGCATGACTTCACCGCCTTGCCGTCGACGAGCACGGTGCACGCGCCGCAGATGCCGGTCTCGCATCCGACATGCGTGCCGGTCAGGCGCAGATTGTCGCGCAGGAAATGGACGAGCAGGGTGCGCGTTTCGACGTCACCGCTGACGGCCTTGCCGTTCACGGTCATGGCTACGCCGGGCATGGGGTATCTCCTTATATATAGTGCAACGCGAATTTGTGCGTGGCGGGCGGGCGCGAGGGTTCGTGCAGGGAGCGCTTAGCCGGTTGAAACTATTCGTCGGCAGCCGTCAGGGTCAACCATACG
>JBGPKX010000022.1:0-28497 GCA_041486185.1 Bryobacteraceae bacterium | reverse complement strand
GTCGCTCAGAGCTCACCAAACGTTGTGATACGTCAAGTATACGGAGGCGGTGGCAATTTGGGCGCCATGCTCACGAATGACTTCATTGAACTGTTTAATCGCGGGACCAGCCCTGTTGATGTTACGGGTTGGTCCATTCAGTACGCGTCGCCGTCCGGAGTGAGCTGGGACCGAACGCTTCTCAACGGCACGATTCAGCCCGGTCAATATTATCTGGTTCAGGAAGCGCGTGGAAACGGCGGGACGGTAACACTTCCACCGCCAGATGCAGCGGGCGGGATCAACCTGAGTGCAGCGGCTGGGAAAGTGGCGCTCGTGAGTGATTCCACGCTGCTCAGCGGCTCGAGACCCGGCGGGGCAGACATAGTCGATTTTGTCGGCTACGGTAATGCCAATGGCGCAGAAAGTTCACCAGCACCGGAGTTGACCAACACGACGGCAGATCTGCGCAGCTCCGGTGGATGCACCGATACCGATAATAACGCAGCGGATTTTGTTACTAGCAGTCCGAACCCGCGAAACACAAGCTCACAATTCAACGCATGTGCCGCGGTCAGTGGCGGGACGGCTCAGGATACGCTGGTTCACATCGCGGACGGCGACCAGTGGACGACAACATTCACGCTGGTGAATCTAGATAATGTGCAGGCGTCATACACCCTGAGCTTCTACGCCGATGACGGATCACCGCTCGCACTCGGCATCGGTGGCGCCGGTACCGTTACCGCCGTCAGCGGCACCCTCTTTGTAAACGGCTCGACTATACTTCAGACAACCGGCAGGTCGGGCTTACGCCAGGGATGGGCGCACCTGGACACGAACCAAAGCATGGGGGCGCAAGCGATCTTCAAGAGTCACGTCGCTGGCCGCGCGGATTACGAGGCGGCGGTGCCAGCCGCCTATGGTTGCCTGGATTTCGTGATCGCATTCGACAACTCAGCCGGCTACTTCACCGGGGTCGCCATCGCGAATACCCTTGACTCGGGTGCGAGCGTGAGGGCGACTTTCCGCGACCAACAGGGTGTGCAACTCGGAAACGGTACACTTACGTTGCAACCGTTCGGGCATGTCGCGTTGCTGCTGAACCAGAGCTACCCATTGACGGCAGGGGTGAAAGGCACAGCCGCGTTCTCGTCGGATTCGTGTATTGCCGGACTCGGGTTTCGCGTTAACCCCACCGGACCGTTCACGTCGACGACAGCGTTTTAGCGTGTTCTGAGGATTCAAGGCACACTTACAAACTTTGGGAAGATCGCGCTGCGCAATGATCCCGCGTTACCATGAATCTCTAGCCCGTCGTTGAACGCCGCCGCGCCGGCAGTTGCGAGTTGGCCGGCTTTCTCAGTTCTTCCCACCGGAAACATCCCACGACGTGATCGTTCACCATCCCCGTGGCCTGCATGAACGCATAACAGATGGTTGAACCCGCGAACTTGAATTTGCGCTTTGCCAGGTCTTTGCTCATCGCGTCCGATTCTGCCGTCCGTGCCCATTGCGCTGCGAGCGGGAGCGGGCGCCGAGTCGCGCCGTCCCCTCGGCCTGGCAGTAGTGGGCGGTCTGCAGGTTTCGCAGTTGCTTACCCTCTACATCACGCCGGTGATTTATCTGTATATGGAATCGTTCCAGGCATGGATGCGCGGCAGCAGGCCGGGACACGCCGCGCAAATTGGCGAGAGGCGGGCGGAAGCGGTATTGCGGTAGTCTGCACCAACTGCACCAGTTGGTGATATCCTGAGTGAGGTATGAAGCGGGCCACCATCACGATCACCGACGACGTTGAGGCGGCGCTCGACGCATACGTCAAACGGCAGGACGTAACGCCCGCGCTAACGTCCGTTGTCCAGGCCGCTCTCCGCGAGTATCTGGCTCGGCGCGGATTTACGCCTCCGGCTAAACCGTTTCACATTACGCCTGCCAAGAAGGGCAGCGGGAAGAGTGACGTGAGTCTGCGCCACGACGAGTATCTCGTTCGCAAGTGATGCGAACAGTTTTGGTGGACGCGGGTCCGCTCTATGCCCTGTCTGATCCGTCGGATCAATATCACCGGCGCGCGCGGGAGCAGATGAAGCGTCTGGTGGCGCAGGGATACTTCGTGGCCGTTTCATATCCCACCCTAGTAGAGGTCCATACGCTCGTTCTCAGACGTCTTGGTCCGGCTTATGCACACGGATGGCTGAAAGATTTGTTCGACAGAGTAATCCCCATAAATCCCGAACCGGGCGAGTATCAAAAAGCTGTGCTTCGCGTGTTGAAATATCCGGACCAGACGATCACACTGTGTGACGCCGTTGTCGCTGTCCTTGCCGAAGAACTGAACCAACCTGTGTGGACCTATGACCATCACTTCGACATCATGCGCGCCGTCCGCTGGAACTGAGGGATTTACCCGCCAGCTTTCTGATCTCCTCACGCCGGAAGCACCCCGCGGCATGTTCGTTCACCATACCTGTAGCCTGCATGAATGCATAGCAGATCGTCGATCCGACAAACTTAAAGCCGCGTTTTGAGAGGTCTTTACTCATCGCGTCCGATTCTGCCGTCCGCGCGGGCACCTCGCGCGGCGCGCGCCAGGCATTCTGCAGCGGGCGCTTCCCCACAAACTGCCAGATATAAGCGTCAAAGCTGCCAAATTCCTTTTGCACGGCGAGAAACGCCTTCGCATTTTGGATGGCTGCGCCGATTTTCAGCCGGTTGCGCACGATCTCCGCATCGGCCAGCAATTGTTTCACTTTGCGCTGGTCGTAACGCGCCACGCGCCGCGCATCGAAGTTGTCGAAAGCGCGACGGTAACCCGCTCGTTTGTTCAGGATCGTCGACCAGCTCAGGCCCGCTTGCGCACCCTCTAGAATCAGCATCTCGAACAGGCGCCGGTCGTCATGCGACGGAACTCCCCACTCTTCGTCGTGGTAGACCAGGCTCAGCTTGCCTTTAGCCCAGTCACACCGCTTGATTCTGTCGCTGCTCATTTCGCTATGGTATCCCGACCGCTTCTGGCGATCGCAGCAGAACGAGTCTCCCGTTCATCCATCTGGAGGATCCACCGTCCGTATGCCCTGGGCCGGAGACAATTCGCAGCCTCCCAGGTGTGCTTCGCCTCAAAAATGTTATTCTGCTGCGTTAAGCAGAATGCCGCCAGGCACACTCAAAGCATTCATCAACGCGCACATCATCACCGATAGTGGCGTCATTTCGGACGGCATGGTGTTGACCCGCGGGGACCGCATCGATTACGTCGGCTCCCGGCGCGAGCTTCCGGCTGGCGCGGAGGTCGTCGACGCGCGTGGCCTCTTCGTCTCTCCCGGATTCGTGGACATCCATATTCACGGCGGCGCCGGCAGTGACTTCATGGACGCAACGGCCACGGACATTGAGGCGGTCTTTCGCTATCATGCCGCCCACGGCACCACCAGTCTCTGTCCCACCACGGCAACCGCCTCGCTCGGAGAGATTCTGGCGGCGCTCGAAGCATTGGAACGCTATCGCCACGGTCCGCAAGCGTTCGGACGCGCGCTTGGGGCGCACATCGAAGGTCCATATCTCGCCATGACCAAGCGCGGTTGCCATCTGCCGGAGTTTGTCCGCAATCCCGAGGAGCGTGAATGGAAGCAGATTGTGGAGCGCGGGCCGGTCGCGTCGATGACGCTCGCGCCCGAGCTTCCTGGCGCGCGCGCCGTGGTGGAAGAACTGCACCGCCGCGGCGCCAACGCCAACGCGGGCCACAGCGAAGCGCTATATCGAGAGCTGGAAGAGGCGGCCGATTGGGGCGTGCGGCATGTGACGCATCTTTATTGCGCCATGACCGACGCCATGAATAATCGCTGGCGCGGCACGGCAAATCCGCGCAGCGGAGGCATCGTCGAGGCCGTGTATCTTGACGACCGTCTCTCGTCGGAGTTGATCACCGATGGCAAGCACCTCTCGCGCGAGATGCTGAAGCTGGCGTTTCGCAACAAGGGCTACGAGAAACTGGCGATCGTCACCGACGCCATGCGCGGCGCGGGCATGCCCGATGGCGAGTACACTTTCGGCCCGCGGCACGGCATGCGGGCGGTGGTGAGAAACGGCGAAGCACGTATTCCGGACGGCACCGCGCTGGCGTCGTCGGTATTTCCGATGAACGATATGGTCCGCGTGTTTCGCGATCTGGTGGATTGCCCGCTTTGGCAGGCGGTGCGCATGGCGTCGCTCACGCCCGCGGAAATTGTCCACCGGGATGACGAGATCGGCAGCCTCGCGCCGGGTAAATTAGCCGATATCGTGCTGATCGACGAGCAGGTGAACGTGCAAGCAGTCTACATAGGCGGGGTGGAACAGAAGTTCTTGTCTGTGCGTCCTTCTTGATACTACGATCCGGCGGGAATGCCGGCGCCGCCTTGAGGAACCGCGGAACAATAACCGCACATTTCTTGGGGGCATGATGTGGCGCACCCACTCTTGCGTGCTGCGTCGCGACTCATCGCAATGCATGGCTTTCGCGCCCGCAGCGTGCCGGCAGGAGTGCCGACACGGCACGCAAGAGTGCGTGCGCCACGGCTACCGCTGCCTCAATGCGAGTCCTGCACTTTGCGCGCCGTCTCCCCGCCGCAGACGGGCAGCGAGGGATCGGTTAACAGGCCAATTTGCTTCAGCACCGACGCCTGGTCCCAGTAGATATGCTCGTGGGCCAGCTTGCCGTCCCGGAATTTCACGATCACCACCAGCGGCACCTCGACGTGCTTGTTCGTCGGCGCCACGCCCGGAAGCATCCACGGCATCTCTTCGCTGTGCGTGAAGGAGAAAATGATTTCGTCCACGAGCTGGTCTTGACCTACCGTGCGCGAGACCGGTGTCAGTTTGGTATCCGGCGGCATCTTGGGAATGAAATCCCTCGAGTAGAATGCGCGCAGTTCCTGCTTGCCGCGGCCACCGGTCATCACCGGTACGTGGTTCACGTAAGCATCGTCCACCATAGTGTCGAGAGTGCGTTCCGTATCGCGCGTTGAAAATTCGTGAGCGGTGTGCTCTTCCCAGAGTTCGCTCAGCGTGCGTTGCGGCATGCGGGCAACCTTTCAGATCGAGAAATTCGGACGCCCTGGCCAGGCCTTGAGCAGTTTCCGCAGCAGCACCAGTTGGCCAATGTGATAGGCGTTATGGTCGGCCACTAGAAGCGCCTCGCGCAAGATTGTCTGCCCATCGCCGTGAGGGATACGGGCGAACAAGTCGGTTTTCGGACTCGAGACCAGCGAAATCATCGCCTGAAGGTCGGCCTGAAACGCGCGCACGCTATGGTTCCAGGCGCGCGCGCTGGAAGGCGCCTCTGTGCTGGGCCAGTAACCGCCGGGGAATTCGGGCGAGACGTGCTCCGGGTTGCGGCTGAACTCTAGAATATCCCACTGTGCGATCCGCAGATGTTCGAGTAGCTGCCAGGCGGTATGTGGCGCGCCCGCAACCCTCGAGCCGCCGAGCGCGGCCGGGAGGCGCGCGATGGCTGTTTCGAAACTCACGTGCGCGCCGCCATCGCTTAGAAGATAAACGAGATGTTTTCGTAAGGATGGATCCACATGAGTTCCCGAGCGCTTCATGGCAGGGCAGTTTATCACACCTTCGGGTGTTTTCCCGATTCTGGTGGTTAACCCTGCACGCTACACTGCGACTGAAGGGTCTTGCCCGTGGAATGGAGCAGCTCACAGCGGTTCACGTTAACCAGGACCAGTGTGCTCCGCAACGCGCCTGAGGAGTCCGGAGTCTATGGCCTGTGTAGCAGCGACCAATGGGTGTACATAGGGCAAACTTCCAACATACGCAAGGCGCTGCTGGAGTATCTGAGGGGCCAGATGCCCTACGTCTTGCAATGGCAGCCGAAACATTTCGTGTTCGAGGTCCTGCCGTACAAGGAGCGCCTCGCCCGGCATAAAGTGGTGGTTGCGCACTATCAGCCGACTTGTAATCGCAAAGTCCATTCTGCGGGCCGTTCGTCGTAGTCTGAGCCGGGCATTTTCCCGATTTTCGAAATCCGCGCAAACTGTTATCGTTCTCTCATCTGCCACTGTTCTCTTTGGCCCGGCGACACGCAGCCGGGCCATTTTTTTGGTATAACCCACGCTTCCAGGGGTCGGCGGGCAAGCCCGATATACTGGATATGAATGACCCGTCGAAACTACCTGGCCCTTCTGGCGGCTTCCGCTCTGCGCGCGCGGGCGCAAGGCGTTTCTTCCCGTGGCGTTAAGCCCATGCCGCGAGGCAAACCCTCGGGCCTGCCCTTCAATGCGCACTTCGTTGACATCGCCGAACAGGCCGGGCTGCGACAACCGGTAGTTTACGGTGGCGTGGACAACAAACAATACATCATCGAGACGGTGGGTTGCGGTGTGGCATTCATCGACTACGATAACGACGGCTGGCTCGACATTTTCCTTCTGAGCGGCACGCGTCTGGACGGCCCGCCGGACGGCTGCACCAACCGGCTGTACAAAAACAACCGCGACGGCACGTTTACCGACGTCACCGAGAAAGCCGGACTCCACCGCACGGGTTGGGTGTCGGCGGTCTGCGTGGGCGACTACAACAACGACGGATTCGACGACCTCTTCGTCACCTACTGGGGCCAGAACGTCCTCTACCGCAACAACGGCAACGGCACGTTCACGGATGTTACCGAGCAGGCGGGCCTTTTGCACAAGGACAAGCGCTGGGGCTCCGGCTGCACATTTGTCGACTATAACCGCGACGGGTATCTCGATTTGTTCGTCTCGAACTATCTCGATTTCGATTTTCAATCCACTCCCAGACCGGGCCAGAACAGCAATTGCAACTGGAAAGGCGTGCCCGTCAATTGCGGCCCCCGCGGGCTGCCGCCCGGAGTTCCGGCACTCTATCGCAACAATGGCGATGGGACGTTCACCGATGTGAGCGACGCATCCGGCGTGAACAAAGCTAAGGGCAGTTATGGTATGACCGCCGCCGCTGCCGACTTCGATAACGACGGCTGGCCCGACATCTACGTAGCGTGCGACTCTACGCCCAGTTTCCTTTTTCGCAACAATCACAATGGGACCTTTACCGATATCGGCCTCGAATCCGGTGTGGCGCTCAACGAGGACGGTATGGAGCAGGCCGGGATGGGGATCGGGATCGGCGATTACAATCTCGATGGCAACCTCGACATTTTCAAAACTCACTTCGCCGATGACACCAACATCCTCTATCGCAACGAGGGCAAGGGCAACTTCGAGGATGTGACGATCCGCGCGGGACTGGGAGTCGAGACGCGCTACATCGGATGGGGCGCGGGCATCGTCGATCTGGATAACGATGGGCAGCCGGACTTGTTCCTGGTGACTGGAAACGTGTATCCGGAGGTGGAGGTCAAGCTGCCAAGCTATCCGCTGCGCACGCCGCGCATCGTGTTTCGCGCGCTCGGCGGAGGGAAGTTCGAAGAGCTAATCGACCAGGCGGGGCCCGGCATCGCCACGCCGCACGCCAGCCGCGGCTGCGCTTTCGGCGATTTCGATAACGACGGTGACATCGATATTCTGATCGTCAATATGAACGAGCCGCCGTCATTGTTACGCAATGACATGAGCGGCAACAATCACTGGCTGAAAGTGAAACTGATCGGCGTCAAGTCGAATCGCAGCGCCATCGGGGCTCGCGTGACCGCGCACTACGGCGGAAAAATACAGGCCCAGGAAGTGATGAGCCAGTCGAGTTTCTACTCCGCGAGCGATCTGCGGCTGCACTTCGGTTTGGGAGTGGTCACCACGGCCGATCTCGAAATCCGCTGGCCCAACGGCGACAAGGAGACGGTCGCCAAGATTCCTGCCGATCACCTGGTGGTGATCAAGGAAGGATCCGGTGTGATCAAGAATGAAGCTTTTGGGAAATCTGCGCGTGGTCCGGAAGTGGCGGCCCGCGTTAAGACGCGTGCGCCCGCTGGCGGATCTCGAGGATCTTCGAAGTGATGATGGGCCGCTCGTAACCCGGGTGGCGGAATTCCAGGTGCATGCCGCGGCCGACGAACGACGGCTTTAACATCGATCCGCCCCAGTTTGATCCCTCGATCCTCACCAGGACCGGCTCCGGGCAGAATTCCGGGTGTCCGGAAATGAGCGCCTCGCCTTTGCCGCGGTGCACGATCGTATAAGAGCGGTTTTGGGTCTCCACCTCCAAAGTGCTTTCGTGCGGCAGGTCCCACAAATATACGCCGCCCTCAACCTCGGATTGCACAATATTGTGGTTGATCCGATCGCTCAGGTTTGGATGCGGGAACGATGTGCGCGTATGGCTGTGCAAGTCCCAGCGCCTCTCTACCAAAGTATAAGCCCCAAATTGCCGGTTGTCGCGGACCCCGTGTGCTGGATTGAACAATTTTGCAAATATTCTTTCGCGGCGGGGAATATTGCGGGATTTGAGACGCCCATAATCTGCCGATTAACGATCTGATAAGAGTGCGATTTTCTTAACGCCGAAACGCCGAGGCGCGCCGAGAAACTGACTTTGCGGTCTCGGTTGACCCGGCGTTGTCGTGCTCATGCACGGATCGCCATTTTGTTCCTGCCTTCCGGTAACATCGAATCCGCTCATAGGCGTCAGTATTGTATTGTGAAAGTTCCTCCGGATACTCAATGCGGCTGACAACCGAGACCTCCTGGCCCCCGTCGTTTTTACCTTGCGTCGCCCTTTCTCTGGCATCCATCCTGTTCTTCACCGGCTGCTCGGGCGGCAATGCCGTGCAGGTGAAGAAATCCGGAGTGGAGGATGCCGTTCCGGTCACCATCAGCTACGTGGTAGAGAAGCCCATGCCCGTCGAGTTGCGGGCCATTGGTAACGTGGAAGCCTATTCCACGGTTGTGGCCAAGGCGCAAATTGGCGGAGAGCTGATGCGCGTCTTCTTCACCGAGGGCCAGGACGTAAAGAAGGGCGATCCGCTATTCCAGATCGACCCGCGTCCTTACGAAGGACCTCTACAGGGGGCCGAAGCGGCGTTGGCGCGCGACATGGCGCAGGAGAAACAGGCGGAGGCCAATCTCGGGCGCGATATCGCCCAGGCGGAATACGCGAAGACCCAGGCCGCGCGCTATGCCAAACTCGCAGCGCAGGGCGTGGTTTCCAAAGAACAGGCCGACCAGATGAGCAGCAACGCGGGCGCGCTCGAAGAGGGCACGCGCGCCGACCGCGCCGCCATCGACAGCGCACGCGCGGCGGTGAACGCGGACAAAGCCGCGGTCGAAAATGCCAAGCTCAATCTGTCCTACTGCCTGATTAATTCGCCGATCAACGGCCGCACAGGAAACCTGCTGATCCATCAGGGCAACATCGTCAAAGCCACCGACGTCAATCTCATCACCATCAATCAGGTTCAGCCCATTTACGTAGACTTCAACGTCCCCGGCGTGAATCTGGCGGAGATCAAACGCAGCATGGCCGCGGGTAAGCTGAAAGTCGAGGCCATTCCAAAGGACGGAGGCAAGCCGGTTTTCGGTGTGCTCAACTTTGTCGATAACAATATCGACACCACCACCGGCACTATCCTGCTCAAAGGAACGTTCGCCAATGAGGACCGCAAACTCTGGCCGGGCGAATTTCTGGACGTAGTGCTCACGCTGCGCACCCGGCCGAACGCCGTCGTGACGCCGTCACAGGCGATTCAAACCGGCCAGCAGGGGCAGTTTGTTTTCGCCGTGAACACGGATCAGCGGGTGGAATCGCGGCCCGTCAAGATAGCGTGGCGCGTGGGCGACGAGGTGGTGATCGAGAGCGGCTTGAAGCCCGGCGAGCGCGTGGTGACCGACGGGCAGCTCCGCCTGGTTCCAGGCAGCCGCGTCAAGGAAGTCAAACCCTCGCAGGGAATGCCGTCGTGAACGTCTCGGAACTTTTCATCCGCCGGCCGGTGATGACCACGCTGGTCATGAGCGGCATCCTGCTGTTCGGCATTGTGGCTTACCGCGCGCTGCCGGTGAGCGACCTGCCCAACGTAGATTTCCCTACGATTCAAGTTCTGGCGCAGCTTCCTGGTGGCAGCCCCGAAACCATGGCGGCTTCGGTGGCTACGCCGCTCGAGCGGCAGTTTTCGACCATCGCTGGTCTGGACAACATGAGCTCGTCGAGCACGCTCGGAGCCACCGCCATCACGCTGCAGTTCAGTCTGGATCGCAATCTGGATGGGGCCGCGCAGGACGTGCAGGCGGCCATCACGGCGGCTGCGCGCCAGCTTCCGCCCAACATGCCCAGCCCGCCTTCGTTCCAGAAGGTCAACCCGGCGGACCAGCCCGTCCTCTATATGTCGCTCAACTCCACCACGCTGCAGCTCTCGGTAGTGGATGAGTACGCCGAGACCATGATGGCCGAGCGCATCTCGACCGTGAGCGGCGTGGCGCAGGTGCAGGTGTTCGGCTCGCAGAAATACGCCGTGCGCGTGCAGGTGGACCCGAACGCTCTGGCCAACCGCGGCATCGGCATCGATGAGGTCCAGCAGGCTATCGAGAACGGCAACGTCAACCTGCCCATGGGCACGCTCTTCGGCCACAATCAGGCGTTTACCGTGCAGGCCAACGGCCAGCTCTTCGATGCGGCGGCGTACCGCCCGCTGATCGTCGCTTACCGCAATGGAGCGCCCGTTCGCCTGGATGAGATCGGACGCGTGATCGACAGCGTCCAGAACGACAAAATCGTTAGCTGGTACAACAACATTCCTTCGATCACGCTGGCCGTGCAGCGGCAGCCGGGAACCAATACGGTCGAGGTCGTCGACTCGATCAAGAAGCTGATGCCCACCTTCCGGGCGCAAATCCCAAAGGCGGTCAACCTGGACGTCATCTACGACCGCTCGCAATCCATCCGCGAATCCATCGACGACGTCAAGTTCACGCTTTTTCTGACGGTCGCGCTGGTCATCCTGGTGATCTTCCTTTTCCTGCGGAACTTTTCGGCCACGGTGATCCCCAGCCTCGCGCTTCCCATGTCCATCATCGGAACGTTCGCCGTGATGTACCTGCTGGGCTACACCGTGGACAACCTGTCGATGATGGCGCTGACGCTCTCCGTCGGGTTTGTGGTGGACGACGCCATCGTGGTATTGGAAAACATCGTCCGCCATATGGAAATGGGTGAGAAGCCGCTCGACGCTGCACTGCGTGGATCGCGCGAGATCGGCTTTACCGTCCTGTCGATGACGCTCTCGCTGGTCGCGGTTTTCATCCCGCTCCTGTTCATGAGCGGTATCCTGGGGCGGCTGTTTCACGAGTTTGCGGTCACTATCGGCATGGCCATTCTGGTTTCCGGATTCGTCTCGCTGACCTTGACGCCCATGCTCGCCAGCCGCTTCTTGCGCTCGCATCACAACCAGAAGCACGGCGTATTCTATAACTCGCTCGAACGCGTGTTCCAGGGGATGGTCGAGACCTACGAGTGGACGCTGAAGAAATCCATTCAATACCACCCGGTGACTTTCGCCATCTCGATTTTCCTGATCGTGGCCACTGCGTATCTGTTCATGATCGTGCCCAAAGGCTTCATTCCCAACCAGGACACGGGACAGATTTTCGGTTTCACCGAGGCCGCGCAAGACGTCTCCTTCGACGCCCTGGTGCGGCATCAGAAGCAGGTCGCCAATGTACTGGCGCAATACCCGGATATCGACACCTTTTTCTCGGGTATCGGCGCCGGCTCGCAGACATCGGCCTCCAACCAGGGCCGTGTATTCGCTCACCTGAAACCCAAACCGCCGCGTACCCACACCCCGGACGAGATCATTCAGGAATTGCGGCCCAAGCTGGCGCAGATTCCGGGGATCAACGTTTTTCTGCAAGTGCCCCCGCTCATCCGCATCGGCGGCCAGTTCACGAAGAGCCTCTACCAGTACACGCTGCAGGACGCTGACTTGAATGAGCTCTACCACTGGGCTCCTGTCATGGAGAGCAAGATGCACGCGATTCCAGGCTTGCAGGACGTGACCACCGACCTCCAGATTGCAAGCCCGCAAGTGATGGTGCATATCGATCGCGATAAAGCTTCTGCCTACGGCGTGACGCCGCAACAGATCGAGAACGCGCTTTACGACGCTTATGGCGAGCGGCAAGTCTCTACCATCTACACCCCCACTAACGAATATTGGGTAATTCTGGAACTCGAGCCGCAGTTTCAGCGCGACCCGGCCGCGCTGGCTATGCTCTACATCCGCTCTTCAGCCGGGAAGCTCGTGCCGCTGAACAGCGTGGCGCAGTTGACGCCGGGCGTGGGGCCGCTGACGGTTAACCATCTGGGCCAGCTTCCCGCGGTGACTGTCTCGTTCAACACGAAGCCCGGCATCTCACTGGGCAACGTGGTGCCGCAGGTGGAGGAGATCGCGCGCGAAAATCTGCCGGCCACTCTCACCGGAAGTTTTCAGGGCACCGCGCAAGTATTTCAGTCGTCGATAAAGGGACTGGGCATCCTGCTGCTGATGGCCATTCTGGTGATCTACCTGGTGCTGGGTATCCTCTACGAGAGTTTCGTGCACCCGCTGACGATTCTTTCAGGCCTGCCATCCGCCGGTTTCGGTGCGCTGCTCACGCTGCTGATCTTCCACGACGAGCTGAACATCTATTCGTTCGTGGGAATCATCATGCTGGTGGGCATCGTGAAAAAGAACGCGATCATGATGATCGATTTCGCGATCGAGGCGCAGCGCACCGCCGGCCTGAGTCCGCGCGACGCCATCTTCGAAGCCTGCATCATCCGCTTCCGGCCCATCATGATGACCACTATGGCGGCGCTCATGGGCAGCCTGCCGATTGCGCTCGGCACCGGCGCGGGCGGCGAAGCGCGCCGGCCTCTGGGACTGGCAGTCGAGGGCGGGCTGGTAGTTTCGCAGTTGCTGACGCTCTACATCACCCCGGTGGTCTACATCTACATGGAAAATCTTCGGGACAAACTGGGACACCTGCGGTTGCGGCGGCATCGAACCGCGGAAGAAGCGCTGGTGTTGTCGGAGCAGCGGAAGGGCTAACACACCGCGGACCGGGGCTTCTTACTGCGGCCGCACGCCGCGCCCCACCGTTGCCCGCACAAACCAATCCCACATGCGCGGCTCGCCGGAGAAGTTGAACCAGGCATGATCTGCGGTCCAGGGGTAGAGCACTTTGCCGAACTGGATGTTTCTAAATCCTGCGGCTTGCAGCCGGCGGCGAAGTTCGAAGGAATAGTAAAATTTCTGCCGGTCCGTGCCTTCCGTGTAAAGCCCCGAAACGAAGTCGTAGCGGCGCGGGCCAATCAGCCGGCTCACGCGTTTGCGTGCCTCTTCCTCGGACTCGGCTTGCTCGCGTTCTTTTTCGAGCATTAGGACGCCTTCATACAGCACCGATTCCATTGACGGAAAGATGCCGGCGAATGTCCCGCCAGGCTTGAGCGTGCCGGCGATCTCTTTCAGAATCTGGTCCACTTCACTCTGCTTCGGTGAGAGCACGGAATTCACCGTCACCACAACATCGAATTGCCCGCGGAAATGCGAAAGATTGGCTAGGCTGCGCCGATAGAATACGACGTTTTTCTGCGAGCCGCGCGCACGCGCCTGGCGCAGCATACCGCTCGAAAAATCCACCGCTACTACTTTGCGGAAGCGCTCGGCGAGAAATGGCAGCAAGTTGCCGATGCCACAACCCAGGTCGGCCACCGTAAAGTCCTCGCGGCCAGGGAGGGCTTCTAAGAATGTCAGCAGAGGGTTAACGACTTCCTGCTCAAAAGGGCTGCTAATTTGTTCAAAATACGTGGTTGAGAGTTGATCCCAGGTTTGGGCGTCCATCGAACATGGTCCTATCCAGCACTATAAACGTCCTTTATATTTATCGATAGATTCGTTAGATATCTTTATTGTGATAACTCCTGATAGCCGGATAGGCCTCAGGCTTCGTATAATCGCTGGCGGATGGCGTTATACGTAGAAGGATCGGGGCCCACGGTGGCGTTGCTCCAGGGCGGGCCGGGGCTCAGCAGCCGCAGCGTCGCGCCCATTGCCGAGTTGTTGCGCGACCGCTTTCGCACCGTGCGGTTTGAGCATTATGCCTCGACGGTGGGTGACCTGGTAGAGGAGATCGAAGCGGCCCGTGCGGCTCTCGGCGCGGAGCGCTGGTTCGTACTCGGCCATAGCTGGGGCGCGGCCATGGCGGCGCTGTACGCCGTGAGGTATCCCGAGCGCACACAGGCCCTGGTTCTGGCCCATCCCATGGAGGTCTCGAGCCAGTATTGCGCCGCCGCAGATGCAGCTGCCGAACACGCGGCCACCGAAGGCGCAGGGCCCGAACCGGACGGGCCGTTCGCGCTGGAACATGACCCGGACCTGGCCGAGTCGCTCTGGGAGGGTCTGCAAGATACCTGCCCGGATGCAACCGGTGAAGGCTACGACCTGACGCCGGTCGCGCGGCAGGTAACACGGCCCGCGCTGGTCCTGCTCGGCGAGCGCGACGCCATCGACCGGCGCTCCGGCAAGCTTTGGGCGGAACTCACGAATGCGCGGCTCCTCTCGCTGCCCTATGCAGGCCACTGGTCGTTTGTGGAGCAGCCGCGGCAGTTTCAAGAGGCAGTAGCGGAGTTTCTGCTGTCGCAGGCCTCCCGGCGCGCCATGGCCGCTGCTTAACGAGGCGAACACCGTCGGAACCAGAGCCGCTTGCTATTCGAGCGCGTACAAATATCCATCCGTGCTGCCGGCATAGACCACGCCATTCACAATCAATGGCGACGAAAAGAACGAACCCACGGTCGACTGAAGATCCAGGGCTGAGGTGGCCGCCTCGCGCCATTGACTGGAGAAAATCATGGGTGCGTTGAATTTGCGCTCGGCGGTGAGCACCCAGTTCCGGTTCTGCCGCGAGGCTTCCGTCTGGAATTCCCACAACAACTCACCGGTGTTCAGGTCGCGCGCCTCAAGCGTCCCATTGAGAAGGCCGAGATACACAACATCGTCCGCCACAGCCGGAGAAGAGAAAACATAGGCCTTCAACTGCTGATGAAGTACCGGTTTGCCGGTGGTCGCGTCGGCAATGTGGAACAGGCTTGAATCCGAAGTGGCGAACAAGACCTTGCCCTTGACCACCGCCGGCGTGCTGTTGACCCAGCTCATCTGGTTGTTGAATCGCCATTTTTCTTTGCCAGTCGCGGCATCCATGGCGTATACATTCGAATCGCGGCAGCCCGTATAGACCACCCCTTCGACCACGGCGGGCGACGACTGAAACCCGACTTGGTTGTGAATGACCGGATCCTCGCCCCCATGGATGCGCCACTTCTCTTTCCCCGAGGCCGCATCCACGGCGTAGAAATAACTGTCCCAACTGCCGAAGTACAGCGTGCCGGAGGCGAACGCGGGAGAGGCATGCACCACGTCGCCGGTCGCGAACTTCCAGCGCAATTCGCCCGACGCGGCATCGAGCGCGTACAGGTTGCCATCGCCGGAGCCGAAGTAGACAGCTCCTTGCGCCACCACGGGACTGGACAGATAAACGTCAAACGGATCGGCAAAGGTCTGGTTTTTCGGCTGCAGGCCGTCGAGCCCCTTGGCTTCAAAACGCCGCTCGCCCCCCGTAACGAACTTCCATCTCAGTTTCCCGGTCTTCGCGTCGATGGCGTAGAACTTGCTGTCGTAACTGGCCACGTACACCAGCCCGCCGGCAACGGCTGGGGTGGAAGGCACCGGCCCCGCTGTGGAGAACTTCCAGTTCTGGCGGCCGGTAGCGGCGTTGACCGCGTACACATTACCGTCGTCGCTGCCGAAGTACAGGACGCCTTCGTACCATACGGGTGACGAGACGATGCGATCCCCGGTGGCGAACTTCCATTTCACTCCGTGCAACCGGCGCGGCCCCGAGCCGGGGTAGACGCCGGAGTGCGCCGCATCTCCACGGAACATGGATTGCCCCGGACACAACGCGGCAAGCATCAGACCGATCAGTAGAGCGCGCATGGTTGCCATCCTTTCAGTGTGGTGCGTCAGAAATCCTCGGCGACGTGGCGCAGGCCCGTGGCCTGCTGTGTCGGCACTCGTGCCGACGTGTATTTCATCGTAAAGGTCGAGACGAGTCTCGACCCAGCAGACTGAGAGTCTGCGCCACCACACGGCATCCAGTGCTTCTCTTCAGCCGACTTCTGACTCACCCACCCTGAATCTCTCCTGACTCTCTCACCTCACCGGGCGCAGGACCAGAGGCGCTTCGAACGGCCCCTGATGGAATGTACCGTTGATTTCGTTGGCATCCTGGCGGAACCGGCCTTCGTAAGTCATGCCTCTTTCCAGCAATTCCAGCGTCAGGATGCCGGCTTCCTGCGTCACCAGGTCAATCGGCAGCGTCGTTTCCCGCTTTCCGATGAACACGAATTGCCCAGTCGCTCTTCCTTCGGCCTGGTTGGTGAGCTTAAGCTTGACGCGTAGAGAGTTCCCGACGAAAGTCATCTCGCCCTGCCACTCGCCTTCCATTTCCTTGCCAACCGCCGTGCTCTGTCGCGGCAGGTCCACTTGCGGCGGTCCGGTTTTCTGCAGAGTGAACGGAGCCGTGTTGCCCGCCTGCTGGTAATCGCCTGTCAAAGCGCCATCCGCCGCCAGCCGTCCTGTGAACTTTGGTCCTCCGAGAGCGCCTTTCACCGTGAAAGCGACGCCGGAATCATTCACCGCAATATCCGCGAGCGGTGCGCCTTTGATCCCGAAGCCTGGAACGATGGCGGAGCCGATCCACTGGCCGCGGCTGTCCTGCGCCAGGTCGATGACCACCTTCAGTTCTCTCCCCGGGATCTGGACGATCCCTTCCCAACGCGCGGCTGGAGATTCCGATGCCCGGCAACCGGCGACGGCAATGAACAGGAATGTCGCTCTCAGAGTCCATGTCATTCGAGTGTTTGACCTCTTCCGATTTCAGGCTGATGTAGCAATTTAGAGGCCACGTAAATCTCACCAATCGCATGAGGATTTACTTTTGTCTGGCGGTGCCGGCCGTCGGACACCATCAATCGACTGCCCGTTTTCGGGATCGCCCCGTCGCGTAACCGGACAATCAGGTCAGAGGATTGAGGCCGGGTGCCCTACGGCCTCGCGGCACTTGCGCGCCTGGTTACCGGGACGATCACCGGAGCGTCACGATCGTTGCTCCCCAACCGCCGGCTTCGGCTGGCGCATCCTGGAACGATTGGACGAATTCCGTCTTCGCCAGCACGCTACGCACGATCTCGCGCTGCACGCCGATCCCGCGCCCGTGAATGATGCGCAGCGCCTTGAATCCCAGCTTGTGGGCCTCTTCGAGATACGCCTCGACAATGGGTTTCACATCGCGTGGCGGCACGCTATGAAGATCGAAGACATCGCTGATGGGAATGCGGACGGGCTCGTCGCTCACACGAAAACGCCGGACTTCAGAATAGTCGTTTTGCTAGAGGAATGCCGTGCCTGCTTTCAATCGATCCGGCAAACATAGCCTGCCGAGGGGCTCCCGTTGCTGGCGCCGTCCGGGGCAATCCCAGCGTCGCAATAATACAGGTGCCCGTTGTGCATGCACATGCCATGCGGGTCGGGATCATCCTTGGCCAGCGTGATCTGCTCCAGAATGCGGCCATCGCGCGCGTCGAGCTTGTGGATCACGCGATCGGTTGAGTGCATGCACCAGATTCCGGGCGGGTCGAATGCCAGGCCGTGCGCGCGGCCCAGGTGCACTGGGATCTGGTGGATCACGTGAAAATCTTTCGGGTCCACTTGCGAGAGCTTTTGCAGCTTGAGCGACGTGACCCATAGCGTGCCTTCCGCGAACTCGAGTCCGTGTACGCCGCCGCCGCCCGGCACCGGATAGCGGGCGAGAGTTTTACCTGTCTTCGGATCGGCCTTGACCACTTCGCCATCCTTTGCATCCGTGGGTCGAGGCAGCCGCCCAACCGCCGGCCCATTCGCCGCCATCCAGACCCCGCCGTCGCCAAACGCAATGCCGCTGGTGTTGGACGATTCGGTTTGGATGCTGTGCAGCAGTTTGCCTTTCCAATCCGCCAGGTGCGCGCGGTCGGTCACCTGCTCACCAATCCAGAAACCTTCTGCGGCGGTCTCGAGCCCGTTGGGATGGCCGTCGGGTGAGCGAAAAAGTTTCACTACCTTGGCGGGCCGGGAAGGGAAGTCGCCGGCTCGTACGCGCGTGGCCGCCAGCATGGCCAGAAAGGTTCGACGTTGCATCATGATTCACCTCGAATTCGTACCAGGCTGCGATCGATGGCAGCCAGATTCGGCGCTCCGGCAAGGGCCATGTCCAGCGCCAGCTCGGTGCGCAACAGCTCAATAACGCGCTCGACACCCGGCTGCCCGAAGGCCACGAGGCCGTACAGATAAGGCCGCGCGACGCAGATGGCCTTGGCGCCGAGAGCCAGGGCTTTCAGAATGTCCGTGCCGCGCCGGAATCCGCCGTCCACCAGCACCGGAATACGCCCGCGTACCGCCGCAACCACTTCGGGCAACGCTTCGATGGTGGCGCCTACATGATCCAACTGGCGGCCCCCGTGGTTGGAGACGATGATGGCCGAGACACCAGTCTCCACGCACCGCTCGGCATCTTCGTGCGTGAGAATGCCTTTCATAATGATGGGCGCCTTGCTGACCTCGCGCAGTTCACGCACCGAGTCCCACGTGGGAGTGGGATCGCGACGCGAAGGATAAATGCCGGCCCGCTCGCGGTCCTTGGCGCGCGGCAGCTTTCCTTGCGCATCGCGCTTGGGCAATCCGGTCTCGCACCACCCGCGCTCGAAATGATTGCGGATGTTGCGGTCGCGATGCGAAACGTAGGCGATGTCGGTCGAGAGGCAGATGCCGGAACAGCCCTCGCCTTCGACGCGCTGGGCAAGCGCGCGCATGGTCTGCCGGTTTTGGAGCGAGCCGCCGGTCTCAATCTGCCACCACACGGGACCTTTGCCGGATGCCACCAGTTTTTCGATGCCGCCATTGGTGATGTGCAGGGCCTTGGCGTTCGCCGCGGCGCGCGCGACGACGTTTTCGCCATCGGGATAGAAGCAATTCTTACCGCCCGCCGGATCGAGCAGAATCGGATAGCCGAGCTTCTGGCCCAATAGCTCGAGCGAGAGATCGACGCGGTGCACGTCCACCAGCGCGCGCGGCCGGATGATGATTTTGTTGAACGCCGCGCGATTGTCGGCGAGCGAGATTTCGTCCTCGGCGCCACCGTCCAGGTAGTCCCATGCGAGCGGATCGAGCTTGGCTTTGGCCAGTGCGGCGAAGTCCATGACGCGGACGGGTTCGTAAAGCGGGTCGTCGCGGTCTTGGGCCAACGCCGCCGTGCCGAACATCGCGATCAGCCCGCGCAAGGCATGCCGCCGGTTCATGACGATACAGACTATCACGGGAGCGCCCGGTCATGGCTGGGCAGCGTGTTACCGGGCCGCGCGCGTCAGCCAGCGGTCACATGGAGCCGGGCGTTGGGTCACGGCTGGAGCGGCGAACGGCGTAAGTGAGGAGCCGGCCCTTGCGAGCCGGCTTTGGTGGACAAACTAGGCTGGGGTTTAGGCGGCGAGCTGATCCGGTTCGGGGGCTACCCGCTCCAGATACAACCTGTAGAAGGTATAGACGAGGTACATGAGGGGCAGTACAAGCAACGAGGCCTGCCAGCCGATTGCGCGGCTGGAAACGGTCACTAAACCGGCGATGGCCGAGCCCACCAGATAATATGGAAACGACCAGAAGTAGCATTGCTGCCAGATCTTCTTAAGCGGTTTTCCTTCAACTAAACAAAGCACGCCCGAAATCAGCAGCGTATTGCACATGAAGAACGTGCAGGCAGCCAGTACGAGCAGTGCGGACAGCGAATCCGCCCGCGCCAGCGCCAGTGCGAAATGCGAAACCTGATACGCGGCCGAGATACTGATGACAAGCGCCGTAATGTTGAACACCACCTGCACGAGCCGAGGCCGGCTCTTCGTGCGCCATACACATTGAATCAGGATGGCCGCGCTGCCCATGGTCAGGGTTTCGGCCAACGTGAAATCCGCAATTCCGATCAATATGAACAGAAAGTTTATGGAAATGGTGCTGGCGATTCCCGGCAGGCGCACTTTCAAGATCGAGGCGATGGCTGCCAGCAACAGATAGGCGAAGTAGCGCGGAAGATCGGGAAAGTGACCTTCGAACAGAAGGCAGCCCGCCAGCAGAACGAAACCGAGTACGACGATGACGCCGATATAAGTCTTGGCTTTGATGGGCATCGTGGTTCTCCGATGGTGTCCCTCTCTGCCTTAGAGGTCACCATCGTCGGCAGACGAAGCTTGCAAGGGCGCGCTCGTGTTTACAGAGGTGCCCCAGATCACGCTGTAGCCCGCCGTTGTGGAATCGCCCCAAACCACGGAGTCGCCCCAAACCACGGAAGAACCGGTGACAAGGTTACCGTTGAAGAGCACCGAACCCCAGACCACGGAGTCGCCCCACACTACTGAATCACCCCAGACCACGGAAAAATCTCGAAGGATGGTGATCTTGTGCGTCGCGGGATCGATAACAGCGGTGGGAGAAAGCGCTGGCAGAGTCACAATATCCATGTTCCCCAGCGCAGCCTGGATATCGAGATAGCCGGCGCCATAGGTAAAGATATCGCCCTGGCTGGTGAAGGTAGTCAGCGAAATGGCGTCAGTCCCGGTGCTGTTCCTTGGCAGGATCTTTCCCGCCGTCTTCATTAGCCGGGCTTTCACTTGATCCGGCGTCAAGAACGGCTGCTGCTGAAGGATGAGAGCCGCCGCGCCACTGACCACGGGCGTAGCCATGCTGGTGCCGCTTAGGCGGTAGTAATTCGGGACTGCGTTCGAATAAGTCCCCCACGTCTCATAGGTGCTGGATGAAAGCTGAGTCGAGGGATGAGTCAGGATCAAAGTGCAGGTAGGCGAAGAAAGCAGAGAGACAACTCCATTTCCCGGAGCTACCAGATCGGGCTTGGCAATGTGATCTACCGCCGAGGGTCCTTTGGAACTGTAACTCGCGATCGAGTCATCCAGGCGAGATGGGGTACCGTTGGTTTTGGTTGCGCCCACGGTAATCACGTAAGGGTCATTGCCGGGCGAAGCGATCGTGCCGTATCCACGCGTTTTGCGTGAATTGTCGCGGCCATAGTTGCCTGCCGCCACCACCACCACGATACCCGCCTTCCAGGCAGCTTCCACCTCCTGGCACAACGGATCCAGAGTGTAGCTTTCATAAACCGGGTGGCCCAGCGATAAGTTAATAACGCGGATGTTATAGGTGTCCTTCAACTGAATGGCACGGTCGATAGCCGCGATGACATCGCTCTCGCGTCCGGCTCCGTTTTGATCCAGTACCCTGAGGTTAATCAGATTGACGTTCGGTGCAACTCCCTTGAACGTTCGTTTAAAGCCGACACCGGTAGAATCTTCTCCATTGCCACCAACGATGCCGGCCACATGCGTTCCATGCCCGTAGCCGTCTGTTGTGTCTGGCACCCCGATGAAGCTCTCGCTGTACACAATGCGCGAAGTTACGCCATCCGCGGCCATCAAATCATCTTTGGGTGTTATGCCGCTGTCTATCACGGCGACTCCCACGCTGGTACCGTCCCACGCGTACTGCCAGGCGTAGGTGGCGTTCACCGTAGCGGAGACGATATCCAAGGAGCCCGTCGTAGTCCGGTTTGGAGACACGTAGAGAACGTTGGGATCATTCGCCAACTTGTCGACCAGTTTTCTGGACAGTTGCAGATTGCCTGCGCTGATCCCGCGGAAGAGTTTCTTCATCTTTCCGTACGGGCCAAGGTCCTTGAGTTCCTGTTTGGTGGGCGGCGTCTTGAACTGAACAATCACGTCAACGTCGGCGTTTTGGTCGTTCGACATATCCCACGAGACGTTGTGTCCGCCGTTCTGTCCGTTCTGCCCGCCCCCCCGCTGGTTGTTCTGAGCAAAACTTGGGATCGCCACGGCGGCCAACAGCAAGGCGTTCGCAGCTATATGCAGCGTGCGACGCGCCAGGCTCGTGACCGGTTTGGCTCTGCGGCCTTGGTCAGTCAAGCTGAGATTCGTGTGTCGTTTCATAGTGGCTCCGTACTGCCGGAAGCGGATACGAGCTTGTATAGGCACGCTGCGGCCCAAATCTAAGTCGTTGAAAGTGTGTACCTTGGTTAAGGTAACGCGATCGGCAGTGACAAAGTGTCACCATTGCTCACCAGGTACCCTGACTAAGTGCCAGTGGAGCAGGACATTAGGCTGTGATTTTCGGAGTTGGGAACCTGTGACAGGCGCATGTCTGGCGACGGTTAGTTGTTAACCCTCGACATACAGTAGCCGCGACCTGAGTTGTAACTGCCCAGCGAAGAGACTTGCAAGATTTCAGCTTAGCCGGGACACACAGATTATCGGTTTGAGGAAGGCCGGGCTTAATGCCGTGGGCCAAAATGACTCAACAGAAATTCAATAATGGCGCCTCGGTCTTCGGGCTTCACCGGAGCGCCCCACCGGGTCATCTTGTCTACTTCTCGCTCCCATTGTCCGCGCGTGAGCTTTTGGCCTGCGATCATGTCCTCGCCGTGACATCCGATGCACGCACTTTTCACCGGTGGGGGAAAAGCAGGTGGTGGCGCTGTCTGCTCGGCCGGAGCCTGAGGAGCTGCGCCCACTTCGACCCGCACCTGCGGCGCCACGTTCCATAGATAACCCGACGGGTTCCACTCTTCGACCAGAGGCTGCGTCTCGCCTGCCTGATCAGTGGCGCGCGCCATCAGCACGTAGGAGCCAGTACGCCCCGGGTTCCACTCGGTTTCCCAAAATCGCCAGCCGTACTTGGCTTGTTCCTGCCCAAGACTTGCCGCCCGCCAGTTCCTTCCGTTGTCTGCCGACACTTCCACGCCGGCGACACCAGATTCCCCAGACCAGGCCGCGCCGCGAATTCTTACCGCACCGGGCGCGAGTGTTTGTCCTTCAACCGGACTCACGATCACCGACTTAGGCTGGAGCGCATGCACCGGCGTCATCTCCACCGGATCCACTGCCGCCCCGGGCGCAACCGTGCGCACTGGGCGGCGGTAAGCGGTCTTCATAAAGAAACCGTCGAACTCTATATTACGAACCTCGATGTTAGTGAGCCACTTGACCCAATTATCTCCGGCCCACCCCGGAGTTACTACGCGCACCGGAAAGCCGTGCGAGGGCGTGAGCGGCTGTCCGTTCATCTCGAAGGCCAGCAGCGTATCTGGATGAATGGCTTTCGCGAGCGGAATAGCGCGAATGAAATCCGGCATGGTCCCGATCGGCACATCGGCGCCGTTGAATGAGACTTCTCTGGCCGACGCACTGTAACCGGCTTTCTTCAATACGTCCACCAGCCGGACACCGGTCCAGCGAGCGTTCCCGACGCCGCCATATTCCCACTGCAGCCCGGCGACGGTCGGTCGGTAAAAGGCACGCCCATTGCCCGCGCATTCCAGCACGCTTACCAGTTCCGCGCGCGGAAACTCGCGTAGATCGGCCAGACGGAGCGTTAACGGCTTGGCCACTTCGCCCTCGACACGCAATTGCCACTGCGCTAGGTCGACCTTGGGCGTGTATACGTGCGTGCGCACGAAGAACCGTCCCACAGGTGTGATCCAGGCGTTGAACCCGTCGAGCGGCATCTCGAAATCCTCGGGGCGCGCCGAGCGAACGATCGTGTCCGCGGCGCGAACGCGCAGCAGGGCTGCCGCCGCCGGGATGAGCTTCAACAAAGATCTTCGATTGGGACGCATAGGAGACGCTTACTGTAACGGTATCTTTATGAAGCTCGTTACGCCGTTGCGGATCTCGACCGATTCCGACTTTCGAATTCCATTCTTCTCGACGCGCACATCATAGGTGCCTGGCGCGAGGCTGAGCTGAATGGGCGTGGTCTGCGGAATCAGTTTGTCGTTCAGATAAATGGCGGCGCCACTCGGCGCGGAAGTCAGCATCAGAGTCCCGGTGTGTGTCCGTAAGGTCACCATCGGCAATTCGATGGGGCTGTCGCTAATGCGAATTTCTCGGCTCTCGCGCTGATAGCCGTCGGTGTTCAGAGTCACTGTATGCCGCCCCGGCATCACGCTCAGGACGCACGGCGTCTTGCAGGAAGCCGCCGGATTATTGTCCAGCACCGCGGTCACCCCGGAGGGTTCGCTCGTGACCAGGACGTCTTGCGGCCCGTTTGACGGCCTGGGCTTCAACTTCGGGCGCTCCTCGTCTCGCGGCGGCGTTTCCGTCGGTTCTTCCGGTAGCGGCTGCGGCTTCTGGCCGCTCGAGGCCGCGGGCGCCGTCTGAGCCGGGTTGGTTGCAGGCTGGCTCGGCGGGTTTACCGGCGGCTCCATGGGGCTGGGCTTCTTTTCCTCAGAGGCTGTAGGGAGCGGAACGTTTGCCGGCGCGGTCGAAACGGGAGACGGATTTGAAGCCACAGGCGGATTTGAAGCCGCGGACTCAGGTGGCGGAGCGGATGTGTGCCCCGTGCCCAGCCCCGGCCCGAACTGCAGCACGATCAGGCCGATCAGTCCCAGGGCCACCACCAGCGCGGCCACGAACGGCAATACCCATTTCGATGCTTTTCGCCCGCGCCCGATGACCGTGTCCTCGGTTGTCCCCCCTCCCAATGCCGTCGCGCGCGTGGGCAACTCGCTGACCACGGTTGGCATGCTGAGGCCGCCTCCGCGTGGCAAGTTCCTCCAGCCTTGCGTGTTCTTGCACGCCGTATCGAGCCCATTTACGAACTCGATGCATGAGCTATATCGCGTTTCCGGCTTCTTCAGCAGTCCGCGGCGCAAGACGGCGTCGATCTGCGGCCCGAGCGTTGGGTTCAGCCGCTGCGCCGGCGGCGGATCTTCCGCCACAATCTTGTACACCACCGTGGTGAGATGCTCGCCTGTGAACGGGCGCTCGCCCGTCAGCATCTCGTAGGCAATCACGGTGAGCGAAAACTGGTCCGCGCGCCCGGTCACCGCGAGGCCTTGCACCTGTTCGGGGGACATATAATTCGGCGTGCCCAAAATGGTGCCGGTTTGCGTGTACTGCTGCGACGTGGTGACTTTGGCGATGCCGAAATCCGTGATCTTCACCGTGTCATCGGAGGCGATCATGATGTTCGCCGGTTTGATGTCGCGATGAACGATGCCTTTACCGTGCGCGTAATCGAGCGCCAACGCGGTCTGGCGCAGGATGCCGGTCAAGCGCTCGCGGGCAATCGGCTCACGCGCCGATAGGACCTGGTCGAGCGTGGGGCCGTCTACAAATTCCATGGCGATGAACGCCACGTCGCCCTGCTCTTCCATGTCGTAGATGGTGACGATGCCGGGGTGCGAAAGGATGCCCGCCGAGCGTGCTTCGCGGAACAGGCGCTCGCGCAGCTTGGCGCGCTCATCGGCATCGTCCACCTCGCCCAAACGAATGGTCTTGATGGCCACATGCCGCCCGATAGTCGGGTCGACCGCCTGATAAACCACACCCATGGCGCCACGCCCCAGCTCCTTGACGATTTGATAACGGCCGATGCGGTCCATGCCGGAGCGTGGAATAGACATTCTTGTCTGTCCGGGGATCCGGATGAGAACAGCCAGGAATCCCACCCGTCCCGGCCTATTCCACGCTGCCATCCTACCAGAGTGGCCTCTTGCATTGGAAAATGCTCCGCCGCTGATTCCGAGCCGGCACGTTGACAGGCTCCCGGCGAACAGTTCGAAGGTCGGAAGGCCACTAGCCAGCGGTAGTGCGGTCCCGCAGAGCGCTCACGCAAGACCCACGCGCTTCAACAGATTCCTGAGCCGCGGGTCGGATCGCACAGGAAGACCAGAGCATCTGAGAACTGGCCACGATTCACCAGTTCAAGTCCGGAAAAGCTGATAGCCTTGATGGAGCTGGGCTCCGGATCCAAGCGCAGGGCTTCCACGGCGGCTTCGCGGGCCTTTGGGACCACATCGCTGGCGGGCGCCAAACCCAGGATCCAAAGCCAGGTGTACGCGTCCGCAAGGCCGGCGAAGGGAGGTGCGTAGCCAGGGGCTAGAGCGACCGCACCGCTGAAATCGGCCACTGCGGCTTCAAACCCCTCGCGTGTTGCCTTATTCCAGTGCTGCCGGCCCATCAGGTGCAACTTGTACGCTTCCACATTGTCGGCCCCCTGGCGCTCCGGAGGCACTAAACTAAGTGGACACGAAGTGAGTCCGCCACCGCCGAAGCGATTTCATCCTGGATGGCGAAAACATCCGACACCTGGCGGTCAAACGTACTCGACCAGAGAGAGCATCCATCCGCAACCTTAACGGCCATGGCCGACACGCGCAGTTGATCTCCTGCCTTGCGTACCGTCCCTTCCACTATCGTGCCGGCGCCCAGCCGCTCGCCGATTTTGCGGATGTCCCCGGTCTTGCCCTTGAAATGAAATACCGACGTTCGCGCCACCACGCTCAGTTCCGGAACCGTGGCCAGTTCATTCAGGATGGTTTCGGTAATACCGTCGCAGAGGAAGTCCTGGTCGGCATCCGGCCCAAGATTTACAAAGGGCAGCACAGCAATCGTAAGGCTGCTTGCGGGAGATCTTACGGGAGTGGCCGGCGCCGTGGGCATCCTTTCACGAAACCTCGGCGCGTAACTCCCTGGTGGAAATTCAATCAGAACGCGGTCGGATTTATGTGTGTCGTAGTAGCGCTTCAGCTTGGAGCGCAACCTGCAGGCCTCGACGCGAACAATGGAGTCGATACGCGGATCGTAGGATTTGCCGCGATCGAAAACGTCTATCCCCAGAGTGTATTGGTTGAGCTGGCCGGCTTCCCCGGCGAGCGAGCGCTCTACCGTGAATCGCAAAAAACGGCACAATCGCTCGGACTTGGCAAACTCTTGGCCGGCAATGATGTTTTGCAGTTGGGAGCGAATGGACTGCGCCGACGGAGCTCTTGGTTCCCCGGCATCGAGTCTTGGCGCCCTCTGCCTTCTCGGTGAGCTGCCTGGCATGAATCAGCCCTCAGCCTAACTGCCCGTTGGCACTCAAGTGAAAGCCGTTCTTGAGCTCACCCAGCATGTCAGCCGCACAGTAACAGATTTCTGAAACCACGGCTATGGGGGCGCATCAGGGGTGTTGCCGTGTCAAAAGGGGTGCGGCTTGAGTAGAATGGAACACTTACACTCCCATGAAGAACTGGAAAAAGATCGCGGAGGCTAACGATCTCCGCATTCCCGAATCCGATCTCGAGCGCATCGCGCCGTCGCTTGACGCATTGGAAGTAAGTTTCCGGCCGCTCACCAGGAACATTCCCGATGACGTCGAGCCCGCCGTCATCTTTCGCGTGTTTCCGGAGGGACGCGAGTGACCATCCTCGAAGCCGCGCAGGCGCTGCGCAAGCGCGCAGTCTCGTCGGAGGAGCTGACGGACGCAGCGCTCCGCCGTATCGGCGAGATGAATCCCAAGCTAAATGCGATGATGACCGTGCTCGACCAGAGCGCTCGCACACAAGCCAAAACGGCGGATGTGGAGCTGTCGCGCGGCGCCGATCGTGGTCCGCTGCACGGCATTCCCGTCGCCGTGAAAGATGTTTTCGAAACACGCGGCGTGCGCACCACGGCTGGCTCGGTGATCTTCATGCACAATGTACCCGACCGCGATGCCGCCGTGGTCGAGAAGCTCGCTGCGGCGGGTGCCGTGCTGGTGGGCAAAGCCGGCATGCACGAGCTGGCTTATGGCATCACGTCGAACAACCCGCACTTCGGGGCCGTCCGCAATCCTTGGGACCCTGATCGCGTTCCAGGCGGATCGAGCGGCGGCTCGGGCGCAGCCGTGGCCTCGGACATGGTGTTCATGGCCATGGGCAGCGATACCGGCGGCTCGATACGTATTCCGGCGGCTTTCTGCGGAACCGTTGGCCTCAAGCCCACCACCGGGCGTGTGAGCCGCTACGGCGTGATGCCGCTCGATTTCTCGCTCGACCACATGGGCCCGCTCACGCGCTCGGTGCGCGACGCGGCGGTCACGCTCGCGGCCATCGCCGGCTTCGATCTGCGCGATGAGACTTCGTCCACTGAACCCGTCGGCCATTACCTGCCGGCGCCGGATTGCTCCATTCGCAACGCGCGCATTGGCCTTCCGCAGAATTACTATCTCGAGCGGCTCGATCCCGATGTCGATATGGCCGTGCGCCGCATGGCCGCTACAGCCGAATCGCTGGGTGCGCATGTGATTCCGGTGCGCGTGCCGGATATCGAAGCGTTGAACGTCGTAGGCCGCGTCATCCTGCTGGCGGAAGCCTCGGCTCTGATGGAGAAATATATCGGCAACCGGGACCAGTTCGGCGCCGATGTGATCGCGCTATTCGATCAGGGCCGCCTGCTCCCCGCCACCGACTACGTCAACGCTCAGCGGCTGCGCCGCATGATGCAGCGCGAATTTGCGCAGCTGTGGTCGCGCATCGATTGCCTGTTTACCCCGACCACGCCCATGGCCGCTCCGCGCATCGGCGAAAAAACGGTGAGCCTCGGCGAATTCACAGACGACGTGCGGCTGGCCTCCACACGATTGGTGCGCGGCATCAACGTCCTCGGGTTGCCGGC
>JBGPKX010000021.1:0-28919 GCA_041486185.1 Bryobacteraceae bacterium | reverse complement strand
TGCGATAGCGGACGCGAAATTCCTTCTCGAACGGCTCGATGTGGATATCGCTCGACCGCTTCTCGACGGCCTGCGCGATCATGGCGTTCACCAGGCGAATGACCGGCGCCTCGCTCGCCATGTCGCGAAGCTGCTCCAGGTTCTCGCCGGCCTCGGAGGAATCGATCTCGGCCCCGAAGGGCTGCTGCTTTTCGGATTCGCCGTAGTGCTTGTCGATGGCGTCGAGAATTTCCTGCTCGCCGGCCAGCGCCGTCTTCACGCGCAACCCGCAAAAGCCGCGAACGGCGGAAATAGTCTCGAAATCCAGGGGGTCGGCCATGGCGATGGTGACCGACGAATCATCCACCGCCACAGGAAGAAAGCGGCACTGCCGCATGAAGCGCGGCGAGAGGTCCTGGACTTCGGGGGCAGACGGCGGCGGCTCGTCGAGCGCGGCCAGCGGAATGCCGAGCTGCTCGGAGAGCGCGGCCAGAATGTCGCGCATGGCGATGAAGCCGAGATCGACCAGGATCTTTCCCAGTTTGTCGCCACGCTCATTCTGGAGCTCGAGCGCGCGATCCAGATCCTCCTGCTCGATCTGGCGCCGTTCGATCAGCATCTCGCCCAGCCGCATGGGGCGGCGAGGCTCATCGACGAGAAGGGGCGCGGAGGAAGCGCTCATCTATAGTTCTTGCACCCGGATGATGGCATCGAGGGAAGCGCGGCTGGCGCGGCCGAGTTGCACGTCCAGCAGCTTCTGGCGCTGGGCCTGCATCACAATCTGCGACGGCAGCCCGCTGGTGTTCTCCCAGTTGTAGTAGAACAGTGTCACGCCCAGCACGATGTTTTCGCCGGCCGGCACATTATCCAAAGATGCCGCCGTCGCCACCATGGCATCCCGCATGCTGCGTTTGAGCACGGGAATCCGCTGCAGCTTCTGTGCGTGCACCTTGGTGACGTACTCCTTAGGAATGGTCTGCAGGAACGGGCTGACGTTGTTGGTGACGAGCAGGTTGACTTCCGTCGTGAAGACCGCGCCGTAACCACCGAGATAAACGCCGCGCGTGTTGCCGAGGAGGTCGAAAGGAGTATCGGTGCTGAGCGTGAGCACGCGCCTATCTAGGCTCTGCTCCATGGCGCGGATCGCGGCGTAGCTTACCTGCGGGCCCTGTGCCACGGCCACCCACGCAGCCGCCAGCACAGCAGAGAAAATCAGGGCGCGCTTCATTTCATTTCTCCCGGCGGTTCAAGGCGCGCCAGCATATTCTCGCGCACGTTGTAACGTTTTTGCAGCACCGAAAGGCGCTGTTCGACATTCAGCATGTCCGCTTGCCGCTGACGTGCAAAGCGCTGTTCCGCCGCAGCGAGCAATTCCGCCGTCTTGCTTGCCTGGCGCGCTTCGCTCTGGGCAACCGCTTTTTCAACCGCGGCGCTTACGCGGGCAGAAACCTGCGCTTCGATCTTCGACGCATCGGGCGCCGCAACCGAAGCCACGGCGGGAGCCTGCCGGAAGAAGGTAAAGATCACCAGCGTCGCCGACAGAATGGCCGCCGACGCGAATCCCAGCTTCGCGGGCGAGCCCCAAAATGCCTCCCACGCGCGGCGCGCGAGCGATGGCTCGAACACTTTATCGGAGACAAAACCGATGCGCTGCGGGACTTCTTCGTCGCGCAACGCCAGCAGTGTCGAATGGGTGATGCGCAGGCGCTCCAGTTCTTCGTGGCAGCCGCCACAGCTTCTTGCGTGCACATCCACCTGGCGGCGTTCCTCCGCCGACAGCTCACCCAAAAGATAGTCGCGTAAATCGAATGGCGAGCAACTCATGTAACACCTCTGCTTTTTGCGGGAGCCAGTTGCGTCTTGAGCACGTCGAGCGCGGTATAGAGCCGCGATTTCACGGTCGAAACCGGACACGAAAGAATCTCGGCCATCTCTTCGAACTTGAATCCCTGGTAGATCTTCAAGATGACAGCCTCGCGCTGGTCCGCATTGAGCTTGTCCAGTGCGGTGGTCACCGCGATGGAAAGCTCGATAGGAAATGCCGGCGAAACTTTTGCGGGAATTCGCTCGCCGGCGAAATCCGACTGCGGCACCGTTTCTCCCTCCGGACGACGCCTGCGAAACGAGGAAAACGCTTCGTTGTGCGCGATACGGAACAGCCACGGCGCAAAACGGGCGGGATCGTCGAGCTTCCGTAGGTTCTGGTAAGCCTTCAAGAAAACATCCTGGCTGAGATCCAACGCGTCTTCGCGATCGGCCACGATACGCAGCAGGTAATTGTAGACGCGCTTTTCCCAGCGGGAAATCAGGAGGTTATAGGCCTCCACGTCTCCCCGGCGCGCCTTGCGTATCAGGTCGGTGTCCTCGACCGCCCGAAAGATCAATGCTCAGGCTCCTTGTGGAATGACGTCCGGCACACGCAAAAAGTCTGTATGCGGCTGCATTTAGTGTAACGCCTGGGGCTTGCCGGAGGCGGCGCGTTGACGCTGACGACGCCGTTCGGAGCCTGCTTCCGGGCGATAGAAATATAGTGCGGGGTCCCGGCGCTCAGCTGCGCGAAGACAGCAGGCCCTCGGTTCCATTCATGCTGAAAGGAAATGACTTGGTTTGCATGGTCGTTGCCGTCCGCGTTCATTGCGGCGATTGACGCAGCGAACTTTTCGACGCGCTGTAAATGCGGGTCGAGCGAGGCGCCTCTCCCCGAACCTCGAGGAACAAGAGGCGCGAGGCTGCCGGCTAACCAAAAGCTCGGTAGGCCGTCTACGCGGTGTTATGTGGGGTTTGATGACGCTTGAACAAGTAGCCCAGGACGTGCGCTACGCCTTTCGTGGGATGCGGAAGAACCCCGGGTTCGCGAGCACCGCCGCACTGTCGCTGGCCCTCGGTATCGGAGCCAATACAGCGATATTTACGGTGGTAAACGCGGTTCTGCTGAAACCGCTGCCTTTCCCTCAGCCGGAGCGGCTCGTGCAGATCTGGGAATCGCGCCCTTCTAAAGGCTACTTCAGGAACGTCGTCAACCCGTTCAACTTCCTCGACTGGCGCGAACATACGCGCAGCTTCGAAGATATGGCGGCTGTCCAGGGTCTTACGACCAATCTGACCGGATTCGGCGATCCGCTAGCGCTCGCTGGAATGCAGGTTTCTCCGCAATATTTCTCAATCCTTCGCGTTGCGCCAAGGCTCGGACGGGCCTTCACGGCTCAAGAAGGTCAACCGGGCCATGACAAGGTCGTGATTCTGAGCCACGGCCTATGGCAATCACGGTTTGGTGGCGATCCATCGGTTCTCGGCCGAAACGTCATGATCAACGGCGAACCAAGCACGATCATCGGTGTCATGCCAAAGCGATTCACGATGCCCAAGTACATCGCGGATCTTTGGACGCCGCTCGCCATCACGCGAACCCGGGACTGGGAGGGCGGACGGTATCTCACCGTAGTGGCGCGGCTAAAGGCCGGCGTCACTCTCCGGCAGGCGCAAGATGATCTGCACTCGGTGGCTAACCAGATAGCGCGCGAGCGCCCTCGTTTCAACGAGGGGTGGAGCGCCGAAGCGGTTCCGATGCTCGAAGATGCGACCGAGAAGGCGCGCCTCCCGCTGCTGGTGCTACTGGCAGCGGTGGGCCTCGTGCTTCTGATTGCGTGCGCGAACGTGGCGAATTTGCTGCTGATGCGCGCCTCCAGCCGATTGCGCGAAATTTCCGTCCGGGCCGCGCTCGGAGCCAGCAAGCGACGGCTCTTGCAGCAGCTCCTCTCAGAGAGTCTTGTGCTTGCGGCGGTCGCTTCAGCCGCAGGTTTGGTCGTCGCCTATTGGGGTATCAAGGCGCTGGTCGCGATGGTTCCGCGCCAAAGCCAGCTTCCGCGCATGGACATGATCCACATGGATGGCTCCGTGCTCCTGTTCGCGCTCGCACTATCGATCGTTACAGCGGCGATCTTCGGCCTTGTCCCGTCTTTCCAAGTCTCGCAAATCGACCCTCACCAGGCCCTTCAGCAAGGCTCGGTTCGCGCGTCCACTAGAAGTGGGTTGCGGCAGGCGTTGGTGGTTGCTGAGATTGCGCTCTCTCTGATTCTGCTGATCGGGGCCGGGCTAATGTTGCGCAGCTTTCACAGGCTCATATCGGTCAACCCCGGCTTTGACACCCAGCGCATTCTGACCATGGAGATGTTCACGTCCCCGGCCAAGTACGGAGAGAACCGTAAGCGTGCCGGCTATTTCGCGCACCTGCTCGAACAGATCCGGACCGTACCAGGAGTGAAACAAGCAGGATCCGTACACTTTCTCCCCCTTCAGGAACGAGTGTCAGGATCTTGCTTCGCACGCGCCGATGAGCCGCCGCCGACGCCCGCACGATCGCCTGGCGCCGACTTTCTCGTCATCAGCCCAGGCTATTTCCAGGCAATGGGAACCCCTCTCCTCAGCGGCCGGCACTTTGATGCGCGCGATCATTTTGGGGTGCCGAGCGTCATCATGGTCAATCATGAGTTTGTGAAACGATTCTTTTCCGGTCTTGACCCGATCGGGCAAAAGCTGAATCTGTGCTGGACGGTTGAGAATCCGGCCGAGATCGTTGGCGTGGTCGCCGACACGCGGCAGACTGAGTTGCAGGCAGCACCGAGGCCCACGATCTTCGTCAACAACGTTCAGGCACCCATGTATTTCGCTCAGCTTGTCGTGCGCGCAGCAGGCGATCCTCTCCAGATCTCGCGTTCCGTGCAAAGCGCGATTCATCGCGTGGATCCCGATCAAGCGGTTACCCATGTGCAAACCATGGAGGCTGTCTTTTCAGAGTCCGTGGCCCAGCCCAGGCTGCAACTGGTTCTGCTGGCGGTATTCGGTGGAATCGCGGGGCTCCTTGCCGCGGTAGGCATCTATGGCGTCATCGCTTACTCCGCGGCGCGGCGCACGCGTGAGATCGGTATCCGCCTGGCTCTGGGCGCTGTGCCCAACGATGTGAGGCGATTGTTGCTGCGGGAGGGTATGGTCCTGGGCGTTACTGGAATCAGCCTCGGACTTGCCGGAGCACTCGCGCTAACACGGGTACTCCGCAGCCTCCTGTTTGAAACTACGCCGACTGATCCCGCCACACTAGCGATGGTTGTGGCAGCGGTATTCATCATCGTGTTATTTGCGACATTGATCCCGGCGAACCGCGCGGCGAGAGTGGATCCGACCGCCGCGCTACGATACGAATGAGCCATGTCCCTTGGGAGCGCCACGACAGCGCATGACGCCACGGCGCTTGTATAGGCCCGGTTACCGGGCAGGCGACGCCACGAGCGCCTGCTGCCGCAGAATTGAATTAGCGCGCGCTTCAAGGGCCACCGCTTCCGCCTTGCGTTTCATTTGCCGCAACATTTCGGCAAAGGTCTTGAGGCTGCTCGCCAGCGCGGAGCCCTCAGCCGGCTGCGTCTTCTCCAGGATGGCGAGCGTACGCCGGTAGAGCGGCTCGGCCTTTTCGTATCTGCCGTCCTGACGGTAGAGTTCCGCCAGATTGAAAAGGCGCGACGCCAGCGCCGGTTGTTCCGCCCCGAACGTTTTCTCCGCTATCGGCATGAGGCCTTCGTAAAGCTCTTCGGCCTCCGTGTTTCGACGCTCCGCCCGGTACAACTCTGCCAGATCCGTCATCACATGTGCGGTCTCGGCGTCGTCCCGGGCGCCACTTTTTTCCAGAATCGCGAGCGCCCGCCGGTAAAGCGGTTCGGCGGCTGCGTACCGCGATTGAAGGTGGTAGACCTGAGCCAGCGTCCGCAAAGCGGTCTCCAAGTCGGGGTGGTTCGGACCCAGCGCCTTCTCCTGGATGGCGATGGCGCGCTGCGTCATGGACTCCGCGTCGGAGAATTCCTGCCGGCTAACGCATACCTGCGCCAGGTTGGTGAGCCCGGTGGCGACCGTCGGATGGCCCGCCCCGAGGGTCTTCTCCCAGATGGCAATGGCCTGTCGATACATGGCTGCCGCCTCGTCGTAATGGCCTTCCAGGCTCAAGAAGTGGGCCAGGTTATTCAAGCTGGTGGCCACGCTGGGGTGCTCCTCGCCGAGCGTTGCTCTCCAAATGCGCAGCGCACGACGGCATAGCGGCTCGGCTTCGGCCAGACGGTTCTCCTGACGGTAGAGGTCCGCCAGATTGTTCAGGCTGCTGGCTACATCGGCACTGTTCGGCCCCAGCACTTTCTCGCGTATGGCCAAGGCGCGCCGCAGCAGCGGCTCGGCTTCCGCATATTGATGGCGTGTGCGATACAGCTCCGCTAGATTATTCAGGCTGGTGGCTACATCCGTGTGCTCCGGTCCCAGAGCCTTTTCTTTGATGGCCAGCGAGCGCGCGTAAAGCGCCTCGGCTTGGTCGTAACGGCCCTGCAATACATACAGCTCCCCAAGATTGTTGAGGGTGGACGCGATACCGGCGTGTTCGGGACCCAGCATCTTTTCGCCGATGGCCAGCGCTCTTTTGAAGAGCGGCTCGGCGTCCGCGTACCGGCCCTGGTCGAGCAGCAGCACCGCCAGGTTATTCAGCGCCACGGCGGTCTTCACGTGTTCAGGGCCCGACGCTTTTTCCCAAATACCGACCGCGCGCCGATAGAGCGGCTCGGCGTCCGCGTACCGGCCCTGCGCCCGGTACACTTGCGCCAGGTTGCCGATGGTTTCAGCCAGGTCGGGGTGATCCGGCGGGAGCGCTCTTTCGCGGGTTGCCAACACGCGCGACAGCAGCGATTCCGCTTCCTTGAACCGGCTCGTCTTCAGGTATAGGACCGCCAGATTGTTGAGGCCATTGGCAACCTCCACGCTGTCGGCAGCGAACAGTTGCTCCCAAAGGCGAATCGCGGACTGAAAAAACTTTTCGGCTTCGGCGTACTGGCCGGTGTCGAAGTACGCCGTGGCCAGATTGTTCCAGCTCTTGGCGAGGCGGGAATCTTCGTGGCCGGATTTTTCCGCCTCGGCAACAGCGGCGCGTGCGGCCTTGACTGCGCCGGCGAATGCGCCTTGCCGTCGAAGGGTTCGTACCTGCTCCATGTACTGCTCCCATGAAGCCGGCTCTGCACGGAGCGCAGTGAGGACAGCGAAAATAGCAATGAATGAATGCCAGAGCACTCGGCAGCACATAAACTTTCTCCCTGGCGCAGACCTTATAGACTGCGCGAACATGTGTTCCCGATTACGAAGTACTCACTCACCCCGTTCAAGTAAGAAGCCGTTGTTGCGCAACTTGCAGGGTTCGACTGTCAGCTCGGTTTAGTTCGCGATGGGCTCCGCGAACGCCTGTCCTGGCGGCTGCCCCTGCAGGATGGCTTTGGCGCGCGCTTCGAGCGCTGCCGCTTCCGGCTTGCGTTTCATATGCCGCAACATGCCGGCGAACGTCTTGAGACTGCGGGCCAGCGCCGGACCTTGCGTGGTCTGCTCCTTCTCCAGGATGGCGAGCGAACGCCGGTAGAGCGGCTCGGCCTTATCGTAGAGCCCATCCTGCCGGTAGAGCTCCGCCAGAATGTAAAGGCTTCCCGCCACCTCCTGGTGTTCCGGTCCCAGCATTTCTTCTTGAATGGGCAGCACGCGCTCATACAGTGCCTCGGCCTCGGTGTTGCGGCGCTGAACGCGATATAACTCAGCCAGATCCCTCATGACCTCGGCAGCCTCGCTATCCTGGCGGCCCACGCTCTTCTCAATGATCCCGAGCGCTCTACGGTATAGCGGCTCAGCCGCCGCGTACCGGCCTTCCAGGTGGTAAATCGTCGCCAAATTCTTCAGCGGCGTCGCTAGTTCGGGGTGCTCCGGCCCCAAAGATTTTTCCCATATCGGAATGGCGCGCTGCATCATGGACTCCGCCTCGGCGTATTCGCGCTTCGCTACATAGATCTGGGCCAGGTTGTTGAGCCCTGTGGCCACAGCGGGATGTTCCGGCCCCAGGCTTCTTTCCCAGATAGCGGTGGCCCTTCGATACATGGCCGCGGCCTCTTCCTTGCGGCCTTCGAGTTGCAGAAATTGCGCGACGTTATTCAAGCTGGTAGCCACGTCGGGATGCTCCGGGCCAAGCGCTTTTTCCTTGATAGCTAGCGAACGCCGGTACAGTGGCTCGGCATCCGCAAACCGCTTTTCCAGACGATACAGGTCCGCCAGATTATTTAGACTCGACGCCGTGTCGGCATGTTTCTCGCCTAGCGCTTTTTCGCGGATGGCCAGCGCCCGGCGCAGCAACGGCTCGGCTTCCGCATACTGATGGCGTGCGCGGTAGAGCGCAGACAGGTTATTCAAGCCGGTGGCCACGTCCGGATGCTCCGGCCCGAGCGCTCTTTCCTTGATGGCCAGAGCACGCCGGTACAGCGGCTCGGCTTCACTGTACCGGCCCTGGACAAAATACAGTTCCGCCAGATTATTCAGAGTCGCGGCGATGCCCGGGTGATCGGGGCTCAGCGCCTTTTCGTCCAGCGCTAGCGCCCGTTTTAAGAGCGGCTCAGCTTCGACGTAGCGTCCTTCCGCATTCAGCAGCGCCGCCAGGTTGCTCAGGCCGGTGGCCACTTTTGGATGCTCCGCGCTCAAAGCCTCTTCCCAAATGCCAATGGCGCGCCGGTAGAGCGGCTCGGCCTCGGGGTACCGGCCTTGCGCACGGAAAAGTTCGGCCAAACTGTTGAGGCTCTCGGCGAGATCCCGGTGATTCGGCGGCAGCGTCTTCTCCCGGATGGCCAGCACGCGCAAAAGCAGAGGCTCTGCATCCTTGAGGCGGCCGGTTTTCAAATAGAGGACAGCCAGATTGTTGGCGCCCTGCGTAGGCTCAACTCGCTCGCCGCCACCCAGTTTTTCCCAAAGCTCAATGGCCCGCTGATATTGCTTTTCGGCTTCCGCGTACCGGCCGATATCGTAATAAAGCGCGCCCAAGTTGTTCCAGCTTTTCGCCAGATTGTCGTCTTCGTGCCCCAACTTTGCCGCCTCGGCAACGGCGGCGAGCGCGGCCTTCTCGGCTTCCGCGAATGCACCCTTCTGTCGCGACAGGCGCACTTGCTCCATGTACTTTTCCCAAGTGGCTTGATCCGCGCGAGCCCCGGTGGTAAGGAAGGCGGAGATACAAATGAAATACAGGCATCGTAATCGGCGACGCATCTACTGACTCCCTGGCACAGCCGTAAAGCTGCGCGAATCACATGTCCCCGATTACGAAATTCCCGGTCACCTTGTTCCGGCAAAGACGGTGTGCACGTCGCGTGCCTAATCTCGCGATTCGTCTCGCACGCTGGAGCGGCTCACCATCGGATGTTATGACGCGACGAGCCGGAATCTGTTAGCTGTTCGCTTCCGGGAATGTGCGTCCCGAAATTGCAAAATGGGCTGGTGTTCTGTTACAAAGCTAAACAGCGCGTCTGTAAAATGACAAAACTGCAACTAACAAATGGAACACCAGAAGGCCGCCGGCCGTAATGAATTCCGGCGCGTGCTGGCCAGTCTGAAAGAGTACGGACTGCTGCTCCAAACCGACGCGCGTCTGCCGAACGTCTGCGCCTTAGTCACGGGCGTGCCGGTGCGCGGGTCGTGGTGGGCGCATCCGCGCAGTCACGATATCTTTCGCATGAACTGCGGTCTGGCGGAGCATCCCGATGCGCTCGTCATCAAGTTGGTTTCCGCCAAGGTCACGTACGTCGACCGCGCTCTGTGGTCTGCCGTTGTCGCCGTAGGCCGCGCCCGAGCGACGTGGCAACTCGAGCGCCTTTCGCGGGCGGCCCGGGACCTTCTCGAAAAAGTGGACCGCGCGCCCGTCCAGACCGATCGCCGTCTGGCGAAGCCCGCCTCGGAGCTTGAAAAAGTCCTGCTGATTTATAGCGAGCAGTTCCACACAGCAGCCGGGTCGCACACCAGACGGCTCGAATCCTGGGATCGATGGTTACAACGGAAAGGTTTTGTTCCGGCGGAATTAAGCCCGAACAGGCACCGGCCGAAGGCGATGGCGAAGGCGATGGACACGCTGGAACGGGTCATGGAATCGCTCAACCACCGCTTCAACGCGTGCGGCCGTTTGCCCTGGCAGGCGTAATCGTCAGGCGGCAACGCGCGCGAAAAACTCCCAGGACTTTCGCGCGCACTCGGCCCAACTGAATTGGCGGGCGCGCGTGCGCCCACGCTCGCTGAGTTCGGATCGCAGCGAAGGCGAGAGCAGGAGCCGTTCGAGTGCTGTGCGAATCTCTTCGCGGCTGCGCGGATCGGCCAATAGGCCTGCATCTCCCACCACTTCCGGCAGCGACGAGACATTCGACGTAAGCACCGGAACGCCTGCCGCCATCGCCTGCCCCACCGGCAACCCGAAGCCCTCGTAGAGCGAAACGTACGCGAAGAGCGTGGCCGCGGCCGTCAGCCCCGGCAGATCGGACTCCGGCACATAGCCCAGGTAACGGACGCCGGGAATCCCTTCCTGCAGACGATCGTAAGTCGTGCGGTCGCCCCACCCCCATGGACCTGCTACCACCAGCTCGAATTCGTCGCGTATATCGCGCGCCAGATACTGCCACGCGTCCAACAGAACGCCCAGATTTTTCCGCGGCTCAATACTGCCCACGTAGAGCGCGTACGGTTTCAACAACCCATAGCGACGGGCGATGAGGCGCGCCGTTTCTTGTTCGACCTCGAAGAACGCGGGGGCAACACCGGGATAAATCACTTCGATCCTCTCCGGCGCCAAGCCCAGCAGCCGGACCGCATCGGCGCGCGTAGATTCCGATATAGCGATCAACCCCGCCGCCGGACGAAACAAATGGGCGGCAATGTGCTCCGACGCTTTCACCATGCCGGCGGTATGCACTTCAGGCATTAGCCAGCAGGTCATATCGTAGATGGTTGAGGTAAGGCGAGCCTTGCTCGGCGGGTGCAGCGCCAGGTGCGAAGCGTGAAAAACGTCGGACGCCGGCGTCAGCCAGTTCAAAATCGGGTAAGGGCAGACCTTGGCGGCGAACAACAGGCCCAGCCGTTCCAACGTCGCCGCCCGGCCCAGCACGGAAGTCTGATGTACAAAGCTATCCGGCGCGTGCAGGAAGGGAAACAGCGAAAGTCTGTGCGGCCCGGCGTGCTGGGCGAGGCTGCGTGCCCAGTAATACACGTAGTTCTTCACCCCGGCACTGCGCAGCAGCAGCGGCGAGGCGTCCAAGACCAAGGACACGGGGCTCGGCGAGCGGCCTATTTGCTCTTCTCGGACTTCTCCTATCTTATACATTCAGTGGGGAAAATCACCATTTCGCCCGGCCAGAAGCGCCACTCAAGTTATGCTCTTTCCGAATTCCGGCGCACCTGTGTTCTAATGAATAAGCTCCTGACAACTATGGCAGATTTGGGCTTCCGTTTCAGACGAAGTTGGAAAGCCACGCACCGGCGATCACGCGAGTTCATGATGATCGTGAAGGGGCTGATCTCGACCGATCATCCCGTGCTGGCGCACATCATCCCGATCCGCCGCTGCAACCTCGCCTGCGCCTATTGCAACGAGTACGACGATTTCTCACCGCCCGTGCCATTGGACGTCATGCGCCGGCGGCTCGACCGCCTGGCGGAGCTGGGCACCACCATCATCACCTTGAGCGGAGGCGAGCCGCTGCTCCATCCCGAGCTCGATGACATCATGGCGCATATCCGCAGTCACGGAATCATGGCGGGCATGATCACCAACGGATACCTGCTCACCGCCGACCGGATCCGCCGGCTGAATCAAGCCGGCCTGGAGCATCTGCAGATATCGATCGACAACGTCCGGCCCGACGAGGTGTCGAAAAAGAGCCTGAAGGTGCTCGACAAGAAACTCGAGTTGCTCGCCGAACACGCCGAATTTCACGTGAACATTAATTCCGTGGTCGGCGGCGGCATTCACAATCCCAAGGATGCTTTGGAAGTGGGCCGCCGCGCCGTCGAGCTGGGATTCACTTCGACCATCGGCATCATTCATGATGGCGATGGGCAACTGCAGCCACTCAAGCCCGAAGAGCGCGAAGTGTACCTGCGGATGAAGCGCATGGCCAAGCGCAGCTACGCGCAACTGAATTTTTTCCAGGACAACATAGCCAACGGCCGTCCCAACGAGTGGCGCTGCCGCTCGGGCGCGCGCTACCTGTACATTTGCGAAGACGGGCTGGTTCACTACTGTTCGCAGCAGCGCGGCTACCCGGCCAAACCGCTCGAACAATACACCGTCGAAGATATTCGCCGCGAGTATCTCACGGTAAAGAGCTGCGCGCCGCGATGCACCGTGGCCTGCTCTCATTACACATCCTACGTGGATTTCTGGCGCGGGCCGCAGACCATCATGGGTCCCGGCGAACGCACAGAGTCCGACCAACTGGTGCAACTCGAAACGCGATAGGAGTGGAAGCTATGCTTGCGCGCCGTGACCTGTTCAAACTCGCGGCTCTGCCGTATGCACCGCTTCACGCCGCGGCCGCCGTAGCAACGGGTTTCCCGACTCAGATTGCATCACGCGTCGAAAGGGCATTTCGCACCCCAGGAGCCGCGCCGAACGGCTTGCAAGCCACGCGCGAAGGCTTGTGGATTCTTGACCAGGCCACCAATCGCGTGGCCCTCGTCGATTACAAAGACGGCCGCGTCATCCGGCAGTTCGAGACCGAAACCGATAAGGGAAGCGGCATCACGTTCGATGGTTCGGGTTTGTGGATCGCGTCCACTTATAACCGCCTCCTGGTGCGCATCGATGCGCAAACCGGCCGCACTTTGAAGAAGCTGCCCAGCCCCGGTTCGGGACTGGTGAAGTGGGGACCGCGCGAAAGCCACCCCCAGCCCACGGGTGCGCACGGCCTCGAGTGGCGCAGCGGCGAGTTGTGGGTGGCGGTGCCGCCGGCAGTGGGCATTTTCGTAGTCAATCCCGAAGACGGCGCCACGAAACGCTCGTTCCCCGCCCCCGGCGTGCGGCCGCATGGCATCGGCTGGGACCCGGATGGCTCGCTGTGGTGCGCTGAGAGCATTTATCGATCGTTCTTCAAAATGGACCCGGCCAGCGGAAAGATTCTGGCCCAGGTCACGCTGCCGGCCGAAGCGCCGATGGTCGATGGCGTCGTCCAGGTGCCGCACGGCATGACCATCTGGAACCGCGAATTCTGGTTCTCGGTAGCGGAGACCGGCGAGGTTTATCGCGTGCCGCTGCCGGGGTGATGGCGGCGTAGGATGGGCATTCCTGCCTGTCCATTGACGTTGGATTTCACCCGGTCTTGGACGGCCGGAATTGGCAATAATGCTCCTCCCTACCGTAATGGAACCCAGACCTCCATCGACGTCAACCCGCGATTGGCCCACGCGTAATACGGAATGAACGTCAACTCGACCGGCTTCGCCGGCGGGCGGGCAACGCCGGCCGCAACCTGGTAAAGCGGCTCATCGGCGAGCGGCTTTCCCGCCACAACGCCGCGGTGCCGCAGCACGACAACGCCGTCCAGCAGATCACCGCGGAACTCTTCGTGGAACGCGTCGGCCGGCGCCGTAAGCTCGGAGTCGAATAGCGAGTTGAGCGGAGGCTGGTCCGGCGATTCCATGCAGTAGACCAGCGGACCGCGCTCGACGGCCACCCGCCCGGCGTCCTCACGGACCAGCGGGTTGGCGCGAATGAGTTGCGCCGCCATGTCAAACTTCATGCCGATACGGTCGCCTGCGTGCCACTGGCGATGGATCTCAAAGTACTGCCCGGCTTTGGCAGCGCCCGCGGCCGGCTTCCCGTTCACCGTGAACTGCGTTGACCGCGACCAGCCCGGCGCCCGCAGGAACACACTGAATTCCGAAGTCGCCGCCGGCGTGACCGTCATCTCCACCGCATCGCCCCACGGATATCTGGTCTTCTGATTGATTTTCAAACCTGTGCCGTCTTCCAGATGCCAATCCAGATGCGAATTGTCGTAAAGGTTCACATAGACACCCCGGGGACTGGTGTTGTAGAAATAGCCCGGCAGCGAAGCCAGCGTGCGCTCCAGATTGGGCGGGCAGCAGGTGGTGTCGTACCACTCGTTGCGGATCTTTTCGCCGGTCGATTCCAGCGGATTGCGATAGCAGTACAGCGTACCGGAGAGCGACATCCCGGAATTGATGCCGTTGTAAAGCGCCCGCTCGATCACATCGGCGAACCGCGCGTCGCCGCTCACCGCGAGCATGCGCCAGTTCCACATCATGTTGCCTATGGCCGCGCAGCTCTCGCCATACGCCTGCGCATTCGGCAGCTCGTAGGACTCGCCGATCGACTCTCCGGCCTCGCGCGAGCCAACGCCGCCGGTGATGTACATCTTGTGATCGACCAGGTCCTTCCACAGGCGCTCGAGCGTGCTCCAGTACGCCGGATCGCCGGTCTCGGCATAATAGTCGGTCGCTCCGGACGACGCGTACATGGCGCGCACGGCGTGCCCCTCAAATTGCCGCCGCGACGTGAATGGAATGCCGCTAAACATGTACTGCACCTGACCGTCCGTCAGGTGCAGCCGTTCGCGCTCGACACCACTGAGCAAGTAGCCGGCGAAATCCAGATACTTCCGCTCGCCCGTGGTGCGGTAGAGTTCGACCAGCGCCATCTCAAATTCCGGGTGCCCGGTGAGCGCCGGACGCTTGGACGGCCCGAAGTCCTCCACCATGTAATTCACGAAGCGGATGCCGCCATCGAGCAACTTGCGGTTGCCTGTGGCGCGATAGTACGCGATGGCCGCCTGCAGCAGGTGGCCCAGGCAGTACAACTCATGGGAGCGGTACATCTCGGTGAAGCGCTTGTCCTTGCGGTCGTCGACGTAGTAAGTGTTCAGGTAGCCGCTCGGCTCCTGCGCAGCCAGGATCTCGTCGGTGAGGCGATCGAAGGCGGCGCGAAGCTCCGGCCGGTCACCGGAACGGAGGACATACGCTACGGCTTCCATCCACTTATAGATGTCCGAATCGGTATAGACAGGACCGCGGCGCGGAGCCTGCTTGCGACCCGCGTCGCGACCCGAGAGCCGGCGGAAGTTATCCACCACGCCGTGCTGCTCCAATTCCTGAAGCATCGTGGGGATGCTGCGCTCCACGTTGATGCGCATGCGTGCCGACCAGAAGCCATCGTCCAGCCGGACCGCGCGGATGGGAACGGTGTGGAGGTTGGCGTGAGGCGAATGGCCGACATAGATCACGCCCTGGGATTGCCAGGAGTCGCCGCCGGATTGCGCGCAGGCGACCATGGCAGCGAGGCCTATGAGAATGAACAGACGCATAATTGAGCCGGAGGAGGCATGGCGCCTCGCCCGAGTACTAAATATATCGCTCGTTAGGGCCAATGGGAGCCTGGTTTACGTCTAAAATATGAAGGCTGGAGTTGCCACGCAAGGCGCCAGGACCACAGTCACCCATGGATATCAAGCAAGTCGCGAAACGGGCCGGGGTTTCGACGGCCACCGTTTCGCGCACCATCAACAATCTGCCCGTAAGGCCCGTGACCGCGCGGCGCGTGCGGCAAGCCATAGAAGAGCTGAAATACTTTCCCAATACGCACGCCCGCTCACTGGTATCGGGCCGCAGCCGCATTGTGGGGCTCATCGTCTCCGACATTACCAACCCGTTCTTTCCCGAGCTGGTGAAGGGCTTTGAAGACGCTGCCACGCAAAAGGGCTATGAGGTCCTATTGAGCAACACCGAGTATGATTCGTCGCGCATGGCGTCCGCCGTCCGCCGCATGCTGGAACGCAAAGTGGACGCGGTGGCGATCATGACTTCGGAAATGGACGGGGCGTTCACGCAGGAGCTCGCCGGCCGCAACATTCCCATGGTGTTTCTGGACGTGGGCACGGTGGAAAAACATATCAGCAACATCAAGGTCGATTATGCCAGCGGCATTTTGCAAGCCGTAGAGCACTTGTTCGAGCTGGGGCACCGGCGCTTGGCTTTCATCAGCGGCCCTCCGGATTTGAAATCGGCGCGCATTCGCCGCTCGGCGTTTCTGAAGGCCATGCAGAAGCGCGAAATGGGAGACCCGGCCTGGACCGAGACCGGCAACCATCGCATCGACGGCGGATTTCAGGCCATGAGCCGGATGTTAGAGCGGACGCCGCCACCCACCGCCGTGTTGTGCTCGAACGACCTGACCGCCATCGGAGCGCTGCGCGCCATCCGCAGGAAAGGACTGAGGGTGCCCCTCGACATTTCAGTGGTGGGTTTCGACGATATCGCGCTGGCCGAGTTCACCGAGCCTCCGCTCACTACCGTCCGGCTGCCACGCGAAGAGATCGCCGGCAAAGCGTTCGAAGCGCTGCTGGCCTCCTTGAACGACACGTCCCGCATGGGGGCTGAATACTTGATTTCGCCCCAACTGGTGGTGCGCGAATCGACCGCCAGGGCGCGCAAATGATGACCCGCCGCGGCTGGCTTGGTGTCATGGCCGCGCTGCCCACGGTGGCGTCGCCCGCTCCCGAGCGCAAGGTGATCCGCCCCAAAGCCCTGCGCGCCGGCGACACCGTCGGCCTGATCACGCCCTCCAGTTACGTCTCCGATCCCGACCGTCTGGCCCTGGCCGAGCGTACCGCGCGCTATTTCGGTCTGGTCCCGAAATTCGGGAAGAACGTTCGCAAGCGCGAAGGATACCTGGGCGGCGGCATCCAGGACCGCGTCGAGGATTTGCACGCCATGTTCCTTGATCCCGAGGTCAAGGCCGTGTTCGCCATTCGCGGCGGCTATGGCGCGGCGCAGTTGCTGGATGTCATCGACTACGACCTGATTCGGAGCCATCCAAAAATCTTCCTGGGCTATAGCGATATCACGGCGCTGCACCTGGCGATTCAGAAGCGAGCGGGCCTCGTAACTTTTCACGGCCCTGTTACGCTTTCGCGATTCACGCAGTATACCCAAACTTATTTTCGAAAAGCGCTGTTCGAGACCGAGCCGCTCGGCCGCATCACCAACCCTCCGGCTTCCGATCCGCTGCGCCCCGAGCACACGCTGCGCACGGTTCGCCCAGGCCGGGCGCGCGGACCGTTGACCGGCGGCAACCTCACGCTGATCTCGACCACCATGGGCACTCCCTGCGAGATCGAAACCAGCGGGCGGATTCTGTTTCTGGAAGACGTGGATGAGCAACCCTACAGCATCGATCGCATGCTGACCCAGTTGCGCCTGGCCGGCAAGCTCGCCGGCGCCGCGGGCATCATCTTCGGCGAATGCCAGGACTGCCGCCCGCGCGATTTCAAGCCGTCGTACGAATCCACGCTCTCGGTGGGCGAAGTGGTGGACGAAATCCTGGGCCGTCTGCGGGTCCCGGTACTCTCCGGACTCACCATCGGCCACACCGACGACCAACTCACGTTGCCTCTAGGCGTGATGGCGGAGTTGGACGCGGACAAAGGCGAGCTGTTCGTCGAAGAAGCCGGAGTAGTTTCGTAGGACAGGCGTTCCTGCCCGTCCATTGTTCATGCGCCGAGAAGGTAAATTCGAATTGAAATGGACACGCGAGAGCGCCTGTCCTACGCTATAACTTATGCTCTGGACTTCGCTCCGAGTGCCGGCTTCCAGTGCCAACCTCGGGCCCGGCTTCGATGCGCTGGGTCTCGCGCTCGGCATTTATCTGGAATGCCGCTTTCGCGAGAGCCGGCAGCTTTCGATTGAAGCCAGTGGCCGTGACGCGGATGCGATCTCCACGGGCGAGGACAACCTGATCTGGCAAACCGCGCTGGCCGTGGCGCGCGACATGCGCATGTCCATGCCGCCTATCGAGCTGCGCATCCATAACGAGATCCCGCTCGGCAAGGGCCTTGGCTCGAGCGCGGCCGCGCTTACGGCGGGCGTCGTGATTGCCGACCGGCTCCTCGACCTGCGCTGGAAGCCGCTGCGTATTCTGGACGAAGCCGCGCGTCTGGAAGGCCATCCGGATAACGTCGCGGCCTGCGTGCTGGGCTCGATCGTGGCCAGCGCCATCGATTCCGGCGGCGTCGCGCGCACCGTGAGGATCCATATGCCGGCGCATTTCGGTGTTGGCGTTGTGGTGCCGGATTTCGTGCTGCCCACGTCGCACGCGCGCTCCGTGCTGCCGGATTGTTATCCGCGCGCGGAAGCCATTTTCAACGTGCAGCGCGCGGCCCTTCTAGTGGCCGCTCTCGCCACGGGCACAACCAGCGCTTTCCCCGCCGCGCTCGAAGACAAGTTTCATCAGCCGTATCGCGCGGCTCTCGTTCCCGGTCTCGACGACATCATGAAACTGCGCGCGCCCGGACTGCTCGGCTGCACGCTGAGCGGAGCGGGGCCTTCGATTCTGGTATTCTTCGAGCGAGGTTACGAGCAGGTGTGTGACCTCGTGCGCCAGGTCTTCGCGCTGCACGGACATACCTCGGAAGTGCTGCACGCACCCGTCGCCGAATGCGGCTTTCTCTTACAGGAAGGAATCGAAATATGAACAGCTCGCGCGAATTCTTGGAACGCAGGGGCTTGCCGGGCCATGACCCGGCGGATTGCCCCAGCTCCATCAAACGGTTTCCCGATGGCGGCCAATACCGGATCGAGATCCCTTCCACCGAAGGGCCCCGCGCGCTGGCCGCGGTCTTGAGTGAAGCCGGCGAGCGCAATGTGCCCGTGCATCGCGTGAGCCAGGGCAGCGGCATCATGCTCATGACCGACGCCGAGATCTCCGAGATGCTCGACCTGGGACGCAAGGCGGGCATCGAGGTCAATCTGTTCATCGGCCCTCGCGCCACATTCGATATCGGCGCGCAGGTATTTTCCGCCGCCGGCAAATCGCTAGGCCTCTCTCTGCGCGGCGCAGATCAACTGGTCTTCGCCATGGAGGACGTCAAGCGCGGCGTCCGGCTGGGCTTGCGCAGCGTGCTGGTTTCCGATATCGGCATCCTGCAAATCGTGGCCAACATGCGCGCGGCCGGCGAGCTTCCCATCGATCTCATCATCAAGACTTCCGTGATGATGGCGCCAACCAATCCGGCGTCGGCGCGTATTGTCGAACTGCTGGGCGCCAATACCATCAATATTCCCTCGGATCTCACCATCCCGCAGATTGCGGCCATCCGCGCCGCCATCGACACGCCCATCGATTTCTATGTGGAAGCTCCCGACAATATCGGCGGTTTTCTGCGTTATTACGACATCCCGGAGTTAATCCGCGTGGCGTCACCGATCTATCTCAAATTCGGCTTGCGCAACGCACCGGATGTTTATCCCAGCGGCACGCATCTGGAGAACACCGTGATTGCGCTATCGCGCGAGCGCGTGCGCCGGGCCGAGTTGGCGCGCGATATGATTGCGCGATACTGCCCCGAAGCCGCCATGTCGCCGCTCAAGGCCAAGAGTTTGGGCGTGCCGGCGCTGGCCTGACGCCGCGCCCCGGCAATCGGCCCCCCTATTTCACCCCAAAGACGGCTTCATATTGGACCGCGCTTCCGGCGTCTCAGCTTCAGCGAGCGGGCACGGTGAGGGACTTCTCCCGGACGATCGTCTGGATTTCACGAATCGTCAGATCCAGCTCTTCGTCTGTGGAGTAAAAGTGCGGTGCCACGCGGATGCCCGCGCCCGGCCGGTAATCCACCAGGAAGTTGCGGCGCAGTAGTTTTTGGGTGACTGCGGCGCCGTCAGGGACATCGATAGCCACCGTGCCGCCACGGCGTGCGGGATTACGCGGCGAGCGGACGGGGAATCCAGCCTCTTCGGCGAGCGCTATCAGGTGCGCCGTCTGCCGCACGGACTTGTCACGGATGCGCTCGACGCCGACCTCCGCGATAATCTCAAATCCCGAGCGCGCCGCGTACATCGCCGGGATGGCGGGCGTCCCATTGAGAAAGCGGAAAGCGTCTTCGGCATAATCGATGGCCCCGGCGTCGAAAGCGAACGGCTGCTTGTGCGCCATCCATCCCGTAAAGCGCGGCTCGAGCTGCGGCCAGAGATCGCGGCGCACGTAGAGGTAACCCGCACCCGGGCCGCCGCAGAGCCATTTGACCGAACCACCGGCAGCGAAATCGACTCCCAAGGCGTGAACGTCGACCGGCACGGTCCCCGCCGACTGATAAATATCGGCGAGCACCATCGCGCCCACTTCATGCGCGCGCCGCGTGATGGCCGCCAGATCCTGAACGAAAGAGCTCTTGAACAGGACGTGCGAGACAAAGACCAGCAGAGTTTCGCCATCGATAGCCGCCATCATGCGATCGAGCGGCACGCCGATGCCATCGTCCGACGGCACCGTAGCCACGCGCGCTCCCAGTTTCTCGAGCGCATGGCACTGATAGAGGTTAGAAGGAAAGTTGAGCGCCTCGGAAACGATCTTGTTCCGCCGGCCGGTCCAATCGAAACACGAAAGCACTGTCGCCACGCAGGTGGAGACGTTCTGCTGCATGATCACTTCACCCGGCGCCGCGCCAATGATGCGGCCAATCATGTCGCCCACCGCACGCGGCATCTCCCACCAGCCTTCTTCCCAGGCCCGGATACCACGTGTGGACCAGGTCTCGGCGTACTCCCGCATCTGCTCGTGCGCGCGATGCGGCATGGCTCCGAGAGAGTGGCTGATCATATGGACGGTGGTTTCGAGTATCGGAAACTCTTTGCGCCATTTGAGAAGCTCGTCCATCTTGGTTCACCCCTCGCTCGGTTCACCCCTCGATTAACCCGCTTCAATTCGATAATGCAAACGTGATGATGGACGATCCGGCCGCAATCGCGATTTGCTGCTTGCCGTTCAAGGTGTACGTGATGGGCGGAGCGATGATGGTGCCGCCGGTTTGAAAGTGCCAGAGCGGCTTCCCGGCGCGTGCGTCGAGCGCAACCAAGTAACCATGCGTGTCGCCAGTGAATATCAAGCCGCCGCCGGTGGCCAGCATGCCCGCCGAGTCGGCCGTCAGCATGTCGTATCGCCAGCGTGTTTCGCCGGTCGTGGGATCCACGGCCAGCACAGCGCCAGTCTGCGGCTCGCTCGGAATCGCAGAGTCGGTGCTCGCCTGGTACCACTGTCCTTCGCGATACGCCTGCTTGGTCCGGTAGTACACTTCGCAACCGTCCGCCGTGCCGAAGTAGAAGAGCTTCGTGTCGAGACTATAGGCGGTCGCCGACCAGTTATGCCCACCGCCCAGACCGGGGCAAACCTTGGTGCCGGCTTCGGATGGATCCATGCCCGGCAACGCAAGCGGCCGCCCGTCCGCGCCGATTCCTGTCGCCCAATTGATCTTGGTATATGGCGCGGCGAGCAGGAATTTTCCGGTCGTGCGGTCGAGCGCGTAGAAATAACCGTTGCGATCGGCTTGCACCACAGCTTTCACCTTCTGTCCCTTGACCGTGAGATCGATCAGCACCGGGTCGGCGACGGCATCCCAATCGTGCGTGTCGTGCGGCGTGAACTGGAAATACCATTTGAGCTTGCCGGTATCGGCATCGATCGCCACCAGGCTGCACGTGTACAGATTGTCGCCGGCGCGCACATCGCCATCCATACCCGGCCCGGGATTACCAGTGCCCCAATAAACTAGGTTCAAATCGGGATCGTAGGTTCCGGTGATCCAGGTGGACCCGCCGCCGCGCTGCCAGGAATCGCCCGCCCATGTGTCGCCGCCCGGCTCGCCTTTGGTCGCGACGGTGTAGAAGCGCCAGGCTCGCTCGCCCGTAGTTGCATCGTAAGCATCAACGAAACCGCGCGTGCCAAATTCGGCGCCCGCGATGCCCACCAAAACTTTGTTCTTTACCACCAGCGGCGCTCCCGTCGCGGTGAAGCCCTTCTTGAAATCGGCAATCTGCCTTTCCCAGAGCACCGTTCCGGTGTGCGAATCGAGGGCCACCAGAGTGGCTTCGATGTTCACCTTGAAAAGTCTGTGGCCCAGAGCGGCGAATCCCCGGTTCGGCTGGCCGCAACACAGGTTCAGCGTCGCGGGCGGATCTTTGCGGTAATGCCAGATCTGCTTTCCGGTGAGCAGATCGAGCGCATCGGCATTATTCGATGGGCCGGTGATGTACATCATGCCGCCGAAAACCAGCGGCGTCGTCTCGTCCTTTCCGCCGGCGCCGGTCTGATAAATCCAACGCGGCGCGAGGCGCGACACCGTGGCAGTGTTGATCTCGTTCAGAGGACTATATCGCCAACCCTGGTAATTCTTGCCGTACGTCAGCCAGGTGGCCGCGTCGGCTTGCGCGTCGCGCAGTTGCTGATCGGTAACGGCCGTGGCCGCGAAAGCAGCAAGCATCACCATCGATAGAATCGCTAGTGTCTTCATCGCGCGGCCTCCGCGCCCCGCAGGCTCACCAGATACGCCAGCAGATCGTCGATTTCCTCGGACGTAAACAACCGGCCATAATTGTCCGGCATCAGCGAGCGGTCTTCGCGCGTCGCCGATGTAACGTCGCTCTTCAGGAAAGAGTAGTAGTTGCCCGCAACATCCATGAGCTGCGCTGAAAAATTATCGAACCCGCGCTCGACGCCCGCCAGTTTCGTGCCGTCGCGCCGGATCACGGTGATCGTCGCGGACCCCGGCGTCACGTCTTTACTGGGCTCAAGAACGGATTCGCGCAGATATTGCAGGCTGCGCTGCGGCCCGATTCTGGATAGCTCCGGGCCCATGTAGCCGCCTCGTCCATTCACGATGTGGCACGCGCCGCATCCGCCTTTGCCCCAGAACAACTTCGCGCCTTTCGCGCCGTCGCCGGGAATGCCCGCGGCGTCATGGCGCGCGATGGATCGGATAAACGCAACGACGCGCCAGATGTCCTCCTCGCGGAGGTCGCCCGCGAACCCGGACATCTCCGTGCCAGGCACACCGTTGGCAATCGTGCGATATAAGTCAGAGTCTTTGTCGCCGACAGAATACACACCCCGCGTCAGGTCCGGTCCCCGGCCGCCTTCTCCGTGCAGGCCGTGGCATGGCGTGCAGTAAGGCCGGAATGCCGCACCGCCGCCTGCGGCGGCCTGGGGATCGCCGGCCAGCGGGTTGGTTGCGGTCTGCGCGCATGCCGCGACCGACGCCAGGATCAGAATGGCAACCGTGTGAGTCACTCGACGAGAATACCGGCGATGGCGAGGCGCTGTCAAACCTGCGGGACTTTGTCGCTCCATTCGCGTAGACTGATAGTTAGCAGCTATCTTTTACCGTATGACGACGATCCGCAGTGTTTTCGCCGTAACCCTGCTCGCGCTGGCGCCGGCTTTTGCTCAAACGCCGGCCGCGTGGCAAACGGCCACCGAGCTGCCGGGGTTGGATCAAAGCGAGCTTTCGGCTGAACAGAAACACACGCTTCTAACGTTGATCCGGGCGCAGAGCTGCAGTTGCGGCTGCACCATGCACATCGCCGAATGCCGCATGAAAGACCCGCGATGCGGCACCAGCCGCGGGCTGGCTGCCATGGTGGCGCGCGAATTGCGTGAAGGCAAGACTGCCGATGCCATCCGCGGCGATTTGGAGCGCCGTATGAAAGAGGCGCCGCCGGTGCTGGACGAGGCCGTATCCATACCCATCGCCGGCGACCCGGTCAAAGGTCCGGCCAACGCCAGGATCACGCTGGTCGAATTCTCCGACTTTCAGTGTCCATACTGCGCGGCGGCCGTCGGTCGCCTTTACGAACTGATGGCCAAGCATCCCGCGGACACTCGGCTGGTATTCAAGCAATTCCCCCTGGACGCTCATTCCCAGGCGGGGCTTGCGGCCGAGGCGGCACTCGCGGCTCATGGCCAGGGAAAGTTTTGGTCCATGCACGATAAGCTCTACGCCAGTTTCCGCGATCTCTCGGAGGAGAAGATAAACGAGTTGGCCAAGGAAGCAGGGCTGGACTTGATCCGGTTCACCATGGATCTGAAATCGGGCAAATACAAGTCCGCGGTGCAAAAGGAGCTGGATGAGGGCGTGAAAGCTGGCGTCCAGGGAACACCGACACTTTTCGTGAATGGGAAACGCTACAACGGCCCAGTAGATACGGCCGCCCTGGAAGAGGTTCTGCAGGCTGAGCTGAAAACGGTTCCCGCTCGCGCGGCGGCCTCAGCTCGCGCTACACCTTCCCCCGCCACACCTTCCCCCGCCACACCTTCGCTCGCTACACCTTCACCGCAATCGCAATGATCGACGTCGGCGGCCAGGGCAGGTGCGGGTCGATGCGCCGCCACAGCCACACGAGCTGATCGAACATCTTCATCTGCATGGCGCCGAGTGTGGTGCGCTTGAGGATTCTCCCGCTGACGTACCAGCCCGGGCGTGAAATGCGATTGAATTCCAGAATCTTCTCCACCCGGAAACCGGTGCGCTCCATTTTTTCCCTCAACTCTTCGTGCGAATAGCGCCGGTAGTGACCCAGCGCGACATCGAGCGTGCCGAAGATTTCCTGCCCGTGCGGGACCAGCACGATCGCGCGCCCGTCCTGCCGCAACGCGGAGTGGATGTTGCTCAGCCCCTGCATGTCGTCTTCAATATGTTCGAGCACGTTCAGGCAGACCACGGTGTCCATGCTGCCCGCTAGATCGGTGAAATCCGCCGGGTTCGACAGATCGCAGCGGTGGACGTGCAGATTGTGGCGGTGCTGGAAGCGCGTAGCTAGTCGTGCCATGTGCTCGTGATCGATATCCGCCGCGACGTAGCACTTCACCCGTGGCACGAGCACGCGCGTCAAATTGCCGATGCCCGCGCCGATCTCGAGCACGCGCTGGCCCACGTACGGCCGGATGGTCTCGCCCATCCACCGGTTGAATCGTGGCGCTTTCGAGAGCGCGTGCAGGATGTCCGGGCCAGAATCCTTGTAAATGTCGTTGGTGAATGCGTACCGCAAGATGACGTACAGAGCTTCGATCGCGTCCTTCAACCCGATCTTCTTGCCTTCTTCATAAGTCCGCCCGTGGTAGCTGATGGGCGTTTCGTAGATGCGGACCTGGCGCCGCGCGACCTTGATGGTCAGCTCCGGCTCGATGCCGAAACGCTCGCTGCGAATAGGAATGCTCTTCAGCAACGACGTGCGGAACACCTTGTAACACGTCTCCATATCGGTGAGATTCAGGTCCGCCACCAGATTGCAGAATTCGGTGAGCAGCCGGTTCGCCACCGAGTGCCAGAAGTACAGTACGCGCCGCTCGCCCACGATCATGAAACGGGAGCCGTAGACCGCGTCGGCCTTTCCTTCGAGCAGCGGGCGCAGCAGATTGCCGTATTCGCACGGGTCGTATTCGAGATCGGCGTCCTGGATGACGGAGTAATCGCCCTGCGCATGCTCGATAGCGGTCCTGATGGCCGCGCCTTTGCCGCGGTTGCGCTCGTGACGCACCAGGCGCACTTCCGGATGGCGCGCCGCCATCTCGGCGACGATCTCGGCCGAGCCGTCGCGCGAACCGTCATCCACCACGATGATCTCGCGCTGCATGCCATCCGGCAGCGGGGCCTGCAGCACGCGCTCGATGAGCGGCTCGACGAACTCTTCTTCGTTATAGAGCGGAACCAGTACGGAGAGCAGCGGCGCAGGCATCGTAGGACAGGCGTTCCCACCTGTCTTTTGCCACGGACAGGTAGAATGCCTATCCTACCAAGCTGCAATCAGAGGCGACAGACAACTAACGATCATTAACGGCGAAATTATCTTGGACGGCCAGGAGTTCCTGTTCCCCGCCGTGTTGCCCGCCTGCTCGACGCCAGCCTGGCGCAACGCGCCCCGACCCGGGCCACGGGGTGATAAATCCGCTGCCGCCAGGTGACATTGCGGGGAATCCGCTCGCACGCCGGTTGCACGCCACCGCTCGGTTGTGATAAAGCATCTGACACGGAGGTGCATTCATGCACACCAGTGCCACCAGGTTGATGGCCACGGGGACCCTGCTTTTCGCCTGCATTATCGTGAGTTCGTGTTCCGACAGTAACGCCCCCAAGGAAGGGACGCCTGCTTTTTATTGGGCCGCAGCCAAAGAAACATTTGCCGCTGCCGATTATGTGAAGACGGTCGAGCATTTGGAGAAACTTACGGCCAGCGACAACGAGTTCACGGCACGGGCGAGGCCCTGGCTGCTGATCATGACGTCGGGGACCACGCGCGGCTACATGGACCTGGCCGACAGTTTTGATGCCGGCGCCCATGCCAATAAGACCAACCCCACGGAATTCCGTCGGAACACCAACACCTACCGCGCCGAGGCCAATCGCACGGCCCTGGAGTTTGTGCAGGTCTTCGACAAATTTCAGCAGGGCAAAGACGATCCGGTGCCGGTCGCGCTCCCATTTCCTACCGGCAGCGCCGCACCGGTAGCCCAGTTGAACAAAGCGGCGGCCGGGATGATGCTGCAGCCGGGCGAACTGGAGCCGGCCGTGAAACGCGCCATAGGGCGTGGAGTGCTGCTGGCCACGTGCGCCGCCGCCGGAGCCCCCGACGACTCGGCGAAAACGCAGGAGCTGCTGAAGCCCGGCACGCTCCAAGTGCCGCGGGCGACGTTCATGACTGCTATGGCCACCATGCTTTTTGAGCAATCGAAGCTCTACGGCGCCCGGCAGATCGACAATCCTGAAAGGATGAAGATCTTTTGCAGTCGCGCCCTTGCCGCGCTGAAGACGGTGCCGGAGACCAAGCAGACCAAAGAGCTGAGCTCGAAGATTACCAAGAGCCTCAAAACAACTTAAGGTAGGATTGGCACTCTTGCAGTTTATTGTGCATGAACCGGAAAGTGGACAGGCAGTAATGCACGCCCTACCCCAATAGGAGCCATCCATGAATGTGAAAAGATTTATCGCGGCGAGCCTCGCCGTGTACGTGGTTTCCCTGGCGCTTGGATATCTGATTCACGGGGTGATTCTGCGGGCCACCTATGATTCGCTCAAGAATGTCTGGCGCCCGGACATGCAATCGAAGCTGTGGATCGAGTGGTTGGACGGATTGCTGGTATCGTTTCTTTTTACCTACATCTTCACGAAAGGCTACCAGGCTAAAGGGATCATGGAAGGCGTGCGCTTCGGGCTGATCATGGGGGTTTTCGTCTCGATTCCAGTTTCCTATGGCACCTACATGATCATTCCGATCCCCTACTATCTGGCGCTGGAGTGGTTTCTGTACGGCACGGCGGAGACGATTTTGCTCGGCGCGGTTGCGGCCGCGGTTTACAAACCGGCGGCTTCCGCTGCCCCGGGCACGCGCAAGGCTGTGGCTTAGGAGCTTGTTGAAGAACTCGAAGCAACCGCTTCCGCACGGTCGCGGCTCGGAATTCGAGCGTTGAATTCAGAGCAGTTGCTGAGCCGCGCGCGTGAGCAAGACGTGTCCGAAGCACTTTCTTAACAAACTCTTAGCCCGCGCTACCGGCCAAGCGTCTCCAGATAGTGCGCCACCGCCTCGATGCCGCGATAGAAATTCGGCAGGTGGAACTTTTCGTTGGGCGCGTGGAGATTGTCATCCGGCAGCCCGAAACCCAGCATGACACTCGGTATGGCGAGGTACTGGTCGAATAAGCCAACGATGGGGATCGATCCGCCGGAGCGAATGTACACGGTTTCCTTCCCGAAGACTTCGCGCATGGCTTCGGCCGCGGCCCGAATGAACGGGTTGTCCGGATTTACCAGCGAAGGAGCTGCTGAGTGAATCAGTTTCAGCTCCGCCGTGACGCCTTTGGGGCACGCCGATCGGATGGCCTCTTGCAACTGCGCAGCGGCTTCATCCGGCCGCTGATCGGCCACCAGCCGCGTACTGATTTTGGCGACGGCGCGGGCGGGGATTACGGTCTTGGCCCCCTCTCCCGTGAAGCCTCCGCGAATGCCGTGGACTTCGAGCGTGGGCCGCGCCCACAGCCGCTCGAGCAGCGGAATCTCCGGTTCTCCCACGAGCTCCTTTACGCCCATTTCCTTGTGCGTGTATTCGGCCTCATTGAACGGCAGCCTGGCCCAGGCTTCGCGTTCCTTCGGGCTCGGCGGCACCACGCGGTCGTAGAAGCCTGGAATGCGAATGTGGCCGTCGCGGTCTTTCAGCGTGGAGAGAATCTCGGCGATAGCCTGCAGCGGGTTCGGCGCTGCCCCTCCGTACACGCCTGAGTGCAGGTCGTGATTGGCGCCCTCAACGTGCAACTCGGCATAGACGATGCCGCGCAGTCCCACGCAGATGGTGGGCAGCTCGGGGGCGAACATCTCCGTATCGCAAATCACCGCGGCATCGGCCTTGAGGCGCGCGGGGCGGCTCGCTACATAGGCCTCGATATGCTCGCCGCCGGTCTCTTCTTCACCCTCGATGAGGAACTTCACGTTCACGGGAAGGCGGCCATTCGTCTTGAGCAGTCCTTCGACGGCTTTCATCAGGATGTAGGTCTGGCCCTTATCGTCGGAAGAGCCGCGGGCGAAAATATCATCGCCGCGCACGGACGGCTCGAAGGGCGGCGATTTCCATTCATCGAGCGGGTCGGGAGGCTGGACGTCATAGTGCCCGTAAAGCAGCAGCGTCGGCTTGCCTTTGGCGCCGGTCCACTCGGCATAAACCAGCGGGTTGCCCTGGCCTTCGATCAACTCGGCGTTTTCCAGGCCGGCGGCGCGAAATTCCTCGCGCACAAATTCAGCCGCGCGGTGGATGTCCGGCTTGTGCTCGGAGAGCGTGCTGATGCTGGGGATGCGAAGAAATGTCTGCAAGCCTTCGAGAAATGCCTGCCGGTTCTGCTCGTAGTAGTTCATGGGTGAATGTTCTTACTGTAACGCAAAGACTTTTCACCGCCGAGGCGCGGAGACGCCGAGAAATCAATTTTTTCTGCGGCTCTCGGTGGTGGCAGCCGCACCTCTGCGGCGTCAGCATCTGTTCCGGATCGCGCTCCGAGCCGGCGGAAACCTTTGCTTGACTTCCTCGGCGTCTCTGCGTCTCGGCGGTGAAAGGTATTGATGGTTTACGCCTCGCCCTCTATCCCCCGCCGCTCTGCCGTGCCGGATCCAGCAGTTCGTTCAGCCGCCCTTCCGGGATACCGCTTTTCTCGCGCGCGACCTCGCGCACCGTTTTCCCGGTTTGGTACGCCTCCTTCACCAGCGCGGCGGTTTCCTCATAGCCGATCTCAGGCACAAGGGCGGTCCCCATGGCCAGTGACTGTT
>JBGPKX010000020.1:0-28943 GCA_041486185.1 Bryobacteraceae bacterium | reverse complement strand
TGAGTTCGTGGTGCACGAGACCTTTCTCGGCCGCACCGGAAATCTTGTTTTCACCGTCTGGCCTCGCGCCCTGCGCACCATGGACTGGACCACGCGCGAGATGCGCACCATCGTCGAATTCAACGCCTGGCACATCACGCCCAATCGCGCCGGAACGGTGGTCCTCTGCGATACCAACCATCCCGATCTGGGTCTGTACCTGATCGGCGTCGCAAGCGGCACGCGGCGGCGCCTCTGTCTTTCCGAAGCAAGCAATCGGGGGACACAGTGGCACAGGTCGCGTTATGCGCTGGCGGAAGACTTCGCGGCCGCTGCCGGCGCCACGGGCGAGCGCGCGCTGAGTTGGATGGAGATGCCCACCGATTCGGTGTACGGACCGCAATGGACGCATCCGCACCCATCATTCTCACCCGACGAGAAGCTGGTCGCGTACGCCAGCGACCGTACCGGCCACACGCAGGTGTACGTGGCGGAGATTGAGTAGGACAGTCCATTCTCCGTACCTGCACAATGGACAGGCAGGAATGCCTGCCCTACCTGGCTAATTCTTCAGCTTCAGCGGCGCCGGCAGTTCCTTGCGCGGCAACATCTCAGCGCGGTTGGCTGCGTGGTAGACCACAGACGCGATCACGGCCGCTGCTTGCATCAAGTCGCCCGGCACGGCGTGATCGTACACATCCATGTTGGAATGATGCGTGATGCGGCCGTACTCGACCGGATCCTGGATGAACTGAAATCCGGGCAAGCCCACCTGGTCGAACGATTGGTGATCCGTGCCACTGGTATTGCGGATGGTGATGGTGGTCGCGCCAAGGTCGTGAAAGGGCGCCAGCCACGCTTCGAACACCGGCCGCATGGCGTCGTTCTCCTGCAAGTACACGCCGCGAATCTTACCGGTACCGTTGTCGTGGTTGAAGTAACCGGAGAGTTTGGCGTGCGCGGGTTTGAGCTGCATGTTGGCAGGGTCGGCGAAATTCTCTTTGACGTAAGCGCGCGAGCCGAACAGGCCCTCTTCTTCGCCGCTCCACAATCCCAGCCTTACGGTGCGGTCCAGTTTGAGATGCAGCACTTTCAAGATCCGCATGACCTCGATCATGACGGCGCTGCCAGTGCCGTTATCGGTCGCACCCGTGCCTCCCACCCAGGAATCGAAATGCGCGCCAATCATGACCATCTCGTCTTTCTTGGCGCCGCCCGGGATGTTGGCGATGATGTTCAGGCCGTCGCCGGTCGCCCCCTCGGAGGTCGATCGCACTTCGAGTTCGAGCCTCACCGGCACTTTCTTATCCAGTAGCCGCGCAATGCGGTTGTAATGTTCCACGGTCAGCGCGATGCGCGGTTCGGCCATGGGCTGGTCCTGCTTGTAAGTGCCGGCGGCCTCGCCGAACACCGTGCCGGCGTCGGCGTTGTAGCTCGGAACGATGGCCGCGACAGCGCCTTCACGCGCCAGGAACTGGTTGACTTTGTCGGTGATGCCGTCTTCGTAGTTCCAGACTTTCGTCTGCACGTCGAGGGGCGCAAGCTCAAAAAACGCATGCCGCTCTTCCGGCTTCTCGGGCAGGATCATCTTTTCGAGATCGAACGACGGGAGGGCTTCGGGTGTAGGTGCTTTCGCCTCCTCCGCCAGTTCGGTTTCGGACAAGCGCCGCGAGGGCGCTGTGGTCACAGGCGCTACGTCCTTGGGCTTTGTCAGCAATACGATCTTGCCCCGCAGCTTGCCCTTCTGTTCCTGGAAGAATTTCTGCAGCTCCTCCTCGGTCTTCTTCACGTTTAACCGATCGGTGAGCGTGAGCGGCGCAAGGACCGGTTCCGCGAGGAGCGGGCCGCTCGTGTCGGCCGACCATGCCAGCGGAAACCCGATCAGCGGCGCGTACGCCGGCTCCTGGAGCGAAATACTGAATTTCGTGAGCCGCCAGCTTCGCCCGAACTTGCCCCACCGTTCGGGAGCGGCATCTTCGATCCCATATTCTTTCAGCCGCTTCAAAACCCAATTCGCCGCCGCGGTAAAGCCGGGCGAGCCGGTCAGGCGGGGCCCGTACACGTCGGTAAGCCAGAACAGGTGGTCCATGACCTGCGAATTCTGGAAGGCTTCCTTCTTGATGCGTTGGATGACGCCGAGATCGACTTTTTCCTCCGCGCCGAGCGCCGCGGCAAACAGAGAAAGCACGACTAGCGTTTTCATCATGGGTGTCAGCAGGAGAGTATAGCTTAGCAGGAGCTCAAAAAAATTTGCCCGCGAATGAACGCCAATAAACGCGAATTTCCTTCTTGGTTTTATTCGCGTGCATGCGCGTTCATTCGCGGCCCAATTGTCTTTCCTTCAAATCGGCAGCGACGCCGTGAGCGTCACCTGCTTGTGCGCTTTGTGGTCCTCGATAGTGATCTTGCCGTTCTCGAGCCGCACATCGTCCACCTTGGTGAAACCTTCCGGCGTACGCGCGTAGAACATCAGAAAGCGCGATTCGATTTTCGTCTTTGCCGGAAGCCAGCGGTAAACCGGCGTCCCGAACATGGAGTTCAATTGCACCACCTCGCGCCGTGGCACATCGTACGGCTGCGTGGAAAACTCCAGGCCGCGTGCCAGCTTTTTGTTGCGCGGATAGTACTCCCAGTTCTGCGTCCACGGATATTCCTGCGGTTTGAACAGATATCCGAGCAGCAATCGTTTGGATGGATGAAGCGCGGTCACGAACACTAGTTTGCGCGACGCGTCCATCAGGCAGGTGGTGTGGTCCCCTGAATTCGGTTCGGCGGGCGGAACGCGCACATCAATCTTGCGCGTGTGCAGGCCCGGAGCTTCCGGCCACGTAAATTCTTTGCCGGACGGCAACCGGTGCGGCAGACCACCCTCCTTCTCCGACTCCGTATAGGGCCGTGTCTGGGCGCGGCGCGCGGACATGTCCACGACCGTCACTCCCGGCTCGAGAAACGGCGAACCAATGGTGGCGTGCTCGGCCCAGAACACCGGCCGGTCGAATCCCAGCAGGCTTTCCAGCTCGCTCTGCACGTAGATCACATCCTCGCCATCCACCATTCGCACCGTGCGTGCGAACCGCTCCTGGGTGAGTGGCAGCCTGGCCTCGAGCGTCAGGGTGGTGGCGCCCGCGTCCTTGGCGTAAAACTTCACCTCAAACGGCGTTTGATGCGCCTCGCCGTGACCTGGCAGCCCGGCGGCCTCTTCTTCCGGTGACACCGGACCAAAGCCGTCGACGCAGATGAAGTGGCCCAGCGCCGAATCAAAGATGTTTTTCTCGCCGGCCTCGCGTGCCATGCGCATGGGATTCCAGAGTGGGCTGAGCTTCTCCGCATCGTCCGACAGCACCAGGCTGGCGAATGTGCTGCCTCTCGGCAAAATCGTCAGCTCGAGCGCGCCGTTCGACAACAGGTACGCGGGCTGCTCTTCAAAGGTGGCCTTCGGTGGCTCGCTCTTTTGGCCATAGGCGGTCGACAGCAAGAATAGGATCAGTGCAAAGCGCATGATGCTAAGACTAGCACTGCCTGGGATATACTGACTCGGGATTTCAAACTATGTTTTGCACGCGATGCGGTGCTGTTAACGCGGATCACGTCCGATTCTGCTCGGGCTGTGGATCGCCAATTAACCCAGTTGGTGGAGCAGGAGTCGCGGTTGCAGCCGCGCCGCCGTTGGCTCAGGCCAAACCAGTCCACTATGCCGGATTTTGGAAACGGTTCGTAGCCATGATCATCGATGGGTGCGTGTTCGCGCCCCTTTTTCTGATCGTTATCGTGGCCTCGGGGGTCTTCGGCATGGCCATGCAGCCTAACATCGACGTCGAGGGACTGGCAGGCGCGTTCTTCGGAGTGGGCGTGCTCATGCTGGTGCTCCTGATCTTCGCAGGGAGCTGGCTCTACCACACGTGGATGGAGAGCTCTCGCTATCAGGCCACTCTGGGCAAAATGGCGCTGGGGATCATCGTTACCGATCTTTATGGGAATCGCATTTCTTTTGCGCGCGCCAACGGGCGTTTTTTCGGAAAATGGATCTCCGGTATGGTCATGAACGTCGGCTATCTGATGGCAGCGTTCACTGAAAAGAAACAGGCGCTGCACGATATCCTGGCAGGATGCCTGGTTGTGTTGAAGTGAGCGGGCCGCGCTGAATTCCAATACTTCACTTCCGGATTCCTTTACCGGTAACACCCGTACAATAGACAGGCTGGAATGCCTGTCCTACGATGAAGCTTCATGAATGGACTGGCGCCTGCGATCGAGATCCGCGACCTGCGCAAACTTTACGGGAGCAAGGCGGCGGTGGACGGGTTGAGCCTCACGGTACCGCGCGGCAGTTTCTTCGGGTTCTTGGGACCGAACGGGGCGGGGAAGTCGACCACCATTCGCATGCTGACCGGTCTGATCCCCCCGACCTCGGGATCGATCGAGCTGCTCGGCATGCCCATACCCGAACAGGAAATCGACATCAAGAAGCGCATCGGCCTGGTGCCGGATGAATCGCTCCTGTTTGACCGCCTCACGGGCGCGGAATTTCTCGAATTCGTCGGACGCATGTATGGGCTCGCGCGGCCCGTGGCGAAGGAGCGTGCCAGTGAATTGCTGGGGCTGTTCGAGCTGGCCGATCAGCCGCGTAAGCTGATTGCCGAATATTCAAAGGGCATGCGCAAGCGTGTGGCCATGGCGGCTTCGCTGATTCACCGTCCGGAGCTGTTTCTGATGGACGAGCCGTTCGAAGGCGTGGATGCCGTGGGCGCGCGGCTGATGAAGGATATCCTGCTCGATCAGGTCCGCCATGGCGCCACCATCTTTCTGACCTCGCACGTGCTCGAAGTAGTAGAGCGCCTCTGCGATCGCGTGGCCATCATAAACGAGGGGAAAATTGTTCGCGAAGGCACCATGCAGGAGCTGCGCTCGGCTTCTGAAACTCTGGAGGATGTGTTCGTCCGCGTGGTTGGCGCCGAACGCGCGTTCGAAAGATTGGACTGGCTGTGATCGCTGCCATCCTGCGGGCGCAGTGGCTCAGCATGCGGAGCTTCCGGCTGGACTCCCGTAGGCGCAGCGCCATCTTCTCCATCATTACGGCGCTTGTCTGGTACGGCTTCTGGACGGTGCTGGCCTATCTGGCCGAAGAATTCACCGCGTCTCCGGCAGCCGGCAATCTTCTTCTCACTGGTCTGCCCGCCGGTCTGATGTTTGTCTTCCTGTACTGGCAGCTCGCACCCATCGTATCGGCCAGCATGGGCGCTTCGCTCGATTTGAAGAAGCTGTTGATTTACCCGGTCCCACATCGAGAGCTGTTCGTGATCGAAGTGCTGCTTCGGCTGACGACGTGCGCCGAGATGCTGCTTGTGCTGGGTGGCAGCGTGACCGGCCTGCTGCGCAATCCGATTTATGGCGGCATCCGCGCCGCGCCGCGCATCATCGCGCCGTTCCTGATGTTCGTTTTCTTCAATCTGCTGCTCTCCGCCGGTCTGCGGAACTTACTCGAGCGCCTGCTCACGCATAAGCGCGTGCGCGAGATTCTGATGCTGGCGCTGGTCATCTCGGCCGCTCTTCCGCAACTTTATATCTCCAGCCGGACATCCATGGGGGCCGTGCGCCATCTTCTCACCGAGGCGCCCGGCGGGTTCTGGCCCTGGACCGCCGTGACGCGCATCGCTCTCCGGCAGGAAAGTTTCTACTCGAGTCTCATCCTGGTCTGGTGGAGCGTTGCGGCCCTGGCCTTCGGCCGGAGTCAGTTTGAGCGCAGCCTGCATTACGATGCGCAGGCCACTGCCAGTCCAACCGCCGGATTGAATGGGCGTACCCGCTCGCGCCTCGAAGCCTTCTACCGCCTGCCCGCTCTATTCCTGCCTGACCCCCTGGCGGCGATCGTGGAGAAAGAACTCCGCGCTCTGAGCCGCACGCCCCGCTTCCGCATGGTCTTCATCATGGGATTTTCATTCGGCCTGCTCGTATGGTTGCCCATCACGTTCGGCGGACGCGGACCAGGAAGCACTGTGGTTTCGGATCATTATCTGACCATCGTCAGCGTCTATGCACTGACTTTGCTCGGCCAGGTTTCGTACTTGAATACGTTCGGGTTCGACCGCTCGGCGGCGCAGATTTATTTCTCCGTGCCGGTCTCGATCGCCAAATCACTTGTGGGCAAAAACATCGCCGCAGTGCTGTTTATCCTGGTCGAGATGCTTGCCGTGACGCTGGCTTCGCTGGTGCTGCGCATCGGCATAGCGCCCGGAAAGCTAGCCGAAGCCTTCGCCGTCACCGCGATTGTCGGCGTCTATCTGCTCGCCATCGGCAACATGGCCTCCGTGCACTTCCCCCGCGCGATGAATCCGGAGCGCGTTTCGCAGGGCGGCGCGGCCAGCCGTATGCAGGCGCTGATCTTCGTTTTTTATCCCATCGCGTTGCTGCCCGTTTTCCTGGCGTTCTGGGCAAAGTACGTTTTTCAGAGCCAGCTCATCTTTGTTTTGATCCTGTGCTTCGCCGCCGCTCTCGGCATGGTGGTTTACTGGATCGCCATGGAATCCGCTGTTGGCGCAGCCGTCCAGCGCCGCGAGAAGATCCTGATGGAACTCTCGCGCAGCGAGGGCCCCGTGGCCACCGAATGAAATTACTTTTGCCGTTTGCCCTTTGCCTTTTGCCTCTTGCCCTGTCTGCCCAGTCCATGCGCGCCACCGGCGCCATTCAAGTCACCGTCACCGATTCCACCGAGTCCATCATCATTGGCGTGCGTGTCACCGCGACCAACGCCGACTCAGGCGCGATACGCTCGGCCGAAACCGATGAATCCGGCCAGTCCCGCTTTTCCGGTCTGGCCGTCGGTAGCTATACGCTGCGGCTCGAAAAAGAGGGCTTCGCCACTGTGCTGGTGCAGGCATTTCCGGTCTCGGTGGGTCAGACCGTCGTGCGGCGGATCGAGATGAAGCCCGCGCAGGTGACGGAACGGCTGGAAGTCACCGACCAGCCCGAAGCGCTCGAAATAGCCGCGACGACGTCGAGCATGGCGCTGGGCAATGAGCGCATCGAGGAAGCGCCCGCGCAGAATCGCAATTATCTGAACTTCGTTCTGGTTGCGCCCGGCGTGGCGGCGTCGAGCGGCTCGAACACGCAGCGCGCCGCGGCCGGCGTCCGCAGCACGGCGGCGGACAGCGGCTTCACTTTCGGCGGCATGCGCGGCCGCAACAACAGCCTGTCCATCGATGGCGTGGATAATCGCGATGAAACCACCGGCGCCAACCGTGTCTCGATCGGGCTCGAGATGGTGCAGGAGTTTCGCGTTTCCGGCACATCCATATCGGCGGAATCCGGCGGCGCCGCCGGCGGCAACGTCAACGTAGTGACGCACTCCGGCGCCAATATCTGGCATGGGGATGCGACCTATTTTACGCAGAATGAATTCACCAACGCGCGCGATGCGGACGTGGAATCGCCCGGGAAACCCCGGTTCCGTCGTTATCAGCCCGGCGCCTCGCTGCTCGGCCCCATTCGTCGTAACCGCACATTTTTCGCCACCGCATTCGAGCAGGAGTGGGAATCGGGCGAAGAATTTTCGGAAGACCCCACGCACTCCGACGCCATCATCAACCGGGCGCTGGCGGACCCGCGCTATGCAAGGGCGGCTGTTCACGACGTGAACGCGGGCCTGTTCCCATCGAGCGCCTCCTCCACCGAATTCTCGTTCAAACTGAACCATCAGTTGAACGACCAACACTCGCTGTCGGCGCGCTATGCGTTCTCGCGCGGCCGCGTCTCGCACGACATGCAGAGCCTCGATAATTTCACCGACCGTTCCGCGCGCGGCTCCAGCCTTACCGAGGATCAATCCTTCGTGGCCGGATGGATGGCCGTGCCCGGGCCGAGCCTGGTCAACGATTTTCGCTTGCAAGTGGCCGGGCGAACCGTTGATCTCACACCCAATACGCGCGGCGCGCTGCTTGAAATCCCCGGCGTGCTGAGCCTGGGGCAAGCATATGCGCTGGACTCGGGGCGCGCGGAGAAGCACTATCAGCTCGTCGATTCTGTCAACGCTGTTCGCGGCAGGCATCAATTCGGTTTTGGCGCGTCCTTACACCTGGTCCGGTTGGATGCCAATCTGGCTAACCGATTCTCCGGAATTTTTCTGTTCCCGACGCTGGACAATTTCGTTCGCGGCACGCCAGACGTTTTCATTCAGGTGTTCGGAAACCCGCACACCACAATGACGGCATCCCCCTATGGCTTCTGGCTGGAAGATCGCTGGCAGCCGGCATCGGGTCTGACGATAGAGGCCGGCGCGCGCTATGAAGGCGAGTGGCTGCCGAAACCCTTCACCAGCTCCTCGCAGAATGTTTCACCCCGCTTCGGCGTCGCCTGGCGCCCGCGCGGGAAAGCGTCGTTCGTTTTGCGCGGCGGTTTTGGACTTTTCTACGACCGCTACCCGCTGGCGTTTCTCAACGACGCACTGCAGCAGGACGGAGTTCATGGCTTTGAGCAGTACGCCACGGGCGAGGCTGCCGTGCGGGCGCTCCAACTGGGCCTCGGCGGAACTCTCGAGTCGCCGATTGCCGGTTTCACGCCGTCCCTCTATCGGCCCGACGCGCGCTTCGCGACAACCTATAGCCGCAAGTTCACCGCCGGCGCCGAGCGCAGCCTCAATGCCGACACCACGCTCAGCGTCGAGTACGCCTACGTTCGCGGTTTCCACCTGCCGCGCTTGCGCAATATCGATTTAGGTTTGCCGCCGCTTTATCAGCTCGAGATGACCGCGCGGTCGTCCTATCAAGGCGCATCCATCACCCTGCACCGCCGCATGAGCAAGGATTGGACATACCTGATTGCCTACAACGCCGGCAGCGCCTGGGACGATGGATCGGATTACGACGAGCAGCCCTCCAACCCCGCCGATCCGCGCCGAGACTGGGCGCACTCACGGCAGCATCAGGCGCAGCGCGTAGTGGCTAGCGGCTTGTTTGAAGTACCGGCGGAAGAAATGCAGAGTGTGCCCGCCTGGCTGCGGGAAACGCTCGAAAATTTCCACATTGCGCCCATTTTCTCAGTGGGCAGCGGGCGTCCCTTGAACGCGCTCGATACCACCGACCGCTTCCGCACCGGCGCCTACCCCATAACCGCGCGCCCCTTCAATCTGCCGCGCAATCCATTTTTCGAGGAAGGCGCCGCTTCCATGGATCTCCGCTTGATGAAAGTATGGTGGGTGGTCCAGCCCCGCCGGGCGGCGCTCGAGCTGGCGGCCGACATCTTCAATCTGGCGAATCACACCAACCCCCTCCGCGTTAGCCCTTTTTACGCGGCCGGCACGCAGAAGCTTGGGACCTATGGCGGCCTGGTAGAAACGCTGAACGCGCGTCAGATTCAGTTCAGCTTGTCGATCGAGTATTAGAGTGACATGGAGCCGGGTACACGAAGATGAATTCTGCCTGGAAAAACGCTCTTTGCTCAGCAGCGCTTGTGATATCGTTCGCAGGCGAAGCCGCCCGCGCGCAGAGTCCGCCCGCCAATTACGACGAAACCAAAGTCGGCAATTACACACTTCCCGATCCCCTCGTTTTCGATAACGGCAAACCTGTCCGCACCGCGCGGGATTGGCAGAAATACCGGCGCCCGGAACTGATCGAACTTTTTGCCGTAAACGTCTATGGTCACAGCCCGCTGCCACCAAAGGATCTGAGTTACGAAGTGTTCGATACGGATGCTCACTCGCTTGGCGGCAAAGCCATCCGCAAGCAGGTGACCATCTACTTTTCATCCAACAAAGATGGGCCGAAAGAGGACCTGCTGATTTACATCCCCGCCGGCCGCGACAAACGCGTGCCCGTGATTCTGATGCTCAATTTCTTCGGCAATCAGGCCGTCAGCAGCGACCCTGGAATCAAGCTCGCCACTCTTTGGAATCCTAAGACGCACGAACCACAGCGGGCGGACGAACAATTCCGAGGCCGCGCGAAGGACTTCGATCTGGAAAAGCTGCTGGCACGCGGATACGCGTTCGCGACCGTCTGCTATCAGGATATCGAGCCGGACTTCAAAGGCGGCTACATCCACGGCATCCGTCCTCTGTTCTTTAGAGCCGGACAGACCGAGCCGGCCGCGGATGACTGGGGGGCCATCGGCGCATGGTCCTACGGCCTCAGCCGCGCCATGGATTACCTGGAGAAGGATAAGGCCATTGACGCCAAGCGTGTCGCCATCATGGGCCACTCGCGCCTGGGCAAGACGGTACTGTGGGCCGGCGCCGTGGATCAGCGGTTCGCCATGGTGCTGAGCAGTTGTTCGGGCGAAGGCGGCGCTTCCCTCGCTCGCCGCAACTACGGCGAAACCCTGCGCAATCTGGCCGACGCTTTCCCGTATTGGTTCTGCGCCAATTTCCAGAAGTATGCGGACCATGCTGACCAGCTTCCCGTGGATATGCACGAACTGATCTCTCTGATTGCGCCGCGGCCGGTCTACGTCACCGGCGCCGAAGACGATAAGTGGGGCGATCCCAAAGGCGAGTTCCTGGCATGCGTCGCGGCCGGCCCGGTTTACGAACTGCTCGGAGCGCACAGCCTCGGCACCGGCCAGACGCCGCCGCTTAACCAGCCCATCATGCACACCATCGGATATCACTGGCGCACTGGCGGGCACGCGGTCGCGGCGTTCGATTGGGACCAGTTTCTGAATTTTGCCGACATACATCTGCACGCCCGCTGAAACGGTCCAAACACAAGGCGCAGCGGCCAATCCGCGCATTGCCAGTTCCGTTTGGTCCTGGTCTGTGGCTGAACCCGTGGCGCAGGCACTCGTGCCTGCCGGGTCGAGGCTCGTCTCGAAGCTTCCTTCGATTGCGGCAACAAAGCGCCGGCCAGAGTGCCGGCGCCACGTTCGGACCCCCATTTTGCAATCCCGCGATGGCCTGAGAAAGTTCGAAGCCGGTCGACTGCGCAGCCATTTTCGTCAGCTCGGAACGTCTTGCAAAGGTCGTCTAACGAGCCGGATACCTGACTAGCCATCCAGAGGACGCGCTCACGCTACGCCTCTCCGCCTTCGCTCCGCCGCGGGGCTGCTCCGCGCGTCTGCTGTTGACCATAGCGTTCCGGGTCTTGGTCGAACTGACGTTTACAATCCTGTGAGCAGAATAGATATTCACGGCCCTGATAATTTGTTTTTGCGGTGGCCGTATTCTGATTCACCTCCATACCGCATACTGGATCTTTCGACATGTTGATTTGCCTCCTGGCCGGAATGCCAGCAATCGCAGTGCCGCGCTGGATGTGAAATTACTTACTAACTGCCGGGTTGCCCGCAATCACAAAGCGCAGCGGCCAGTCCGCGCAGTGACGGATCCCGATGCGCGGCGTGACTTCAATTTCGAATGCGCTCGCCTGCTTCCACTGGCGTACGACGAGTGTGCCGCGCGTGACGTCCAATCCATTCTGGGCGCGCGTGATGCCGAACACTCGCGTAAGATTTCCCGGTCCGGACGCCAGTCTTTCCACCCGGCGCGCCGTGGGCCGGCGCTTCTGCATGAGATCGAGTCCCACCAGCGGCTGGGCCGCCCGGATCAGCACGCATCCGGCTTTGCCTGCGGGTTCCGCCACGATGTTCAGGCACTCGTGCATGCCGTAAATGAAATACACGTAAGCGTGGCCGGGCGGCCCGAAGATCACGCGTGTGCGATTGGTGATGCCGCGCGCGGAATGCGCCGCCAGATCGTCGCCGCCCAGGTACGCCTCGGTCTCAACGATCATGCCCGCCGTGCGTCCGTGCACCAGGATCTTGCCGAGCAGCTCGCGCGCGACCTCCACCGCTGGGCGATCGTAGAACGATCGCGGCAGAATGCGGCTCTCCGTTGCAAGATGGCGCCATTCCATTGCACAATTATCATCGCGCAAATGCGATTGTTCACCGGCATCGATCTCACAACAGAAGTCATCGCGAATCTCGAAAACCTGCTGCAGCGGCTCGAGCCCGCCGCTCAAATCAACTGGGGCCCGCCGCTTAACCTGCACATCACGACGAAATTCATCGGCGAGTGGCCGGAAGATCGTCTAGCGGAATTGCAGCGGGCGCTCGGCGCGGTACCGTCGCGGCAGCCCATTGCCATTGCCATCGAAAAACTCGGCTTCTTTCCAAATCCACATTCGCCGCGTGTATTCTGGGCCGGCGTGCACGCCGGGGAAGACCTCGCGGGGCTGGCGCGCGACACCGAAGATGCGCTCGCATCGCTGGGCGTCGCCAAAGAAGAGCGCGCCTACTCGCCGCATCTGACACTGGCGCGCATCAAGACTCCGGGCCGCCAGAGTGGCCTCTTGCAAGCGGTTGCCGAACTCCCTTCACTCGAATTCGGCCGCTTCGTGGCGGACCGCTTCTATCTCTACCAGAGCCGGACCGCCCCTTCGGGCTCCGTGTATACCAAGCTTGCGGAGTTTCCCCTGGCGAGATAGCGCCAGCCGGCGCTCAGAAACGAAAACTCACATCGCCGGTCACCACGAACCAGCGATCATGCGTGGAATTGGTGTTGATGAGCATCCATCGCGGCGTCGATCCCAGCCAGAAGCGCCGCCCGCGGTCCAGCGCCATGGCAGCGCCCACCGAGAGGTTTCCTCCCCAACCGCTGCGCGGAGCCAGCCCGATGGCCGTGTTCTGATGGCCCACCGAGTATCTCTCGTACGTTCCACCAGCGCCCGCCGACAGCTCCAGCCGGCCGCCCCATAGCGGCAGAATGAAGCGCGGGCCGAAGTGGACCCACGTGAAATCATCTTTCGGATCGATGCTGAAGTTTGCGCCGCGAATGATGCCCGTTGGATGGATTGCCGTCAGAACGCCGGCTTCGAAGCCCAAATAACGAAGGAGGCGGTAGCCGTACGTTCCTCCTAGACTCAACGCTGTGTCTCTATCGTACGAGCGTACGTTCAGCTGGACCGCCTAGCCGCCGTCGAAAGCGATCTGATTTCGTTGCAGAGACTGCGGGTATGCAACCGATCCAATGAAAAAGAAGACCAGAACCGTTTGACGCATAGGGACGAAGACAAGCAACCGAAGTCCTGGTTTGAAAGGCATGAAAAACTTTTACAGACGTGACAGAATCGGAGAGTTGCCGAGCTCATGACCCCTCTCCTCGCTCTCGTGGCTGCTTACTTGATCGGCGGCATTCCTTTCGGTTACCTCGTGGTCAAATGGAAAACCGGCGCCGACGTGCGCGCTGCGGGCAGCGGCAATATCGGCGCGACCAATGTCCTCCGCACCACCGGCCGCGCCGCGGGCATCGTGACGTTGCTGCTCGATATCGCCAAGGGCGCCCTCGCTGTCTGGCTCACGGGCAAAATCACCGGCGGGAGTATTCATTGGATGAGTGCAGCGGCTCTTGCGGTGATGGCCGGACACGCTTTCCCGATTTTTTTGAAGTTCAAGGGAGGCAGAGCTGTCGCCAGTTTCATTGGCGCCTATTTGTATCTGGCGCCGCTTCCGCTGCTGGCCGTCCTCATCGTCTGGTTGGCGGCAGTGGCGTACACGCGTTATGTCTCGCTTGGCTCGATTCTTGCGGCGGGCACGTTTCCGCTGGCCGTCTGGCTGCTGATGCAGCCGCCGCTTTCGCTCGTCGCGGCGTCCATCGTAAGCGGAGCTTTCATCATTTACCGCCACCGCGCCAATATCGCGCGCATTCGTGCGGGCACGGAGCACGTCTTATCGCTGGGCAGCCGCAAGCCGCCCGCCGCTCCGGGCGCCGGCTGGAGAATACGGCGTTCGTGAAAAACTCATCGTGAAAAACCTCGCCATCATCGGCGGCGGCTCCTGGGGCACTGCGCTCGCCATCGTTCTCGCTCCGCGTTTTGAACGCGTGCGGCTTTGGGTTTACGAGCCGGATCTCACCGAGCGGATGTGCGCAACACGCGAGAACGACGTTTACCTGCCGGGCTTCCGTCTTCCGGACAACATCCACGTTCACAACGAGTTCGCGCCCGCTTTGCGCGACGCCGAGATCGTGCTGGGCGTCATGCCATCTCACCTGGCGCGCGCCCTCTACAGACAAATGGCGCCGTACCTGACTCCCGCCATGCACCTGGTCAGCGCCACCAAGGGACTCGAAATCGGCACACTGATGCGCGTCTCGGACGTCCTGCGCGAAGTCCTCGAGCCGCAGTTTCCGCCGCGCGTGGCCGTCATCTCCGGCCCGACCTTCGCCCGCGAAGTGGCCCGCGGCGATCCAACGGCGCTGGTCGTCGCATCCACCAATCGCGAACTGGCGGACACCATCCAGAGCGCCTTTTCCGGTCCGACGTTCCGGCTCTATACCAGCCCGGACCCGGTGGGTGTCGAGGTCGGCGGAGCGGTCAAGAATGTCGTGGCGATCGGCGCCGGAGTCTGTCACGGCCTGGGATTCGGCAGCAATGCCTTGGCCGCCCTGATCACCCGGGGCCTGGCCGAGATCAGCCGCCTGGCATTGGCTATGGGGGGGCATCCGAAGACCTTGGCGGGCCTCGCCGGGCTCGGCGACCTGGTATTAACCTGTACTGGAGAATTGAGCCGTAACCGCACAGTAGGATTAGAATTAGCCAAAGGAAGAAAGCTCGAGGAAATCGTTAACTCTATGAAAATGGTGGCCGAAGGCATCAAGACTACAAGCGCCACCGTCGATCTGGCCCGGCAATACCGCGTCGAGATGCCCATCGCCGAACAAATGCATGCCATGCTTCATCTAGGGAGGCCGCCCAGAGAGGCGATCCGGCAGCTAATGGAAAGACAGCTCAAGGGCGAATAAGAGGCGAAATCTCCCCCACAAGCTCCGAAACCTTTTATGCGGCAGTGGGTTAAAGAGGGTATGGGAGCCACTGTGGCTCTTGACTGCGATGCCGAGTTGATGCTTCGGGTCAAGGATGGGGACGGGGCGAGTTTCGCTTTGTTGCTCGAGAAGTATCGCGCCTCCGTTGCCCATTTCCTGTACCGTATGGTGCAGAACCAAGCCATATCGGAGGAGCTGGCTCAGGAGGTGTTCTTGCGCGTTTACCGTTCGAGAGCAACCTACGAGCCGACCGCCAAGTTCACCACTTGGCTGTTTCGCATTGCCACGCATCTGGCTCTGAACTGGCTGCGCGATGGAAAGAATGAGCGCGCTCAGCAACGGCTGGATGAAACCAGTGAAGATATTCCAGCGCGCGAGGTTGCCGACCGCGCGCCATCGGCGGAGCACAGGCTGCTGCATCAGGTCCGCGTGGATGAAGTGCGCCGTGCGGTAGCGTCGCTGCCCGATAAGCAGCGCGCCGCGGTGCTGATGCATAAGTACGAAGAGATGGAGTACTCGCAGATCGCGAAGGTGTTGAGCTGCTCGGAATCGGCGGTGAAGTCGCTGCTGTTTCGGGCCTATGAGACGCTGCGCGTGCGGTTGGCGCATCTGGCGTAGGGAACGTTATGGATTGCCCGATCAAGACTCAGGAAAACACGGACTGGTTGCTGGATTACGCTGCCGGCAGGCTGCAAGACGATCGCGCCGCGCAACTCGAGCGGCATGTGGAGATGTGTCAGGCTTGCGCGCACTTTGTGGAGGCGCAGCAGTTGGTGTGGAGCGCGCTCGAGCAGTGGGAGCCCGAGCCGGTGAGCCTAGACTTCGACCGCCGCCTCTACGGCAGGATCGACCAGGCAAAGCCTTCGTCCCGGCTACCTCGCATACTGCGGCGCGCCTTCGGTCCGTTGCAATCCCTGTGGCGGCCCGTGGTTCCACTGGCAGCGGCGTGTCTGCTGATTGTGGCAGGCGTGGTGCTGCACGCGCCGCGAGCGGTCATCGCGCCCCGTGGTTCCCAGGCGCGCGTGGAGAAAATCGAGCCCGAGCAGGTGGAGCGCACGCTCGACGATATGCAGATGCTGCGCGAGCTGGAGGTGACACTCGACCAGGGAGGACATCCATCGAAGTCGATGTGAGCCTTATGCGCTGCTCTTTCGCCATCGCCTGCGTGATCGCGTTCGTCCCCGCTGCCGGCGCATTTGCGCAGACGGGCCAGGTGGAGCGGCCGGTACAGCGGCGGATGGAGCAGCGCGCTGCGGCGCGTGAAGCGCGTGCCGCGAAGCGCGCGGCTGCCGCCAACGATCACGCCAAAGCCGGAGACACGCCACTTGAAAAGTGGAACCGCATGACGCCTGAAGAACGGCAGCGCGCGCTCCAGAAATTGCCGCCCGAGCGCCGGCGCGAGCTGCAACAAAAACTGCAGCAGTTTCGCAACCTGCCGCCGGCGGAAAAGCAGCAGTTGCGCGAGCGTTATCAAGCCTTCAGCCAGTTGCCGCCGGAGCAGCAAACCCACGCTCGGGAGCTCTTCCGCCAGTTCAATTCGCTGGCCGAGGATCGCCGTCCGATAGTACGGCGCGAGTTCGAACAATTGCGCTCTATGCCCCCGTCCGAACGCGACGCGCGCATGAACAGCGAGCCATTTCGAGGCCGTTTTACCCCCTCTGAGCAGTTGATGTTACAAGACTTATCCCGTACCTTCGGAAGTTCCCCATAAAAATATATCGGAAATTCCTTAGAAAACTATTGTCATTTCCCTGAGATTTCTGGTACCTTTTTCTAACCATAGTCTGGCGGGGCGATCCCGCCCGGGGCGCTCGCCGAATTTGGCGCCACTTGCCTTCGGCGCCGCGCGCTATTCCACGAAGTCGTTAACATTCGCCAGACAGAAGAAAGGAGCTCGCTATGAAACGGGCCAAAGCGCCGGAGGGGACGGTCAAACCCGCGGCCTATCGCAAAGTGCTGCTGGAGAAACGGGAGAACGTGATGGCCGGCCTGGGCATCAAGTTCGACACTCTGGCCAAGATGGGTAGGGTGGCGGAAGAAGACCAGGCGCAGCTCTCGCACGATGAGTTCATTTCGCTGCGGCTGAACAGCCTGGACTATGTACAACTAAAGTTAATAGAGGAAGCACTGGATCGCATTGAGGCGGGAGATTATGGAATCTGCATGGGCTGCGACGAGCCGATTCCGCCCAAACGGCTGCAAGCGCTGCCGTGGGCCAAATATTGCGTGACATGCCAGCAGTCGCTGGCCAGCGTGCAGGACGATTCCAAGTCAGGCAAACCGCACGCCGGCGTTCAAGACAGTTGGTAGCGGCGTTTACAACCCACAGCCCTGTGGGTTGTAAACGTGACGTCCCGCCTTGGTTCGTTTTCCTACTGAATCTCGACCGAGCTGACCTGAACGCTATCGCCGTCCACGGTACCCTCAACCTTGGCCTTCAGATCGCTCTCCTTTTTAGTTGCCTTGAGTGCGGCCAGCGCCTTGGTGTTTCCGGCTTCATCGAACTTCAAGAATTTTCCCTCGCCCGTAACGAGTCCGAAGCCGCTCTTGGCGCAGCCCAGCGCGCACTTGGTGGTGTGCCCGGCCAGATCCTTGTCCTTGCACATCACATCCACCAGAGTTCCATTCAGAGTCTCAGCGAAAGCCGCGACAGAAAGCATCGAAGCCGCGGCGGTCAATATGGCCAACTTCTTCATTGGTGACGTTCCTCCTTAAGGGGTATACGTATTCAACCAAGTTAATGGACGTGGATAGCGGTCGCAAGGTCACGGGTCGATCACGGTGTAAATTCTTGGCAAGGCCGTACTCAAACTTACAAATCTTGCCGCCCGCGCCGCCGAGCTATGCCGAAATCCGCTCCACGACCTGCCCCACCGCCCGATGCGCCTCCTGAATGGACGCGCGGTGGTCCATGATGCCGGTGACATCGGAATTGGCGAAGGCGATGCGGCCGAAGGGTGTGGTGCGCAACACCTCACCGGGCGCGGGTTGTCCGTCTGCGCCGAAAAAGAAGCCGGGCTGCGCGCTCAGGTAGGCGTGGCCCCAACGGTTCAGGATGATGCCGGCGATGTCGCGGCGGGCATCGAAACCCGCGCTCGAAAACATCATATTGAATTGCTCGCGGATGCGGCGCTCGTACTCGCGGAATGGCGTCGAGGCCAGTTCGACGCGGCCCTGTGCGACCTGCTGGCCAATCGGAAGGCCGGGTGAGGAGAACAGGATCTTCAGCGTGAGCACGACCGGGGAATCAGGCGACACAGTGGGAGATACCGCGCCGAACGTGGCCATCTTTCGCAGTGCAAAATAATTTCCGATGCCCTCAAACCATTGGCCCTCGCTGATGCCGAGCTTGTACAGAAACCGCCAGTTCCGCAGCGCAACATTGGCCATCAGGCAAGGCGCGCGGTAGAACTGGGCATAGGCGTCGCGGTGCGAGACCGGCAGGCCCTTGACGATGTGCTTGGTGGTCCAGCTTCCGCCGGCCATGATCGCGCTGCGCGCGCGTACGCTTTGCAGTTTTCCGCCTTGCGTGTAGACAATCTTGACGAACTTCGATTGTTCCGGGTTGCCCTCATGCTGGACTCTGACAGCGGTCGCGCGCAGGCGGATGCGCGACGGCTGGCCGGTGCGGTCGAGAGCAGGGAAGTTCACTGACGACCGGCAGACGGATTCGAGCGTCGTGTCGCCGGGGATGGCGTCCGCGATCAGCGCTTTTGTGATGTGCCGGGCGACTCCAGCGTTGCCGCCGGGAAACATCTGCGCGCCTTTTCCGTAATCCCAGGGCAGCAGGACGTCGGCGGCGTATTCCGCGTAAGCCGAGAGCACGTCGGCGCCGACTCCCGAGCCGCCTCCGGCTACCGGTGAGAGGAACGTGCGCACCGTCTCGCGGCTGAGGCCGTAAGTCTCCATCAGGTCCTGCTCGAGCGTGATGCTATCGAGATGCCGCGAAATGGCGTCGCCGTGCTGCTTGGGCAGTTTGTGCTCTACTCCGTGCATCTCGAGAAGTTCGCGGCGGGCGTGCTCGGAAATGGGAGCGCCCTCCAGTTTCTTGCCCCAGGGATCGATCAGCCATTGGCCGGATTCTTTCCCGAATTTTGCACCGAAGTAGAAGCCCGAGTTCTTGCCTCCATTTGTGTATGACGTGCGCCCCAGGGGAATTTCGGCATCGCTGCCGCTCCAGCTTTGATACGGAAATTGCCAGCGATCGATGCCGATCGACTGATAGAAATCGGCGAGAAACGTGCCGGGGAGCGGTGGAAAGAACATGGCCGAGCCTTGGTGCGCGATCAACCGCTGGCCGTCCACGATGAATTCATTGCGCCGCGCCTCGCCGCCGAAGATGGTATGGTTTTCGAGCACGAGGCACGTGCGATTTGCTCCCGCCTGTCGTTTGAAAAACAGCGCTGCCGCCAGGCCGCTGATGCCGCCGCCTACCACCACGCAGTCGAACTGCTCGCCGGTATCGGCCACATCCGCCGGCAGAGGCTCGAAGGCGCGATCGCGAATTTTGTGCGCCTCGGTCATGATTTCGAAGGTGTTGCCGTTCGCGGTGGCGTAATCGCCCACTCCGCCGTAGCCGTCCCAATCGGACTGGGCGAGCAAGTCCAGGGGAGACGCGACGCCGAGCAGCAAGCTGCCGGAGGCGAGCAGCGCGGAATTCAGGTAATCGCGCCGGGATATGCGCTCGTCCATGCCTAGAGCGTGATCGTGAAGGCGTTCCTTCGGTTCATTCGAGGCCATGCGAGTTCCTCCTCAACAGCATATCCACTTGCCCGGGTGCACGCCGTTGCGGTTAACTGTTGACGGGAGCCGATGCCGGAGAGCGAGCCGCCATCGGATGGTGATATGCCCCCTTTTGACAATGAACTGGCGTCGATTGTCGCCGAGCTGAACCGCGCTGCCCCGGGAGCGCGCGCCGCGCAGCCGGAGACGCTGCCCCAAGGCACGGCTACGCTCGACCAATTGCTGGCGCACGCCGCACGGCGCAGCGCTTCGGACCTGCTCCTGATTTCCGGTGCGCCGGTGGCCTTGCGCGTGGACGGAAAGCTTACGCCGGCCGCCGGGCCCGCTCTGGGCGCCGACGATACGCGCAACCTGCTGTTGCCGCTGCTGACGCCGAAGCAGTACCAGGAACTCCAGCGGAACAAATCCATCGACTTTTGTTTTTCGCGCGATTCTATCGGGCGCTTTCGCGCTAACGTGCACCATCAGCGGGGCACGCTCGCCGGAAGTGTCCGGCTGCTGCCGGCGCGCATCCCGACTCTTGAATCGCTGCACTTGCCGGCGGCGCTGCAGCGTTTGGCCGAAGCTCGCCAGGGTCTGGTGCTGATTACGGGATCGACGGGCTGCGGCAAGAGCTCCACGCTCGCGGCGCTGATCGACGTCATCAACACCCAGTGGCGCGATCACATTGTGACCATCGAAGATCCGGTCGAATATGTGCACAGCAACCGCAATTCCATCGTCGAGCAGATCGAGGTGGGGCACGACGCCCCCGACTTTGCCAGTTCGGTCCGCAGCATCATGCGCCAGACGCCGGACGTGATCCTCGTTGGCGAGATGCGCGATGTCGAGACCATCGGGACGGTGCTGACAGCCGCGGAAACCGGGCACCTGGTGCTCTCCACGCTGCACACCAACGACACCTCGCAAGCCATCTCGCGCATTCTGGACTCGTTCCCGCTCGGCAACCAGCCGCAAATTCGGCAGCAGCTTTCTCTCGCCCTCCTCGCCATCGTCGCGCAGCAACTGGTTCCGGCCGCGGATCGAGGCGGGCGTTATCCCGCGGTCGAGATCATGATGGGCACGCACGCCGTCCGGAATCTCATTCGGAAAGGCGAGGACCACCAGCTTTACACGGCGATCTCGACGGGGCGTGCGGAGGGGATGATCACCATGGAACAGTCGCTGGCCGAGATGGCGCGCGCGGGACGCATCACGCGCGAAACCGCATTGGCGCATTGCTTCCGGCCGGACGATCTGCGGCGGTACCTGCAGGGCTAGAGCGCAACACGCGCTCGCGTAACGTTTGTCGTAATAGCGTGTCGCAGGAACCCGTGATACACTTCGTCGGTTCCCATGGTGGTGAAGCCGAAATCCGGTGCGAGTGAGGGCGCCTTCGACGCCGCGCTGGGCTTCCGCCCCCACTCGGGATGGGCAGCGCTCGTTGCCGTCTGTGGACCGCTGAATTCGCCAAATATCCTCGAGCGGAGGCGTATCGAACTGGCCGATCCGGTCATTCCGGGATCCGTGCAGCCGTATCACGCCGCGGAACAGATGGAGTCTAAAGCAGCGGAGCGATTCCTGCATGACCGGCTGGACTCAAGTGAGCGCATGGCCCAGGACGCGCTGAAGGCAACCGTCGACAAGCTGCGGGAGCAGGGCTACCGGGTCAAAGCTTGTGGTCTCCTGCGCAGCGCTGCGCGGCCTTTGCCTGCCTTAGCCAGCGTGCTGGCCTCACATGCGCTAATCCATACGGCCGAGGGTGAAATGTTCCGCGATGTTCTGACACGCGCCAGCGCGCAACACGGATTTCCCGTCCTGGGAGTGAAGGAGCGCGAACTCCTCGACCGCTGTACCACTGACCTCGGAATCACGGCGCGTGAGGTAGAAGGACGCTTGGCCGAACTCGGGCGCGCCCTCGGTCCACCCTGGCGCCAGGACGAAAAATTCGCAACTTTGGTAGCGTGGCTGGCGCTTGCGGCGTCGACCGTCAAGGGCGCGTCGATGTCGGAACCTAGTCCAGCAGCTTGATGCGGATGTTCTTGTAGTAAACCGTGCTGCCTGCGTCGTGCCCTTGCAGCGCAATGGTTCCCGCGCCAATGCGCCGGCCAGGAAAATCTTTCGTGCCCGCCCAGTTCGCCGGCTGCGTCCACTGCGCCACAAGCTTGCCATCCACTTTGATGGTGATGGTGTCGCCCTTGGCGATAACGTCCTCGGTGAACCACTGGTTGTCCTTGGCCACTTCCGCGCCATTGTCTTTCACCTCGTACAGGCTCCCCGTTCGGCGCGGATCGCCTTTGTAGGTGTTGTTCACCTGCACTTCGAAGCCTTTGCCGGGCCAGCCCTGGTCCTGATATTCGGTTTGAATGTAGACGCCGCCATTTGAGCCTGGCAGGGTCATCACGTCGACCATCAGCTCGAAATCTTTGAAGCTGCGGTCGTGAAAATCGCCTACGTAAAAGCAGTGGCTGCGCGGCCCGTGTGAGACGATCGCGCCATCCTTGACGGAAAAGGTCTCGACGTTTTCATTGGGCTTCCAGCCGGTCAGGTCTTTGCCATTGAACAGCGAAACCCAGCCCTGGTCAGCCGCCGCCAACGGGGCGAGCGTGATCAAAACAATAAGAGTTAGCTTTTTCATGTCGCGGCTATCGACACCCATGCTCAGATTTGAGAATACGCTGTGGGGCTCAGGATCACGTTGGTAATGTTGGAGACGATCTCCTCGAAGTTGTACCTCGCCGAACCGCTGAGCTTCTTCCATTCCGGCACCGACCCGAAAGCCTTCCACATTTTGGCGCGCTCCGCGAGGTCGGGAAAGCCAATCATGTAGGTGAGGTTCGGCATGCGCGAGCCAACGACGGTGTCGCCGTAGAACACCTGCCAGAATCCGGCCTTCTCGAAAATGTCAAACTCGCCGCTATTGAACATCTCCACTTTTCTCTTGTGATCCTGATCGGTGGGACTTTCGTAAGTGCGAAGTTCGAACACGCGCGCGCCGTGCTCGGCGGTAGCCCTAGGAACGGTGAGCTTCGGCATTCCCTCAAAGGCCAGCATCAGAGAACTTTCCATGCGCACGTACGCAGGCTGTTTGGCGGGCGCATTCAAGAACGGCGCGCCGGCTTTGAGATACTCGGCGTCTTGCTCCAGGCGGAATTCGGCTGTGACCAGGGTCTCGAGTGACGCGCTCGGCATGAGCACGGTGAGCGAAGGGCTTCCCTCGCCGATATCGATACTGAATACGCCGACCGGGCTGATACCCAGCCGGTTCAGCGCCGGGATGAGCGCGTCGCGGAAGTAAGCATCGGCGAGCGGATGCTGCGGTCCCGATTGCAGTTGGTAACGGCGCAGCTCGTAATACTCGCGGCCTTTGCCGCCGGCGGCTTGCGGAGCGGCGTGCATCGATCTGGCCGATGTCCCAACGGTGAGCGCCGAGGCGCCTAATGATGAAGTCAGAAATTGTCGTCTGTCCACGGAAAATCCTCTCTGGGCTGAATGCTGAATTATTTCACAGGTGGCGACGCGTGGAAATGGTGCTTCACGCGCCGAATCGTCCGACGCCCGGCTTCTTCGTCAACGGCCCAGGAATTGAATGAGCATCGCGACAGTGACGCGCAGCTTAGCGAATCGCGGCTTTGGGGGTTCGCAGAACAACATCGTATCTCCTTGGGGACGTTCCATCGTGACCGGCAACTCCGGCTCTAAGCCGCGATCGCCGGCAAGCGTTGGCAAGAGGCGATGCTGAAGTTGTGATGTCGCGTAGCTCAGCGTCAACGGCCGCCACGCCATCTGCGGGGCCAGCACGAATCCCGATCTCCATCCCTCGCCCGGAGTAAACGGCCGTTCGAGCGCCAGTATCGGCAGCCAAGGGCTCTTCGAAGTGAGCGACAGAAACGGCAGCAATGGGTGCGCAAACGCAAGCAAGGTGACGGACGCGGCATACGTGGAAAGCTCAAACAGACCTCGCCCCCATGGCGGCAGACGCGAGCTCAACGAGGCTTGTAGAGGCCCAGCAAAGCTCACCGGCCCTATGGGGCCTGAGATCGACCAGGCGCGTCGATTGCGCTCCGTCAGGCGGATGTCGACATCGGCGTCACCGGTCTTGGTGTGGGGATGGATGCCGATTGAACCTACATCGACTGGCTCGAACTGCATCGTTTGGTTCAGCCGTGCGATGCTCTTGCGGAGAAGCCGCCGGTCAAGCCAATCGCCCTCGTCGAGCAGAAAATTGCGGCGCACCGTGGCGTCGCGGAAATGACGGTTGCCTGTAAATTCGATTCTTCCGACGTGGTACGGCTGCCCTTCGGCCATGGTGGCCGTCAGGTCCGCCACGGGCGAAGCGCCGGATCCCGCATCGACGCGCTGCATAGCCAGCTTGGCCGAGAAATCAAGAATTCCTCGGCGCTCGGCGTCACGCCGCCCCGCAAGCAGGCAGGAACACAAGGCGCTCATGGGCATCACGCCATCGCCGGGATGGACCTGCGCGTTTGCGATGCCCGGGCCGGAAGCGGCCCACTCCCGGACGCGGTATCGCGCACCGGACTGCACGTCGAGTTTCACAAAGGCGGATTTGCCTTGAATCTCGGTGCCGGCCAAGCGCACGCGGGCATCGAAGTAACCCTTCGAAAGATACAAGGAGCGAAGACGGTTGAGGTCCGCGTCAATCGCGTCCGCGTTGTAGGCGGGAAGCATCCGCCATCCGGCCCAGAGTCCCGGAATTCCAGGAACCACGCGCCTGATCCGCGTGTTGCGTAGTGCGCCGCGCAGTTCTTTCACATCCAGCCCCGGATCTCCCACGAACGCGACCGCCCTCACGTCCACCGCGTCACCTTCCCGGACCGTGAGCCGCACATCGACCACGTACTTCGAAACAGGCACCAGATCATAGTCGACCTGCGCGTTGAGGTAACCCTCCGCCTTGAGCCGCTTTCGCGCCTCGATGGCGATTTCGTGCGCGCGAAGCCGGCTCACGGGCGTGCCTTCTGTGACTTTCGGATGCAGCCCAAAGCTGGACGGCTCGATCCGCACGTAACGCAATCGCAGGTTCGGTTCCGGTGTGATGTGAAACACCACCGTCGTCCCCTCGGTTTCTTCAGTCGTCTCGACGAGGATGTCCGCGAAACCGCCTTTACTCCAGAGCGTGCGGACGTCTTTCTCGATGGCGCGGTCGTCGTACGGCTGGCCCGCCTGTGTCCCCAAATTCACTGGAACGCTGGCTCCCACAACCACGACGGATTTCACCAGAGGGCTGCCAAGAACAGGTGACAGCAGCGGAAGAGATAGCAGCGTTAACGATCTGAGGCTGTTCGCGAAAGCGGCGCCGAAGCTAAACTGCCGCCCGGTGAACCAAGGATTCCGTGGCATGACTGATTGCCTTCGTGGTGAAGCCTGCAACCAGCAATGCTCTGGCAAGTCCCGGGCCATCTGCCCGGATAAACAACCTGACTTACGATTAGCTTATGTAAACGTCGGGAACCGCTTGCTCACGCGCGCGGCTCGGAATGCGCCTTGCGAGCCGTGACAGCTAGGGAGCGGATGTGCTTTCGTTATTCCCGCAGCAGGCCACCATCGCCCGAACTGCGAACGGCGTGGCGATGAGCGGGTCGTCTTCTTTCACCAGGTTTTCCGGATTCACCCAGCTTCCGTCGGCGCGCTGCGTCTGCTTTAATCCGTCAACCACACTGGGACCCATCTTCACCTGTAGTGCGCGAAACGCCTGAGCGCTGGCAGCAGCGTAATAAAAAGCCAACCCTCGAGGCCAGCGGTGATACGCTGCTCCGGTGAATCCTGGTACTTCCATATCGCGATGATGGCTGGTCAGCCACTGCCGCGCGGCGAGCACGTGCGGGTCTCCGGGCAGCCGTCCGATCGCCAGCAGGGCCAGCGCGCCGTCGGCCGTGGTGGTGCCGTAGCTCCGGAATCTTTTGCCATCGTGACCGGCTTTGTTGGTTTCGAATTCTGTGGTCGAGAAGAAGAAGCCGCCGTCGACATCGGTGGCGTGCCCGGTATCGAGATTCTGACAGCGTTCAACGAACACCCCTGCCCTCTCAATCGCGGGATCTGAGGCCTGCATACCCGCGGCGCGCAACGCTTCGATCACATGCCGCGTCATGGAGAGATCCACGTGGCCGGTGTTCGGCGGCGTTCGCGGAATTCCACCCATGCCCCAGGCTCCGTAGGCCGGATCTTTGCGCTGCCAGCCATTTTGTTCCGTGAACTGCTGCTTTCGCAGGTAAGCCACCATCGGCGCGATTTGTTCTTCCCAGCCCGGCCGCCGCGCCCGCGAGAGCGCGCTTACCGCGAGAGCCGTCGAATAGTTCGGATAATCGGGAATCGTCGGGTCCATCATGCCCAGTGCGCCATCCGGCTGCGTGTTGCGCCGGATGAACGCGATCGCACGGTCCACTCTGGCGGTGGGCCGTGGATAGACGTCGTCGGGAATCTCGAGCAGCGCTTCCAGCACGAAGGGCGTCAGAGACTGTCCGGATCGCAGCAGTCCGTACGTATGGCTGTGCCATCCGCCGTCCTCCGCTTGCTGGGTCCACAAATACTCGGCTGCCCTCGCCAGGGCCGGCTGCGGTTTGTGAGAAAAACAGCCGGCCTCCACGAGGACAAGGAGCAGAATCCAACGCCGCCACATGAATCATGCCCCTTCGGAGTTCAGTTCTTCCTCGCGCGGGCGGGCAACAGCATCGGGTCGCGGTCGGCCTGCAGCAGCAGAATGGCCGCGCTCGTTACCGCCACGCGGCCCGTGATGCAGTGCTGGCCGGCCCACGTGCCATCCTCGTTCTGCAGCGTGATGAGTTTCTTTTTGATGTCGCCGTTCCATTTTTCCCATTCGGCGCCGCCGGCGCGGTGCAAACCGTCGCTGATGTTCAGATAAGAGAAAAATTCTTCACCGCCGATGGATCCGAAGCCGCTTACAAAGCGGGCGTTGTCGAGTTCCTTGGTAATGGCCCTGATCTGCGGAGCGTTTTTCTTACGGTCCGCTTCCGTCCGGCTGAGCTGCTCGAGCGTCTGCGCGCTCTTATATAGCGGTACTCCTGCCGACATTGCATCCGCCATCAGCGCGCCAGTGACGACGCCAGCTTCGACTCCCCGGCCTCCAACGCCAGGACCTGGGGTCGCCGGCTGGGCGCCCTTCTGCGTGTACTCATCGACCCGGTTCATCGCCATCTGCGATACCGCCACTCCCTTTTGCTGAGCGATATACAGGCTCCGCGATGCCATGGAGGTTCCCAGAATCGGAGCCCAACCGCCCGTTACGTTCCAACTGCCGTCTTTGAGCTGGTTCTTTTCGATCTTAGCGACGCACTTCTGCAAACTCTGCCGCACGCGCGCGTTCAGCCGCGCATCGCCCATATTGCCATCCAGCTCGGCTAGCAGTTTGGAGCTCAGGAAGGTATCGATGAAGGGCCCCAGCTTGCGCTGGATCTGCGTGCCGTTGAGATCGGTGACCACGAGTCCTTCGGCCGGGCTCTCCTCAACATGACGCAGAATGAAGTTCACTGCGCGCTGCAAGGCCACGCGGTACTGACCGTTCATTGGCGTGTTGCCCGCATGCAAAAGCGCAGTCGCTGCCACGGCGGTATTCGCGACGTCGTTGCCGTTCGATTCCAGATGCTCCCCTTGCCGCACGTAAGACGTCTCGCCGCCATCCTGACCCCAGCCGCCGTCGTGCCCCTGCACGGAAACCAGCCATGCCGCGCCTTTCTCCACGGCAATGGCAGCCGCGTCATTCTTCGGCTGAATTGTACTTCCGGAAAAACCTCGCTGGGCGTAAATTCCGATTGCCATCGCAGCCACGCCGGCCGCGAACACACGTGTCCCTTTTGACCTCATCGTCGTCTCCTTTACTGACAGCGGCTGCGGCTACTGATTAGACGCCTGCGCCAGCCTCAGAGTGCCTGTCCGCTGTAGACGAAATGCCGCCGGAAGGGGTTTCCTTTCAAGACTGGAGATTTCTTTCAAAGTTAGGAGGGGCACGCGGGCCTGTCCATCGGACTGTCCCACCACCCTAAGAGACGGGCATGAACGCCTCTCCTGCTGATAGGCTAAGAGAAGTGGAAGAAGAGGTCCTCGCAAAAGCTTACGACGCGCGCCTGATGCGCCGGCTGCTTGGTTATCTGCGGCCGTACGCCCTGCCTATCGCGGTGTCCCTCGTGTTCCTGTTCATCTACTCCGCACTCCAGGTGTGCGGGCCGCTGCTCACCAAAATCGCCGTGGATCGGTATCTGGTGCCGGTCCCCAAGCAAATCACTACGCCTATCGATGACTATCTTTCAACCGACCGCTGGCTCGGCCTTACGCAAGTTTCGCTGCTCTACCTGTGCGTGCTGGTGGGCGGTTTTCTCTCGGCGTTCGGGGAGGCGTACATCATGCAGTACATCGGACAGCGGGCGATGTTCGACTTGCGCCGCGAGCTGATGGCGCATCTGCAGCGGCTGGATATCTCGTTCTACGATCGCAATCCCATTGGCCGGCTGGTTACACGTGTAACAACCGACGTTGAAGTGCTGAATGAGCTGTTCGCTTCCGGCCTGGTGACGATCCTGGGCGACGTGCTGACGCTCGCCTTCATTATCGCCATCATGTTCCGGCTGAGTCCCGCGCTCACCGCCATCATGCTGGCCGTGATGCCCTTCGTCATCCTGACCACGGTGCAGTTCCGGCGTACGGTAGCTCTCAGCTACCGCCGTATCCGCGTCGCCATCGCGCGCATCAACGCATATCTGCAGGAGCACATTGTCGGCATCACTGTGTTGCAACTGTTCAATCGCGAGCGCAAAAGCGGCAAAGAATTCGATGTGATCAACCGCCAGCACATGGACGCCTACAAGGACACCATCACCGCCTACGGCTGGTTCTATCCGATCGTCGAGTTCCTGGGGATGCTGGCGCTGGCGTCCATCATTTCCTATGGCGGCTGGCGCGTGGGACGGCACGCCATGACGCTCGGCGTCATCGTGGCATTTCTCCAGTACGGCATGCGCTTCTTCCGCCCCATCCAGGACTTGAGCGAGAAGTACAACATCCTGCAATCCGCCATGGCATCGTCGGAGCGTGTGTTCAAGTTGCTCGATACGCCGGCCGAGATTCTGCCGCCCGCTTCGCCGCGCCTCGTGCCCCGGTCCGCTGTAGGCATTGAATTCGACCACGTCTGGTTTGCCTACAAAGAGGAAGACTGGGTGCTGCGCGACGTGAGCTTCGCGATCGCCCCGGGTGAGACCATCGCCATCGTGGGCCACACCGGGGCGGGGAAGACCACCATGATCAGCCTGCTGCTGCGCTTTTACGACGTGCAGCGCGGGGCCATTCGCATCGGGGGCTTGAACATTCGCGAAGTCGATCCGCTCGAGCTTCGGCGGCAGTTCGGCGTGGTCCTGCAAGATCCGTACCTGTTCAGCGGCAGCATCGAAGAAAACATCCGGTTGGGCACCGAAGGGATCGGCCGTGAAGACGTCGAGGAAGCCGCCGAGCAAGTCAACCTGAT
>JBGPKX010000019.1:0-29230 GCA_041486185.1 Bryobacteraceae bacterium | reverse complement strand
GCGCTGGCCACCATCTGGGCCTGCCAGGCGGGCAAAGATGTGTATGTCGAAAAGCCCGCGAGCCACGAAATTTGGGAAGGCCGCAAGATGGTGGAAGCGGCGCGCAAGTACAACCGCATGGTGCAGGTGGGCATGCAAAGCCGCACCACGGAGCACAAAATCCGGGCGATGCAATTGCTGCATGAAGGCGCCATCGGCAAGGTTTATCTGGCGCGCGGACTCTGCTTCAAGCGGCGCAAGTCGATTGGCCGTCAGCCCGACGGACCCATTCCAGCCGGGGTGGATTACAACACCTGGCTTGGCCCGGCGCCCATGCGGCCGTTCAATCCCAACCGCTTCCATTACAACTGGCACTGGTTCTGGGACACAGGCAACGGCGATATCGGCAACCAGGGCGTGCACGAGATGGATATTTGCGCTTGGGGGCTGGGCCGCACTGGCTGGCCCGCGTCGGTCTCTTCCACCGGCGGCAAGTTCGCCTGGAAAGACGATCAGGAGACGCCTAACACGGAGCAGAGCACGCTCGATTTCGGCGACGCGCAAATCACTTTCGACACGCGCAACCTGCCGACGCCGCCTGAAGGCCTGGGCGGTATGCGCGGGGCGAACTACGTGGGCAACATGTTTTTCGGAGATGGCGGTTTCATGGTGGTGGATCACCTCAGTTTCCAGGTGGTAAAGAGTACCGGGGCCAACATCAGCGGCGAGGCAGCCAGGGGCGCGGGCGCCGGTAGTGCGGAGAGATACGAAAAGGTGATGGACGAGAAGGCGCAGGAGAAGGAGCGAGACGCCACCACGCCGCACATGAAGAATTTCTTCGACGCCATCCGGGCGCGCGACTACAAGCTGCTGCACGCTGAGATCGAGATCGGCGCGCGATCCGCGGCCTTCTGCCATCTGGCGAACATCAGCTACCGCGTGGGCCGAACGCTGCGGATGAACCAGTCGAGCGGCCGCTTCCTCGGCGACGAAGAGGCCAACGCGCTGCTGACGCGGAATTACCGGGAGCCTTACGTGGTGCCGCGCGACGTGTGACCGAGCGCCCGACCATTCTGGGGGGTCCCGAATTCGCAGAGGCCAACGGCGTCCGGCTAGCCGTCTGGGAACGAAGCGGCACTGAGCCGCCGGTATTTTTCGCTCACGCCACCGGCTTGCACGCGCGCACGTGGAACCAGATCATCGCGCGGATTCCCGGCCGCCGCTCGGTGGCCTTCGACATGCGCGGGCACGGCCTCAGCGCCAAGCCCGAATCGTCGTACCATTGGCACATTTTCGGCGAAGATACCGCGGCCCTCGCGCGCGCACTCGGCTTGCGCGGTGCGACGGGCGTCGGCCACTCCATGGGCGGCTACTCGCTGGCGCTCGCGGCGACGATCGTGCCCGAGGCATTCGCCGAGCTGATTCTGTTCGATCCGGTGATCATGCCGCCCGCGCTTTACACAGGATGTCCAAGGGAACCGCACTTCGCGCGCAAGCGCCGCGACCGCTGGGAATCGCCGAACGAGATGTTCGAGCGCTTCCAGGATCGCCTGCCGTTTCGCGATTGGGACCGAGCCGTTCTGCGCGACTACTGCGACTACGGTCTCGTGCCGGCCGCTGATGGCAAAGGTTACGTGCTGGCCTGCCCGCCCGAGATCGAAGCTTCCATTTACGAAGCCAGCCCGCTGGATGACGCGAACATTAATGACAAGCTCGGCGAGATCGACGTGCCCGTCACCGTGATCCGCGCGCCGCGTTTCATGCCGGCGGGAGGCCCGATGGACATGACGGCGTCCCTAACGGCGCCCGATCTCGCCGCACGCTTCCGCCAGGGCCGGGATGTGGTGGTCCCGCACTCGCATTTCATACCCATGGAGGCGCCCGAGTTGGCGGCGGAGTATGTCAACAGCGCGAGCGGTGGCGGGAAGAGTGGCGGACGGTAGCGTCGTGGTTCGGAAATAGCCTTGCACGCAAGCATTTTGTAGCGCAGGGCTACCCGTTTTTTTGTGGAGACCTGCGGCGGACTAGCTGGGTGGTACCGGAAAAGTCGCAGGTTCCCGCAAACGGGGCGTGAGCCTGCGCTACAAGGGCGCCCAACCGTCAATGGCAGACAACGTCCCGACTTGTAATCCAACGACCAACTCGCTTCATAGAACGTGGCGCAGGGGTCGAGACTCGTTTCGACGCTTGTGTTCGCAGCCGTGCGCCGGCATGAGTGCCGGCGCGGCAGGCTGAAGCCTGCGCCACCATGCAAGCAACTTGCGACGCAGTCCTGGGGGCTCGGTCTACAGGATAATGAGACAACCATGCGAGAGATGTGGTTCGAATGCCGGCGCGGAGAGATCGGAGTGTTCTCGATCGCGGCTCTGTTCATCGGTTGCGCGGTCGCGGCGGAGGGTGATTTCAAGCTCAGCGTGGAGACTGTGCAGCCAACAAGGTTTTACCTCGACGACAGCAACGGCAAATCGTGGGCTCCCGACGGGGCCATTCGGTACGTGCGAGGAGAAGAGAAACATTTCGTCGTCAAGAATGGCTTCGAGATTCATGTACCAGCCGGTAGTTATACCCTGATCGCCGAACGCGGGCTGGAATACCGGCCGTTCCGCCAGACACTTGACGCACGGGCGGGCGAGGAGAGAAAGATTCGGGTCGAGCTAAGTCGTTGGATCGACATGAACCGGCTGGGCTGGTATTCGGGCGACCTCCACAATCACCGCCGGCCTGAGGAGGTGCCGCTTCTGCTGCTCGCCGAAGATCTGAATCTCGCCCCCACACTCGCCGACTGGATCTGGGAGAACGGGCAGAATTCCACGCCGCCCGAAACCACCGATGCCATCCGCCAGGTGGATGCCACGCACGCTTACAGCGTCCTCGACAAAGAAGTGGAGCGGCTGAAAAACGGGCCGGGCGCGGTGGACCTGGTAGGTTTGCACTCAAGAATTCCGTTCGCGGGCTACCTGCTCTATCCGCCGAACGACACGTTCACGAAGCTGGCGCACGCGCAGGGAGGCTGGGTGGACGCCGAGAAGATCGTGTGGCGGGATGCGGCGGCGCTCGTGGCCCTCGGCCAGGTCGATTTTGCGGGCATCGTGCACAACCATTTCAGCCGGCAGGGCGTGGAGACGGAGACGAACAGTTGGGGAATGATTCCGAAGGACCGCCCGGAATTCAACACGCCCGCCGGCATGCCGCTCTGGGCCATGGAAGTGTATTACCGTTTTCTGAACTGCGGATTCCGGCTGGCGGTGTCGGCGGGTAGCGCCTCGGGTGTGAAAGCGGCGCCGCTCGGATATAACCGCGTTTACGTCAAGCTGAATGGCCCGTTCAGCTACGACAACTGGTTTCGCGCGCTCAAAGCCGGGCGCAGCTTCGCCACCAACGGCCCCATCCTTTTCCTGACGGTAGACGGCGCCGATCCCGGCGGCGTGTTGCGTTTCGGCCAAAAGGGCCCGCGCCGCGTCCGGATTCATGCCGAGGCATCATCTTTGAACCCTATGGACCGTCTGGAAGTGCTGTTCAAAGGCAAGACCATTCGGACGGTCAAGGGCACAGGCAAGCTGGAGGCCGATTTCACCACCGAGATCGGAGAGACCGGCTGGTTCGCAGCCCGGGCATTCGAGAAGCCAGATCGGGCAATCCGTTTCGGGCACACCAGTCCCGTGTATGCCGAGTTTCCGGGTGATGCCGGCATGGTGCGCCAGGACGCGCAATTTTTCATCGATTGGATCGATCGCGATATGGCGTTCTACCGGAATCTGCCGGAATTCCGCGCGCCGGCCGACCGCGACGCCATGCTGGCGCTATATTCTTCGGCGCGGCAGGTGTACGCGAAGCTTGCGGGAGAATAGGGGAGCCAGGACGCTCCGCTACTTGATGGCGCCGGCGTTAGAGACCGTGGGCCGAACGATCCGGCATGTGCAGGCCGATCCTGTACTTCAATCCTTGCGGCGTGCAGTGGCGGACGCACGCCTTGCCGAGGGTGGACGAGGTGGTCTGCACGGAAATGAAAGTTCCCGGCGCGATGGCCCGTTCAGCTTCCACCAGCATGCCGAATCGGCTGATGTCTATGGCGCGAGCGGGCAGAAGCCGGTTCGCTTGACCATCCTGCCAGCAGAGATGCACCTGGCAGTTGATGGCAATCCGCTCATGCAGTCGGCGGTTGCGTTTCTCCTCTGTAGCCGAAACCGTTTGTGTAGAAGCCGATTGTTGTGAGCTCATGGCCAACCCGTCGTCAACGGAGAATCGCTCACGGCCTCAGCCGTGACGCGGTGACTCCCCCCGTTTATGCTGGAGCAACGCAAGTAAACCGTCAACATATCTTTCGATATCTGATGCGTTTTCAATAGCTTGCGGTTCGGTGAGGGAGTATATGAACAGATGTGGCAGCGGTGAACTGGCTCGCGGCGGGTTGTTAAGCGGCGGTCCGGCAGTCTATTCGGCGCGGAGCATCGCGGCCGGGTCGATTCGCACTGCATGGATCACCGCTGGGAGCGCGGCCAGTATCGCGGCAGCGAGAATGATCAGCGATGGGAGCACAAGCATCGCCAGGTCGGTGGCCTTCACCTGGTAGAACAGCGATTAATGCATGCGCTGATCGCTATACAGGTCGCCTTCTGTTTACGCGAGCGACAGTATCGCCGCGGCGGAAGTCAGCTTGTTCTTCCAGAGCTGCCGCCAGCCGAAGACGGCGTCGGCGCGGAGCGAATCGAGCCATGCGACGACTCTGATGTCGCGGCTCTCGTCGCGCCGTAGTAGCACGGAGCCGAACGCTCTCCGGGCGTCGACGGGATCGCGGCCCTGCTCGATGGCTTCTGCGATGTGCGACTGGAGTTCTTCGTCGATCTCGCGGCTCAAACGATCGCCACGAAGCACATTTGCGATGCGCGACCACAACGACATATCAAGCCATCCTTAGAACGCGATTTACAGCCGAAGTCACCGCCTGCCAGCGCGACTCTTCGGCGGCAAGCGCGACTCTTCGGCGGCAAGCTGCTTCCTGCCCGCCCACACGGCCCCCTTCGGTGTTCACGCGGACTTCGTGGTACGAAGCGGCCACCACGGCGAGATCCGGCGCGAGCGGATCTACTCGCAAATCGTCGCCCCATTGCAGCTCGATTTGCTTGATGGTGCGCGCGAGATCCTGAATCGCTGCCGTCGCGGATGCGCTATCCGGGAACACCAGATGGCCCTCCGCGGCCATGAAGAACGAGGGGCTCTCGGCGAAGTGCCTTCGCCAGGCGGCCGGACCCTCCAGGGTGACGTCGTGAGCCACAGCTCGGGCGAACGCTCGCACACCCTGCTCGACCGCGGCGGTGCGTGCCGCTGTCAGGGGTTGCGACTCGCTGGACACAACGTGGCGGGAGCCGCACGCGGCGGATAGGACGGTGCCCAGGAGAAGAGCCCGTTGCCAAATACGCATGACTTTCACAATAGGATACCGTCTCGAATCACGCCACGGCCAAGCGCTGAATTGTCGAGCGAGCGCCTTCCGAGTGGTAGAAACCCGCTGCTCCCCGACAGCTGCACTCGGCGGTCTTTCACTTGCGACCGGAGTTCCGGTAGGATCATTTCAACAACAGTGACAAAAGTGCAGAATACTAACAAGAACCGTGGCGAGTCTTTTCACGAACTCAGACATCGAACCGCAGTTCTGACTTTGATATCAATACTGGCATTTTCATTTACTCTGGCATCCTACACCAGGGGCCTGTTGAAAAACGCGAAAGTACCGTCTCCTTACGGTCGCGGCTCAGAATGCGCTTGTCGAATGCAGGGCAGTTGCTGACCGTGCGTGAGCAAGCGGTGTCCGAAACACTTTGGATCGATCAAGCGCGGGCCTAGGCGGAGGGATAGTGATAAGGTAAGTGCGAGGCGGGTACTGTGGCTCTGGTGGCGGTAGCGCCGAGCCATCTGCGAATGAGAGACTCGGAGCGAGAGGATTTGATATGAAGACGACGATCATGCTTTGCGTGGGTCTGCTGACATCGACGCTGGCATCGACGATGGCTGCCGCCGACGTGCCGTCCGCGGAGGTCCAGATTGCCGCAGCAGTACTCGCTGCGCCTGCGGAGTTCCGTGAAAGCGCAGCCGTGCTCGGCTACAGCGCGCAGGGTAAGCTGGTCACGCTTCGCGAGGGCAAGAACGAGCTCATCTGTCTGGCGAACGACCCGAACGGCACTCGATTCAGCGTCGCCTGTTATCATCGCGACCTCGAGCCATACATGGCTCGCGGCCGTGAACTTCTGGCTCAGAAGGTGACCGGCCAGAAGCGCAATGACATCCGCTGGAAGGAGGTTGCGGAAGGAAAACTCTCCATGCCGCGCGAGCCTCGAACGCTTTACGTCCTTACCGGAACCGGCTTCGACACCACCAGCGGCAAGGTGACGGATCCCTACCTGCGCTGGGTCATCTATACGCCTTTTGCCACGCCCGAATCCACGGGGCTGTCGACCAAGGCGAGCGACAACGCGCCCTGGCTGATGTCCCCGGGAACGGCGGGTGCGCACATCATGATCAACCCACCGAAGAAGTAGATCGCGCCGCGCATGCGGCGAAACCCGCGACGCCGCCGAAAGTCCGGAATGCGACCTCAGGGGTCTTGCGCTTGCTGTAATTGGGGACTTCCACTCCACCGAGGTCGAATACCTGGGCACAAATCAAACGACCCGTCATCAAATCGCCACGACGCAAAGCCTGCATTAGTTCTGGAAAGTCGTCCAGCCTGCGGACGATCTTGTCGCCGCGAACGAAAACTGGATTTTCAGCAGTCGGTGTCGCCATGATCGTTCCTTTTTGATGAAATGACAGTACCGTTCTTTCTACTACCGGCCTTGCGCTTTCTGCTTCCGTTCGTTGGGGGTAAGTGCACGCCGTATGCCATTCGATACCGGGCCTGTCAGCGCCTTCGGCTAACCTGCTGGAACCCCATGCGCCAAATGGACATCTCGGGTGGCGCACAGCGCCCGAAGAGACGGCGATCCCCTCCAGCAAGCTGCCAAAGCCTATCTGAAGGGATAGTCTCTAGTATCTGAACGGCTAGTACCCGGCGTTACGCGAGGGGCAGTGAGCAAAGTTGGGCGGCGGCGTATCCCGAACCACCATCGCGGGATGCGGGTTGAGAGGCGGAACCCACTGCCTTGGCCAAGGCGTGGTATACGGATTGCCTTACTTCATCGCCGAAAGGACATCGTCACAATGAAAACCAAGACTGACGTGAAGGCTGGAGTAAATCCTGGTCCCTGCAAGCGGTAGTGGAGTGTCGCAATGAATTCGTTAGCATCGGAAAAACGTTTGCTCACGCCCGCGCCTCGGAATGTGCCTTGCTGAGCCGTAAGGGAGCGGTCGTGCTCACGTTGTCGCTGCGACAGGCCAGTGTTATGCCGGCTTCGCGTTGTGGCGATCGACGCCGTGAACCGCTTGGATGGCATTTTCTTGCCAATCCGCGTAACCCAGGTGCTACCGCCCAGCAAGGCCTGGCCCGAAGTAGCCGCAATTCTCTGAACGAAATTGGCGTCCCCATGGGGATTCGAGGTCTTCACCTCTTCGTCAGACGCGAATGGCCATCACCTGAAGATATTCGGCGTCGACCTTCGTGGTGCCGTCGACGGCCTAATTGTGCGCAGACCACAAGCCGATGAGTTCATTGCGCAGTTCTTCCTGGCCACTCGCGTCGAGCGACGCGAAAGCGCGTGACATCGGACCGTAGTTTTCACGATAGAATTCCACCACGGCAGCCGGGGGAGAGGGATAGTCAAAGTGATAGAAGTATGTGTAAACTGTCCGCTTGCAGCCGTATCCAGAATTCCGGCGTGCTGCCAAACAGCCGGGAAATCTTCAGGCACATGACGGGAGACAGGGGCCTCCGTTCGGCCAGAATGTGATGAAGCATCTGGCGCGATACGCCAAGGGCCTTCGCGACGGCGGTGACGGACAGGCCGACCGCGGGAAGAATGTCTTCCCGAATAATCTCGCCCGAATGATCTCGCCCGGATGTGCGGGCGGTAATCCGCTCTTTCGCTCCATGACGCCTCCCTAATCCGGCGTGTCTTGCCCGGGAGGTAGATCTCTTCAAGCCCTTGTGTCGGAAGCCTCCGACCATTCTTTACTGTAAGCCGAAAGGTTTACAGCGTCGACTATTCAGTTGACATATCGGCCGCCCACGCAAGACCAATATTCGCGCTTCGCCAAAGTTCCGGTGCTCACCGGGCGATGAGCGTCGGCAGTGATGAGGGCATGACCATTGCGGAGAATTGCGTCTGACCCTTTTCCCCCTCGAATCACCGATTCAAAAGTCATTGGCTCCAGCATGTCCAGCGAAGTCAAAGCGCCGCCAGGGCTTGCACGCAGGCCCAAACCCGCAGGAGTTCCGAAGCCGCTGATCGTAAGAGTTACGGTGCCGACTCGACTCCTGGTCGAAGGAAACTTATCAGCCAATATAAAAGGTCGTGTGGCTCGGCGGAGCTGCCAAAACGCGCGTGTTTGGCGTCCCCAGGGGGATTCGAACCCCCGTTACCGCCGTGAAAGGGCGATGTCCTAGGCCGGGCTAGACGATGGGGACCTCGGAGAAAAACGGGAAGACATTTCTACTGTATCTTTGGGCGCGGTGGATCGTCAACCTGGCGCGCCTCCTCATTGCATGTCCATTTCCGTTGCCCTCCGGCGGCTGGCGCGGCTCGCGTGCCTTACGGCGCTGGCTGCGGGGTGCTACTGGTCCGCACGCCTGGCGTGGGCGGATCATCTGTTTCGGCTCGATACGGAACCCGCGGTCGCGCGCGCGGTCGAATTTGCGCCTGCGAATGCCGAGTATCACGCCAGGCTCGCGGCGATTCTTCAGGATGGCGGGCGCGATGGCGCGGCTGTCGAATCGGAGCTGCGCCGGGCGGTGGCGGCGAATCCGCGAATGGCGGCGGCGTGGATTGAGCTGGGGCTGCGCGTGGAAGCAGCGGGCGGCGCGACGCAAGCCGAAGCCGATCTCGTGCGCGCGGCTCAAGTGGACCGCATGTACGCCACGCTGTGGACGCTCGCCAACTTTTACTTTCGCCGCAATGAGCGCGACAACTTCTGGCCGGTGGCGCGGCGGGCGCTGCGCATCGGCGATGTGAAGGCCCATGATCCGGCGCCGCTATTCCGGCTTTGCTGGAAACTGTCGCGCAATCCGGCGACGGTGCTGGAGCGCGCGATTCCGGATGTGGGCGCGGTGCAGGCACGCTACCTCGAGTTTCTGGTGCGCGAGAATCTGGCGCCAGTGGCCGAGCCGGTGACCGAGCGTGTGGTGGCGTTGGGAGGCGAGCGCGATCTGGACGCGGTCCTCGAGTACTGCGACCGGCTGATTGCCGCGGGCGATGCCGGGCACGCGATCCACGCCTGGAACGCGTTATGCTGGCGCACCCTCCGCAGTTACCGGCCGCTCGCGCCGCTCACCGCGGCCGGGATCACGAACGGCGACTTTGCTTCCGCGCCCATCCAGCACGGGTTCGACTGGCGCATGCCGGCGGTGGCGGGCGTCGAGGTGGAACGCGGAGGACTGCCGCCGCGGCTGTGGATCGCGCTCGACGGCCATGAGCCGGATGCTTGCGAACTGCTGGCGCAATATCTGGCGGTTGCGCCGGCGCGCAAGTACCGGCTGCGGTTCCGCTATCAGACCGATGGCATGGCAGCGGGGTCGGGAGTGCGCTGGCAAATTTCGGATATGGCCGGGCGCGAGATACCGTCGGAGTCGGCCGACCTGGCGAGCGAGCAGGAAGCCGCGGGTGCCGTGCGTTTCGCGGTTCCACACGGTGTTTCGCTGGCACGCCTCACGCTCGATTACCGGCGCTCACCCGGCGCGGCGAAGATCGAGGGCCGCGTGGCGCTCTCCGCCGTCTCGCTCGAGTTTGAGCCATGACCAGAAGGCTGGCGGACGCGCTGGCCGGCGTCCTGTTCGCCGGCATTCTTACGTGTTGGGCGGAGGGCTATTGGCCGGTGGCGCTGGTCGAGGTCGGGGCGTTTCTGCTGGTGGCGCGCGTGATGGTTGCCGGTCAGCGGTTGTGCGCAGAATTCGTGCTGTTGCCGGTCATGGGTCTCGCGGCGTGGGGCGTATGGCAGCTCGCCGTGGGCACGAGCGTGTATCGCTTCGAGACCGGGAAGGCCGTGTTGTATTGGACGGCGAACGCATCGGTCTTTCTGGTGGCGCGGGAGGTGTGCGGCATCACGCTTACACGCAACCGCTTCCTGCGCGGCGTTTTGTGGTTCGGCGCGGCCGTCAGCCTGATCACGGTGGTGCAGTATTTCACCTCGGAAGGCAAAGTTTTCTGGGTGTTTCCGACGGCGGAGGCCCGTGCGCTCGGTCCGTTTCTCTACAAGAACCAGTGCGCGGCGTTCATTGAACTGGTGTTTCCGCTGGCCGTGTACCAGTCGCTGGCGGAGCGGCGGCACTCGCTCGTGTACATCGGGATATCGGCCATGTTGTTTGCCGCGGTGATGACGGCGGTTTCGCGGGCTGGCGTGGTGTTGTTGGCGGGGGAACTGACGGCGATTCTGCTGCTCGCGTGGCGGCGAGGACTGATGCCGGTCGTGAACCTCCGGAAGACGGTGTTGCGCCTGGCGGCGTTGAGCGTGGTGCTGGCGGCGGTGGTGGGCTGGCAGGTCACGCTCGAAAAGTTCCGCGAGCCAGAGCCTTACCGGGTGCGCCGCGAGCTGCTTTTCTCCTCGCTCGCCATGATTGCCGACCGGCCTTGGAACGGATTCGGGTTGGGAACGTGGCCTGTCGTGTATCCGGCGTATGCGCGTTTTGACAACGGGCTTGCGGCCAACCATGCGCATAACGATTGGGCGGAGTGGGCGGCGGAAGGCGGGCTGCCGTTTCTGGGCCTGGTGGCACTAGTAGCGGTATGGAGCGTTCGTCCCGCGGCGGATTCGCTGTGGGGCGTGGGGATCCCGGCGGTCTTCGCGCATAGCCTGGTGGATTATCCTTTGCGCGAGCCGGCCCTGGCCCTGCTGTTGTTCGCCATGCTGGGTGCGCTGGCGGCGCGGGCGAGGAACACCGGGCATGGTTCGTAGTGCCGGGCCACGCCTGGTTGTGGGGGACCTGCGGGTTTTTCTTCAGACCCGGCAAAAGGCCGCAGGTCTCCCGCAAACCACGCGGTAGCCCTGCGCTACAGTTTGCGAGCGGCTGAGCCGATCATTCCAGTGCGCCGCGAAGGAGCGAGTCTTGGTGCATGGCGCATTTGAATGAGAGTCCAGTAGGATCGCTCCCACTAGTCCTTTGAGTAGCCATGAAACCCTTGCGTTGCACGCTATTGTTACTCGTGTGTTTGTTCGGAATCGGCGGAAACGCCGGGGCACAGAACACGGACCCCACCGTTGCGAATCTGCCGGCCCAGAAGATCGGTGCCGACGATCTGGTAGCCATCACGGTTTACGGCTCGCCGGAACTGACGCGTAGCGTGCGCGTGAGCGCCGAGGGTCAGATCCGGTTGCCTATGGTGACGCGCGCCATCCCGGCGGCGGGCTTGATTCCGCGCGAGCTCGAAAGCGCCATTGGCGAGGCCCTGCGCGCGGAAAAGGTCCTGGTCGATCCGGTGGTCACGGTGACGATGGCCGAGTACCGGAGCCGTCCCATCAGCGTGGCGGGCGCGGTGAAGAAGCCGCTGACCTTTCAGGCGTTCGGCAACGTTACGCTGCTCGATGCCATTACGCGCGCCGAAGGCCTGGCTCCTGAAGCGGGCTCAGAAATTCTGCTGACGCGCAGCGCCGTGGACGGAAAATCGGCCACCGAGCGCATCCCCGTGAAGGAGCTGTTCGCCGGTGACAATCCCAAGCTGAATCCGCGCCTGGCCGGCGGAGAAGAGATCCGCGTTCCCGTCGCAGGCGAAGTCTACGTGGCCGGCAGCGTGAAAAATCCAGGCGCTTTCAGCCTGAAAGACGCCTCCGATACCTCCGTATTGAAGGTGCTGGCGCTGGCGGGCGGGCTGATTCCGTTCGCCTCCAAACAGGCATATATTTATCGCCGCCGGCCGGGCGACGATCACAAAGACGAGATTCCCATCGCGCTCAGCCGCATCATCGGGCGCAAAGTCCCCGACGTCGCGCTCCAAGGCGACGATATTCTCTACGTGCCGGATGCCAAGGGGCGGCGGATCAGCGTTTCGGCGCTTGAAAGAATCGCCGGGTTCGGCGCGGCTACCACTTCGGGACTGCTGATCTGGCGGCGATGACGCATGCATCGTAACTTGCCCGCTCCGGTTGAAACGCTCGGGCCGCCGGCTTGCCCCAACTGGATCGCGGCGCAAGAGCCCCAGATCGAAGACGTCAATCCCCCATTCGCGCATCATCTTTGGGTGTTGCGCCGGCACCGCTGGAAAATCCTGGCCTTCGTGGCGGCGTGCGAACTGGCCACGCTGGTGGTCTCGTCGCGCATGACGCCCATTTACGAATCGACCGTGGTGGTGGATATCGACCGGCAGGCGCCCGCGGGGGTGATCGGCGAAGAAGCCACGCGCGCCAACGCCAATGATTCAGATCAATTCCTGGCTACGCAGATTAAGCTCATCCAGGCCGATGCGGTGCTGCGCCCCGTAGCTCAGAAGTACAACCTGCTGGAGCGTGAGCGGCAATTTCAGGATTTGCCGCAGTGGAGCGCAGCGCAGATCGAAGGTGCGCCGATTCTGTTGCGCCGCCTCCAGGTCACGCGACCGCCCAACACGTATCTGTTGTTGATCGGCTACCGCTCTCCGGATGCGCACCTGGCCGCGGACGTGGCCAACGCCATCGCCAATTCGTATCTGCAGCACACTTACAACGTGCGTGTGCGTTCGTCGGCCAACCTGGCGTCTTACATGGAAAAGGAGCTGGAGGAGCTGAAAGCCAAGATGGAATCCTCCACCGAGCGCCTGGTCCGTTTCGAGCGCGAGCTGAATCTGATCAACCCCGAGGAAAAGACGAGTATTCTGTCGGCGCGCCTGCTGCAATTGAACACCGAGTACACCAACGCGCAGGCGGACCGTGTGCGCAAAGAGGTGGCGTTCAACGCGGTTCGCGGCGGCAGTTTCGCGGCGGCGCAGGTATCCACGCAAGGTGATGCCCTTAAGAAACTCCTCGAGCGGCAGAACGAAGTGCGCGAAAAATTCGCCGAGGCGCAGGGGCACTATGGCGTGAATCATCCCGAATATAAGAAGGCCGCCGGCCAGGTGGCCGAGGTCGATCGCCAGATCGAGCTCACGCGCGTCAACATCGCCCAGCGTGTCGAGTCGGAATACCAGGAGGCCGGGAACCGCGAGCACATGCTGGCCAAGGCGGTCTCCGAAACCAAGGCCCAGTTCGACCAGCTGAACGCTCACTCGTTCGAATACCAGGCGCTCAAGCGCGAAGCGGAAGGCGACAAGAAGGTGTATGACGAGCTGATCCGCAAGATCAAAGAAGCCGGCATCAACGCCAGCTTCCAGAACAGCGCGATCCGCATTGCCGATGCCGGCCGGCCGGCTTTGAAGCCGGTATTTCCACGGCTGGGTCTGAATCTGCTGGTAGCGCTGCTGCTCTCGACGGTGCTGGCGGCGGGCGCGGCCCTGGTGAGGGATTCCCTGGACAAGACGGTGCGCGATCCCGAACTGGTGTCGCGCCTGCTGAATGCCGAGGTGATCGGCTCGCTCCCCATGGTGAAAGACTGGCGGAGCGCACTCTACCCCTGCCCATCGAATGGAAACGGCCATGGCAACGGTCTGGCGCTGGCGCGCGTGGAGGATGACGCGCTTGCCACGCCCTATCACGAGGCGTTGCGCGCGCTGCGCAACTCGATTCTTCTGGGCGATTTCGACCGGCGGGTACGCTCATTGCTGATTACCAGCGCGTCGCCGGGGGAAGGAAAATCCACGGTCGCCGTTCAGCTCGCCGTCACTCACGCCGCGCAGCAGCAGAAGACGCTGCTCATCGACGGCGACCTGCGGCGCCCCAGCGTTCATAAGCGCTTCCAGATGTCGGGCGCCGTCGGACTCTCAACCGTTCTGCTCTCCGGCATGCCGTGGCGCGACGCGATTTTCAAGCCTGCCGGAACCAGCCACCTGGATATTTTGCCGGCCGGTCCGCCTTCGCACCGCGCAGCCGGCCTGGTGGGACAAAGTTTGACGCAACTGCTGGATGAAGCCGCTACCGAGTACGACCTGATTGTGCTGGATGCGGCGCCGCTGCTGGGTTTCGCCGATCCGCTCGAAATGGCGGCGGCGGTTGACGGCGTTGTGGTGGTGACGCGCGCCGGCCAGACCACACGCAAGGCCGTGGCCAGCGTGCTCGCCACGCTCACGCGCTTGCGGGCCAACACGCTGGGCATCGTGCTGAATGAAGTCCGGCAGGACACCAGCGAGAGCCACTACTACTATGCCAATTACGCCAAATATTACGGCGCCGGCGGCAAGCGCGCGGGGAAGGGCGGATGACGGCGGGCGCATGAAGACCGTGATTTTAGCCGGCGGGCTGGGGACACGCCTGGCGGAAGAAACGCAGCTCAAGCCCAAGCCCATGGTGGAGATTGGCGGCAAGCCCATGCTGTGGCACCTCATGAATCTCTACGCGGCGCATGGATTTTGCGAGTTCATTGTGGCGCTGGGTTACAAGGGCGAGCACATCAAGGATTACTTTCTGAACTTTTACGCGCTCAACAACGACCTCACCATCGATTTGTGCCGCGGCGATACCACCGTGCATCGCGGGCGCCAGCCCGGCTGGAGAGTGCACCTGGTGGATACCGGGACGCAAACCGAGACCGGCGGGCGCATTAAACGGCTGCGCGAGTGGATTGGCGAGGATACGTTCATGCTGACCTACGGCGATGGCGTGGCCAACATCCATATCGGCGATCTGCTCGCGTTTCACAAATCCCACGGGAAGCTGGCCACTGTGTCGGCCGTGCGTCCACCGGCGCGGTTCGGCGGCCTGCGATTGAATGGCGGCGGCCAGATCGTCGAATTTACCGAGAAGCCGCAGGCCGGTGAAGGCTGGATCAACGGCGGCTTCTTTGTGCTGGAGCCGGGCGTGACCGACTTCATTGCCGGCGACGAAACCATTTGGGAGCGCGAGCCGCTCGAAGCGCTGGCCGGGGCGGGCGAATTGATGGCCTACCCTCACGACGGTTTCTGGCAGCCCATGGACACCATGCGAGAGAAGATGCTTCTCGAAAAGCTATGGATTTCGGGGCAGGCTCCGTGGAAGGTGTGGACTTGAACGGATTCTGGCAGGCAAGGCGCGTGTTCGTCACCGGCGCAACCGGCCTGGTGGGTTCGTGGCTGGTGCGCGATCTGCTGCACGCGGGCGCGCATGTAACGGCGCTGGTACGCGACTGGGACCCGCAAAGCGAGCTGATTCGCGGCGGCCTGGTTTCGCAGACCGCGATTGTGAGTGGCGGTATCGAAGATTACGCCACGCTCGAGCGCGCGCTGGTCGAGCACGAGATCGATACGGTCTTCCATTTGGCGGCGCGCACCATTGTGGGCGCGGCGCTGCGCAGCCCGCTGGCCACGTTCGAGGCCAACATTCGCGGGACCTACAATCTGCTGGAAGCCTGCCGCCGGCACGGGGATCTGGTCGAGCGCGTGGTTGTGGCGTCGAGCGACAAGGCTTACGGCGCGAGCGACCGCCTGCCGTACACCGAATCCATGCCGCCCTTGGGGCGCTACCCTTATGACGTTTCGAAATCCTGCGCCGACCTGATCGCGCAGTCCTACCATCAGACCTACGGCGTGCCGGTGGCCATTGCGCGCTGCGGCAATATCTACGGCGGGGGCGACCTGAACTGGAGCCGCGTGGTGCCGGGAACCATCCGCAGCCTGCATTTCGGCGCACGGCCGGTGGTGCGCAGTGATGGCGGCTACACGCGCGATTACGTTTACGTGGAGGACGCGGTCGCGGCCTACCTGCGGCTGGCCGAGACGCTGGACCGTCAGGAAGTGCGCGGCGAGGCCTTCAATTTCGGGCCGGCAGAGCCGCACAGCGTGCGCCACGTGATCGGCGCGCTGCAGCGGCTCATGCGGCGCGAGGATCTGGACCTCGATATCCGCAACGGCGCGCGCGCCGAAATCCGGCATCAGTATCTGGACTCGGAAAAAGCGCGCCGCACGCTCGACTGGCGGCCGCGCTACTCGCTCGAAGAGGGCCTCTCGCGCAGCGTGCTCTGGTACCAGGATTTCTTTGCGAGGGCGGCATGAGTCCGGTGCTGGTGACGGGAGCCTCGGGGTTCATTGGCAGGCACCTGGTGCGCAGCCTCGCCAGGCTGGGCATCGACACCGTGGGTGTGTTTCATACCGCGGGCTGCGAGGAGGACCGGCGCCATGTACGGCTTGATTTGCGAGATACGCTCGGGGTGCAGCGGCTCTTTCGCGAATTCAACTTCTCCACGGTGGTCCATCTGGCGGCATCGGGCGTTTCGGCTGATACCGAAAGCTTTCAGGACCTGGTGGAAGTCAACACGCTGGCAACCGCGTCTCTCGGCCGCACGGCGCTGGCGCACGTCGTTGAGCGTTTTCTCTATGTCGGTTCGGCGCTCGAGTACCGTCCACAAGCGCATTCGATGGACGAATCCGCGCCCCTGGGCGCCCCCAATCTTTACGGGGCGTCGAAAGCCGCCGGCTGGATGATGCTCGACACGCTGCATCGCCTGGAGGGGCTGCCGCTCATCAGTTTCCGGCTGTTCAGCACGTATGGTCCCGGCGAGGCGCCGGCGAAACTGGTGCCGTATGTCATGCTCCAGGCGTTGCGCGAAGAGCCCATCCGGCTCGCGCTCGGGAGCCAGGTGCGCGACTACGTTTTCGTCGAGGACGTGGTGGAAGCCTTGCGCACGGGACTAACCGGCGCCGCCAATACGGGCCAGGTGTACAACATCGGCGCCGGCCCGCAGGAAGCCCGAAGCGTGCGCCAGTTGGTAGAGGAAATTCTGACGATGATGGGAGCGTCGGCGCGCCTTTGCTGGTTCGACCGGGCGAGCCGCGGCCGGCGCGATCCTCCTTACCTGGTATGCGATCCGACCAAGGCGCACGTCGAGCTGGGATGGCGCCCGCGCGTGCCGTTGGGCGAGGGACTGGCGCGCACGCTCAAGTGGTACCAGGCGGCGACGGCGCGGGAGATTTCCGCATGCAGTGGCTGATCACCGGGGGCGCCGGCTTCATCGGGACCAATGCCGCACGCATCCTCACCGAGGCCGGGCAGAAATGTTCACTGGTGGACAATTTTCACCAACGGGGCGCGCGCTACAACCGCGAATACTTGAGTGACCGGTTCGGGCTGGTCGTCGATTATTTGGATGTGCGTTTCGCCGATCAGGTCAATGCGTACTGGTCCGCGCACCGCGATATCGGCGTCATTCTGCACCTGGCGGGCCAAGTCTCGCTGGTGGCTTCGCTGGCCAACCCGCGCTACGACTTCGAGGCCAATGCGGTCGGCACCTTTAATGTGCTCGAAGCCACGCGGCGGTTTCTGCCGGACGCAACCTTCATTTACGCCAGCAGCAACAAAGTCTACGGCGATCTGCGCCGGCTGCGCACCGAAGAAACCCGGACGCGCTATCACTTGCCGGATTATCCGAAAGGGCTTTCCGAAGAACTGCCCCTCGAACTGCACGGCGGCTACTCCTGCTCCAAGGGCGCGGCCGACCAGTACGTGCTCGACTATCACCGGATTTATGGAATGAGCACGATCGCGCTGCGGCAGTCCAGCATCTACGGGGGTTGCCAGTATGCTTCCGAAGACCAGGGGTGGGTGGCGTACTTCGTGCAGATGGGCGTGGAGCGCCGGCCTTTCCGCACCAGCGGCACCGGCAAGCAGGTGCGCGATCTGCTGCACATCTCGGATCTGGTGGCGTGCTATAGCGCCATTGCGCGCACGCCACGGGAAAGTGTGGCGTTCGGCCAGGCGTTCAACATCGGCGGAGGGGTGGAATCGAGCCTCTCGGTAACTGAGCTTTTGTCGCGGCTCGAGTCGGAGCACGGCTTTCCGATGCAGTACACTGCCGGCCCACCCCGCGCCGGAGATCAGAAGGTTTTCATCGCCGATACGGCCAAAGCACAGCAATCCCTGGGGTGGCGTCCTTTAGTTTCGGTCGCCGACGGCATGGCGGAGTTGGTTGAGTGGTCGAGGGCCAGATGGGCGGCGTGAGCATCGGGCGTAACGCGTGGCACGGCCTGCTCGGGTTTGTTGGCCCGGCCCTGGTGGTGTTCGCAAGCTATCCCGTGCTGATCCGGCACCTGGGCGCGTCCGCCTTTGGCGTGTATCTGCTGGCGGCCTCTTTGAGCGGGACCCTGATGTCTCTCGACCTGGGGTTTTCGGCTGCCACCCTGCGGTTTGTGGCGCAGGATTTGGCCGCCGGCCGGCCGAAAGCGGCGGCCGACGTGGTGCTGACATCGCTTGTGTTCTACGGCGGCATGGGTCTGGTGGGTGGCACAGCCATCGCGGCGCTGGCGCCGGTCGGGGCCGCGCTTTTCAAAGTCGACGCGCGCCTCATGGGCGATGCAGTCGCCGTTTTTCGCCTGTCTGGACTGCAATTCGCGGGGTATTTGCCGGCCATGGTGTTTGTCTCGATCGCCAAGGCTGCCGGGCAATTCGACCGCTCGACCATTTTCGTTTCGCTGCTCGCCGTCGCGACCTACGGAAGCGCGACGGTTGCGGTCCTGGCGGGCGCCGGTCTGGTGGGCGCGATGTCCCTAGCCGTGGCTGCCAACCTTGTGACCTTTGCGTGGATCGCGATCGACGGCCTGCGGCTGTGCCGTGCCCGCGGTATGAAACTCGCCGGCGCCAGCCCCGTGGCATTCGGCCGCATGTTCGCATTCGGTTGGGTTCTCACTGTGAATTCGGTCTCCGGATTCCTTCTGTATCAGGTGCAGAAGTTTCTGGTGGGATTCACTATGGGTCCCGCGGCGGTTGCCGTCTATCAGAGCGCCATGGTGGTTCCTTCGAAAATTCACGCAGCGGTCCACGCGGCCACGGAGGTGATGTTTCCATTCGCGAGCGCTTCGCGGGATCGGGCTGTGCTCCGCCAGGTTTACCTGCGCATGCTCGGTGGCAGCCTGCTCGTCGCGCTGGCGGGCTTCGTGGCGCTGATGGCGCTGGCGCGCCCGGTCGTGAGGTTGTGGCTGGGCGAAGCATTAGCATCATCGGTAGCGCCACTGGTGCCGGTCTTCGCGCTGGCTTACTTTTTTCTGGCGCTTTCGCCCGCGCCGTTCCACCTGGTGAATGGCGTGGGCCGGCCCGCACTGAACACGCTGTTCTATGTCATGAACGCGCTGCTGAACGTGGTCTTGATTGTGGCCTTCGCGCTGAGCGGGCTGACGCTTACGAAGTTTGCCTGGGCGTTCGCCACGGCCAATATGGCGACCAGCCTCTTCTACCAGGTGACGGTTGAGACGCTGATCTGGAGGCAAGAGCCGCGGTCCGCGGAGGTCTCGGCGTGAGCGCGCCGCTGGTCAGCGTGATGGTACCGGTCTACAATCGCCGTGCATTGCTGGCCGACTGCCTTAAATCAGCCTTGGCCCAGACCTGCCGCGACCTCGAAGTTGTGGTCGTCGATAACGCTTCAACCGACGGCACCTGGGACGTGTGCCGCGAGTTTGCGCGCGCCGATCCCCGTGTCCGCATCTTTCGAAATTCGGAAAACATCGGCCCGGTGCGCAATTGGCAGCGCTGTTTCCGGGAGGCGGAAGGCCGCTACGGCAAGCTTCTCTTCTCCGATGACGTGCTGTCGTCGTACTATCTGGAAAAAACGCTGCCGCTGATACGCGATCCGCACGTGGCCTTCGTGTTCACCATGGCCATGATCGGCCGCGAGCCGCGCGACAGCCATCTGGCGCATCGCTTTGACGCACACACGGGCCGCTTCCCGCGGCAGCGCTACATCCGGCGCGCGCTGGTTGGATCGAGCGCGCCCGTTTCTCCCGGAGCGGCCCTGTTCCGGCTAAGCGACCTGCGCATGAGCCTTCGGACCAGCATTCCGTCACCCAGCATCGCCGATTTCGAACGGCACGGCGCGGGTATCGATCTGCTGCTTTACCTGATGACGGCGTCGCGCTACGAGGAAGTCGCCTACGTGGCCGAGCCGCTGGTATTTTTCCGCGCGCACGAAGGCTCGATCTCGCACGCCGACCGCGATGCGCGTCTGGCCGATGCCTACCACCAGGCGCGCATCTGGTTTGCGGCGCACACCCAGGGGCGGTGGATGCTGGCATCCACCCTGGCCGCCGCGTGGCTGAGCGCCATGAGACGCCGTCATGGCCCGGTGAGCCCCGGTTTCATAGCCGACCAGTTCTTACCGGAGACGATCGAGAGTTGGACTACATGAAGATCGGCATTGTCACCATTTCGTACAACCAGGCGAAATATCTGGCCGAAGCCATCGAGTCCGTGTATGTCGCCGATCCCGAACGCCTCGAGTACGTGATCGTCGATCCCGGTTCGACCGACGGCTCGCGCGAATTGATCGATCGCTACCGCCGCCGGTTCAGCCAGATCCTCTTCGAGCCAGACGAGGGCCCTCCCGACGGCTTGAACAAGGGTTTCGCCACGGTCAGCGCCGACATTTTGGGCTACCTCAACTCCGACGACCGCTTCGCTCCGGGAGCGCTGGACTACGTGCTGCACTATTTCGAGCGCCATCCGTCAGTCGACGTGCTCTGCGGAGCGATTCGCATCATCGGCGAGGATGGCCGGCCGCGCATCCGGCGCCGCACGCCGGACCGCATCGACCTGCGCCGCTACGCCTATGAGGCCTGCTTCTTCTGGCAGCAGGCCACGTTCTTCCGGCGTGAAGCGTTTCTCAAGACTGGCGGCTTCAATGTCGCGAGCCAGACGGCCTGGGACAGCGAACTGGTGGTCGATATGACGCTCGACGGGCGCCGTTTCGCATACACCAACAAGCTGCTGGGCGATTTCCGCATATACGGCGATTCCATCACCGGCTCGGGCCGGCTGAGCCATGCGCTGCGCCGCGACCGCGAACACATGCGCGAAAAGATCTTACAGGCCGGTGTTCCGCGCGCTTCCCAACTGGAGGTGCGGATCATGCAGACCCTTTATAAATTCAGCCTGCGCCGTCACTGGTCGTATCTCTTCGATGGCGAAAAACTGGAGGTCACGCGATGAAGGCCGCCGAACTGCGGGGCGAAATTCTGGAGCGCGTCGCGCATTATCATGCAAGCGCGTTTGCGGACCGCACTTTTACTCCGGGTGAGACGCCGGTGGCCTGCGCCGGCCGGGTCTTCGACGCGGATGAGCTCGTGCACCTGGTGGATTCAGCGCTCGACTTCTGGCTGACGACCGGCCGCTACGCCGCGCGGTTCGAGCACGACTTCGCGCGCTACATTGGCGTTCGCCATGCCATGCTGTGCAACTCGGGATCTTCGGCCAACCTGCTGGCGGTAGCGGCGCTGACTTCGCCCAAACTGGGAGACCGGCAACTGCGACGGGGCGACGAAGTCATCACCGTGGCTGCCGCGTTTCCCACTACCGTGTTTCCGCTGGTCCAGCACGGCCTGATACCGGTGTTCGTGGACGTCGATTTGGGCACCTACAACGCCGATCCGGATGGCATCGAGCGAGCCATCACATCCCGAACGCGCGCCATCATGCTGGCGCACACGCTGGGCAACCCCTTCGACCTCGACCGTGTTACCGCGCTCGCGCGCAAACACGATCTCTGGCTTATCGAAGACAACTGCGATGCGCTGGGCTCGACCTTTCGCGGCCGGCGCACTGGCACCTTCGGCGACCTCGCCACCTCCAGCTTTTACCCCGCCCACCAGATCACCATGGGCGAAGGCGGCTGCGTGCTAACCGATATGCCGCTATTCAAGACGATTGTGGAATCTTTCCGCGACTGGGGACGCGATTGTTGGTGCGATCCCGGGGTCGATAACACCTGCGGCAAGCGCTTCGTGTGGCAACTCGGCGATCTACCCCCCGGCTACGACCACAAATATGTCTACACGCACGCCGGATACAACCTGAAGCTTACCGACCTGCAGGCCGCTATCGGGGTCGCGCAACTGCATAAGCTGTCCTTTTTCGTCGAAGCCCGAAAGCGCAACTGGAAACTGCTGCGGGAAGCGCTGGGCGAGCTGGAAGAATTTTTCATTCTGCCGCGCGCCACCGACCATGCCGATCCGAGCTGGTTCGGCTTCGCCGTCACGCTGCGCGAGGATGCGCCTTTCAGCCGCAACGCGCTGGTGGAACGCCTCGAAAACCGTCGCATTGCGACGCGCCTGTTGTTCGCCGGCAATCTTACACGCCAGCCGGCATTCCAGGGAGTGGACTATCGTGTGTGCGGCGACCTCACCAACACCGATGCTGTCATGAACCGCACGTTCTGGGTGGGTGTTTACCCGGGTCTGACGGTCCCGATGATGGAGTGGACCGCGGATTCGTTTCACCAATTCATCCGGCAGAGGGGTCAAGTTTCAACCAGCATGGCGGTGCTCTGAGTGGCGTCACAAGTGGCACAGGCATTCTTGCCTGTGCGCCTCTATCAAAGTTCAAATGCGCACAGGCAGCAATGCTTATGGCACAAGGCGGCCGCCGTCGTCATCGGTCTCAGCACGCCGCTGCAGTTGCAGTGGTTCGGCATTCTCTACGCGAGCGAAATCCTTCTGGCCATGGTGGCTGTTTGGGCGCTCGTCACGCATCTCGCGGACGGGCATTTCTGGCGCCGGCCTCTGGTGACGCTGCTGGCCTTCCTCGGCGTGACCCTGCTGGCCTATGTCGTGGCGGACCTGGCGCTGGGAACCGAACCGCAGAATCTGATGCGCGGCTGGGCGCGCAGCGTGTTCCTGGGCACCAATTTCATCGGCCTGTATTTTTTGTGCCGCAGAAATCCTGCCCATGTTCTGATCTACTCGATGGCGGCCGCGGCCGGAATGCTCGCATTTCTCTTATTCAGCGGCCGGCTGCTGGAGGACTGGAAATTCGGCGCATCGGCGCCCGTCACGTTGCTGGTCGCTGGTCTCGTGCCCCTCATGCCGCGGCGGGGCGTGCTGCTGGGATCGCTGTCGCTGGCTCTCGCCGGGTGGCTACATCTCGCCCTCGACTCGCGCGAAATTGGCGGAAACTGCCTGCTCGCGAGTGTGCTGCTGTTCGCGCGCTGGTCTTCGCTGCTTCGTCGGCAACCACGCTCTCACGCCCTGCTGGGTGCTATGGCGCTCGCGGGCGTCGCACTATTTTTCTACGGGATCGTGCTCCCCGATGACGATTACGGCCAGCGCCGCCATTTCTCCAACGCTTGGCGCACGGCTTCGCTGGTCACCGCGGCCGCGGCCATTTCCGACGCACCCTGGCTGGGCAACGGATCGCAGGCCAATAACTTCGAGCTGCAGTCCCGGTACGATTCCATCTTCGCCGAGCGCACCGGCGCGCGTTACCGCGGGCAGCAGACCGACACCTCCACGTTTTCACCGCACTCGCAAATTCTGCAGGCTTGGTTCGAGGCGGGAATCTTCGGCACGGCGTTCTTCCTGTACCTTGGCTGGAAGCTGCTCCGAGCCGCGCACTGGTGTATTTTTCGGCGTAACCTGGATGCTTTCTCGGTGCTGTTCACCTTCTGTCTGCTCCGCGCCTGCTGGCATTTGGCGTTCAGCCCGTTTGCCGGCATGGCCCGCCTGGATGTCGCGCTCGCAGCCGTGATCGTCTGTGTGGTCGATCTGGAGCGGCGGCGCAGGGGTCCCGGAGTTTTCGCGCCATGAGGACCCGGGTGAATCATGCCCTAGGCCGTCTGGGCCTAGCGCCCTTCGCCTTCCGCCTGCGCGAGCGATGGCGCAGCCTGAAGCGCGGGCGTCGTCCGGCTGCATCGCCCGATGGATTTCCGATTCCGCCGGCCAGGCTGATGGTCCTGGTGACCGGGTCCGCCGACACGGCGTGGTATATCGAGGGCGGCCGCTTAGGCGTGGAAAGCATGTGCCGGATCCTGGACAAAGCCGGCGCTCATCCCGCCGACTTGCGGTCGATCCTCGACTTCGGCTGCGGCTGCGGGCGCGTGATCCGACATTGGCGCTCGTTGACCCGTGCCGAACTCAATGGTACCGATTGCAATCCCCGCCTGGTCGACTGGTGCCACCGGAACCTGCCCTTCGCAAAATTTCAGTCAAACACCCTAGAGCCAGGGCTGAATTACGCCGATCAACACTTTGAGTTAGCTTATGCGCTCTCGGTCTTCACCCATACGCCGGAAGATTTACAGCAGCCGTGGATAAACGAGCTATGGAGAATCCTGCAGCCCGGCGGATATCTCCTGATCACGACTCAAGGCGACGAGTTTTTCCCCAAACTGACGCCTACCGAGCGCCAGCGCTACCGTCAGGGCCGGATCGTGGTGCGGCACCAGAAGGCCGCCGGCACGAATCTCTGCAGCGCCTACCATCCCGAGACCTATGTTCGCAAGCCACTGGCGGAGAAGTTCTCGATGGTGGCGTCTTGCCCGCGGGGCGCGGCCGGCAACGGCAACCAGGACATGTATCTGTTGCGCAAGCCCGGATGAGGATTCTGCAGTGCGTGGGCGACATCGACCCGGCTCTGGGCGGAAGCGTGGAAGCGGCACGGCAGCTTTCTATGGCACTCGATGGGTTGGGGCACGCGGTCGAGTTGGTCACTCTGCGCCCTCCGCAGGCTCAATGGATGGCCGCATGGACCGGAGCCGTGCATTATGCCGGCCCGGCATTTACCCGTTACCTCTACAGCCGCCGTTTGTCGGATTGGATCGCCCGGCGCGCCGGGCAGTTCGACGCCATTGTCATTCACGGCCTGTGGCGCTACACGAGCGCCGGCGCCTGGCGCGGGCTTCGCGGGCACAGCGTGCCCTATTTCGTTTTCCCGCACGGCATGCTCGATCCATACTTCAAGCGCGCGTTTCCTTGGAAACATCTGCAGAAAAAGATCTGCTGGCATTGGGTCGAGCGTAGCGTGGTCCGCGATGCCCGCGCCGTGCTGTTCACGTGCGACGAAGAGCGCCAGCGAGCGCGTTTCACCTTCCGGTCTTACGCATGCCGCGAGCGCGTGTTGGGCTTGGGCATCGCCCGACCGGCGGGCGATGGAGCCGCGGAAAAGCAAGAATTTCTGGCCGCATATCCCGAGTTGGCGGGCATGCGAGTGGCCTTGTTTCTCGGCCGCATTCATCCCAAGAAGGGTTGCGACGTGCTGATCCGGGCCTTCGCGCGCGTGGCCCGGCGCGATGCTACCCTGCGCCTGGTCATCGCAGGCCCTGACGAATGCGGCTGGCAGTCGGAACTGAAACGGCTGGCCGCGCAGCTCTCGATCGGCGAGCGTGTGGTCTGGACCGGGCCGCTGTACGGCGCGCTCAAATGGGGCGCCATGCGCGCGGCTGATGTATTCGTGCTGCCTTCCCACGCGGAGAATTTCGGCATCACCGTGGCCGAGGCCATGGCCTGCAGTCTACCGGTGCTGATGTCCAAAGAGGTGAACATCTGGCGCGAGATCGTAACCGACGGCGCGGGCATGGCGGCGGCCGACAACCTGGAAGGTACCGCGTTCTTGCTCGATCGCTGGCTCGCCATGCCGGATACAGAGCGCGACCAGATGCGGGCGAATGCCCTGCGATCGTTCTCCGAGCGCTTCGAGCTCGATCGTTTTGCACATGAATTTGTAGAATGTCTGAAATCGGCGTGACGGCGGTGGATCTCTCCGTCGTCATCGTGAACCACAATCACCGCCCGGTGATCGAAAAGTGCATCGCATCGCTGTACTCGCTGCCCGATGGCGCATCCTTCGAGGTCACGCTGATCGACAACACTGGCACGGACGGGACCGCCGGGTGGGTTGCCGAGCACTATCCTCGGGTCGCGATCCAACGGAATGCCGTGCGCCGCGGTTTTGCCGCCAACGCCAACGCCGGCATGCGCGCGCCCCGGCGCGGACGCTATACGCTCCTGCTCAACCCCGACGTGATCTGCCTTCCCGGCTTGCTCGACCGGTTGGTCGAGTTTATGGATGGGCACCCGCAAGCGGGTATTGCCGCGCCGCAACTCTTTCATGAGGACGGCACGCGCCAGCCCAACTGCCGCCGCTTTCCCACGCCAGGGATGCTGGCGCTGCGGGCGCTGTGTGTGGATGAGATCTGGAAAACTGCGGCTGTACGCCGCTATCTGATGGAGGATGAGCCGGGCGCCGGCGAAGTCGATTGGGTGACCGGGGCCCTGCTATTAGCGCGCAGAGAAGCCGTAGACACGATAGGTCTGCTGGACGAACGTTACTTTCTGTATTGGGAGGACATGGACTGGTGTTACCGCATGCGCCAGGCCGGCTGGGGCGTGTTCCTGGTCCCGGAGGCGTGCGCCGTTCACCTGCACCGCCGAGAGGGCGTGCGGCGTCCGTTCAGCCGCGCCAGCCGGGCACAGTTCGCGGGAGCCCTGCGCTTCTTCCGCAAATTCGGGTGGAACCCAGAAAGGGCGGCCTAGTGGGCGCTCGGATCGCATTCCCGGAACCTTCCCTTCGTCCAGGGCTCACGGCGCGGCCGGTGCTGGGTGCTCGCGCCCGGCCGCGGGCGACATCGTTCACGCTACTGGCGGTGGACGTGCTCGCCATCTTCATAGCCCGCGCACTCGGCATCGCTTTGTGGCGCTGGATTCACCCCGCCATCGGGCTGCCCAATTTCCTGGGATTTTGGGAGTCGCTAGGGTTATTTGCATTGGCCTATGCGGCGCTCGGACTGTACATGGGCGGAACGCTCGGGCCGGTCGAGGAGCTGCGGCGCGCCGTGCTGGGTACGGGCTTCGTGTGCCTGGCGCTCACGGCATCCCTGTTTTTCATGCAACGTACCGGTCCGTATTCGCGCGGCTTGCTGATCCTCTCGGGCTGCTTCACGGCGATTGCCGTCCCGCTCGCCCGTGCGCTTGCCCGGTGGCTGTTTGCTTCGCGCTGCTGGTGGGGAGTACCGGTGATCGTACTCGGCGCGGGCGATACGGCGCAAGTCCTGATCGAACGTCTGCGCCATCATCCGGAAATGGGTCTCCGGCCGGTGGCCTGCCTCGATGACGATGGCGAAACGGGGGGCGAATGCGCCGGCCTCCCGGTTGCGGGGCGGCTGTCCATGGCACGCCCACTCGCTCAATCGCTCCGCATCCGACACGCGCTGGTCGCCATGCCCGGCGTCGCTCGTGAAGACCTGGTCTGCATGCTGGACGAGTGGGGCGCCATATTCCGCCACGTGATTCTCATCCCGAACCTATTCGGTGTTGCCAGCCTGTGGGCTTCGGCGCGCGACCTGAGCGGCGTGCTGGGCCTCGAACTGCGCCAGAACCTGCTTGTCCCGCTCAACCGCTGGAACAAGCGCGCGCTTGATATCGCCGGCGCCCTGGTGCTGGGAATTCTCGCGCTGCCGCTCGCCGCGGCGGCTGCCCTGTGGATCAAGTGGACGAGCGGAGGATCGGTGATCTACTGCCAGGAGCGGGAAGGCGAGGGTGGCCGCAGCCTGTGGGTCCCCAAGTTGCGAACCATGCACGTGGACGCCGATGTGTTGTTGATGCGCGTGCTGTCCTCGTCGCCTCAGGTCCGTGCCGAATGGAGCCGGTATTTCAAGCTCAGGAAGGACCCGCGTATTCTGACCGGCGTGGGCAATTTCCTGCGCAGGACCAGCCTCGACGAGCTACCTCAACTGTGGTGTGTATTGAAAGGAGAAATGAGCCTGGTGGGTCCGCGCCCGTTCCCGAGATATCACCTCGACGGGTTCGGCAAGCGTTTCCGGGCGCTGCGAAGCCGCGTCAAACCCGGCCTGACCGGTCTATGGCAAGTCTCCGACCGCGCGGATGGCGATCTCGAAGTCCAGGAAGCGCTCGACACCTACTACATCCGCAACTGGTCATTGTGGCTGGACCTGTATATCCTGGCACGGACCGTGCGCGCGGTGCTCTTTCCCAAGGGCGCGTATTAGCGGAGTGTCGCCATGAATTCGTTAATTCGTTAGCACAGGAAAAACGCTTGCTGACGCGCGCGGCTCGGAAAGTGCCTTGCTGATGCCGCGGCCGTGGGGAGCGGTCATGCCGTGGTTGTTTGTCGCCGCGTCTCCCCATCGCCGTGTCGCCCCGTCCGCGATGCGCAAGTATCGCCCGGCGCCGAGCACCGGCTACACGCCCCAGCAGTAGTCTTCCACCGCGCGCTCGACCGATTCATCCTGCTCCGTAAGCCGCATAAGCTCCAGGCGTATGGCGTCCACCAGCGCTGACCAGCTCGCCTCGATCACGTTATCGGAAACGCCCACCGTCGACCAGCTCTTGCGATGGTCCGACCACTCCACCAGCACCCGCACCCGCGCCGCGGTTCCCTTCTTAGGCTCGAGCACGCGGACCTTATAGTCCGTGAGCCGGACGTCGGAAATACGCGGATAGAGCGAAGACAGGCACTTGCGCAGACAGAGATCCAGCGCATGCACCGGGCCTTGGCCGCTGGCCGTGGCCGAATGCACGCCGTCCTGCGCGCGCAAATTCACCGTGGCCGTCGACCGCGAGCCGACCGCTCCGGTGGATTTCGTCGTCACCTCGTAGCCTTCCACGTCGAAGAAATGCAGTCCCGGATGCAGCGCCTCGCGCACCAGCAGTTCGAACGTGCCCTCGGCGGCTTCGAGCTCGTAGCCCTGGTACTCCATCTCCTTGATGCGCTCCAGCAACTCGCGCCGCGCATCTTCGTTCAACCGGTCGGCCAGGCCGTGCTGCTTCAGCTTGTACAGCACATTGCTGCGCCCCGAAAGGTCGCTCACCAGCACGCGCTGGCGGTTGCCCACGGCTTCCGGCGACACGTGCTCATAGGTCGCGGAATCTTTGAGCACCGCGCTGACGTGTACGCCGCCCTTGTGCGCGAACGCGCTGTGTCCCACAAACGGCTGGTCGCCGCGCAACGACAGGTTCGCCAGCTCGGCGATGAAGCGCGCCACGGTCGTCAGGCTGGTAAGCTTCTCCGGACCGATGGTGGTGTGTCCCAGCTTGAGTTCCAGGTTGGCGATGATGGAGCACAGATTGGCGTTGCCACACCGTTCGCCGTACCCGTTCATGCAGCCCTGCACGTGCGTGCAACCCTGTTCGATGGCCGCAATGGCATTGGCCACTCCGACGTCGGAATCGTTGTGGGTGTGGATGCCCAGCACGCCGTCGAAGCGCTTGCGCACCTCGGCCACGATCTCGGTCAGACGCCCGGTGAGCGTGCCGCCATTGGTGTCGCACAGCACCAGCACGTCGGCGCCGGCCTTCTGCGCGGCCTCGAGCGTGCGCAGCGCGAATGCCGCGCTGGCCTGGTAGCCGTCGAAGAAATGCTCGGC
>JBGPKX010000018.1:0-30210 GCA_041486185.1 Bryobacteraceae bacterium | reverse complement strand
TCGTCGGCGAGGTGCGTCACGTCGAGCGCCATGCTCGCCGACCTGCAAGAGCTGCCGGTTATTCTCAAATGGCGTGGTTACTCGGACATCAAAGGAATAATGAGTCGCAGCTGGCTGCGCATCTTCAAGCGCGCCCTGCCGGCCTGAGAACAATGGAAAAAGTCAGATTCGGACTGATTGGCACTGGCACCTGGGGAAATGTTCACGCGGAGACCTACTCGACCTATTACCGCGCCTCGCTGGCTGCCGTCTGCGACCTCGATGCAGCCCGCGCGCGCAAGGCCGCAGAACTGTGGGGCGCGCGCCATGTCTACACGGATTACCGCGAGATGCTGCGCGATCCTGATATCGACGCTGTGGCCGTCGCCACGCCCGACTTCGCTCACCGCGAGCCCATCGTCGCTGCGGCGCGCGCCGGCAAGCACATCATCGTCGAAAAGCCGCTCGCGACCACGACCCAGGATCTCGGCCAGATCGCCGAAGCGGTGACCAAGGCCGGCGTGAAATTCATGGTCGATTTCCACTGCCGCTGGTGCCCGCCGCTGGTGGTCGCCAGAAATGACATCGAAAACGGCGCCATCGGCGAGATCGTCTCCGCCTACCTGCGCCTCAACAACACCCTCTATGTGCCGCTGAAAATGCTTTCCTGGTCCGGGAAAAGCTCTATCCTTTGGTTCCTCGGCAGCCACACCGTAGACGCACTCCGTTTCTTGTTGCGCGATGAAGTCGCCCGCGTCTATTCTGTCTCCCGCTCCGGCGTGCTGCGCGGCAAGGGCGTGGACGTTCCCGATATCTATCAGTCCATTCTCGAATTTGCCGGTGGACCGGTCGCCACCATCGAGAATCACTGGATCATGCCGGATACCAGTCCGTCGTACAACGATTTCAAAGTCAGCGTCGTCGGCAGCAAGGGCATGTTCAACATGGACCTCACGCACAACCAGTTGATCGAGAGATACCTCGAAGAGCGCTGCGACAACCCCGATGTTTTGGACGCCCCGCTCATCCGTGGCCGTCACGTGGGCTTTGTCTACGAGAGCATCCGCCACTTCGTCGATTGCGTCGCAGAGGACAAACCGGTTGCGGCCACGCTCGACGACGGTGTGCGCGTTTCAAAGGTGATCCTGGCCATCATGCAGTCGGCCTCGAGCCGGGAGCCAGTAAAGGTGACCTACTGACCTATGCATTCGAGCCTGTTGTCGCAGTTTGACCTCACCGGCAAAGCGGCGATCGTGACCGGTGCCTCCCGAGGACTTGGTGTGAGCTTTGCGCGCGGGCTGGTCAAAGCAGGTTGTGATCTGATCATTGCGGCGCGCGACCTGGACCGGCTGCGGGATGTCGCGCGCGACCTCGAGCCACACGGCCGCCGCGTCGTGCCGGTCCAGGCCGACATCTGCCGGCAGCCGGATGTCGAAAGCATGGTGCAACGCTCGGTCACGGAGTTCGGCAAGGTCGATATCCTGGTCAACAACGCCGGCATCTCGGCATTGGCGGACGCCGAAGCCATGACGCGCGAGCAGTGGCAGAGCGTCATCGACACCAACCTGACCGCGCTGTTCTTTTGCGCGCAATGTGCCGCCCGGCAGATGCTGCGCCAGGGTTCCGGGAAAATCATCAATATCGCGTCCATGTATGGAATCAGCGCTTCCAGTTATGTTTCGCAGGCCTCCTACGTGACGAGTAAAGCCGGCGTGCTGGGCTTGACGCGCGAGCTGGCGGTTGAGTGGGCGCCGCGCGGCGTGCAGGTGGTCGCGCTGGCTCCCGGATTTTTCCGCTCCGATCAGACCATCTGGGCTTTCGAGCAGAACAAGGAACTGGGTGACAAGCTGCTGGCCAAGGTGCCCATGGGCCGGATGGGAAAACTGGAAGAACTCGAAGGCACGATCGTGTATCTGGCGTCGCCCGCCTCCGACTACATGACCGGGCAGGCGCTGATCCTGGACGGCGGTTTTCTTTCGTGGTGAACCGCCGCGTCCTGACGCTTTGGGACCTGGTGGTCTACGGTGTCGTGCTGATCCAGCCCATCGCCCCGGTCGGCATTTTCGGAGTAGCGCTAAAGATCTCCAACGGCCATGCCGTGACCACCATCCTGATCGCCATGGTGGCGATGATGCTGACCGCCGTGAGTTATGGCCGCATGGCCGCCCTCTACCCGTCGGCCGGTTCCGCCTATACGTACGTGGGGCGCGGATTCGGGCCGTATGCCGGATTTCTGGTCGGCTGGGCGATGTTTCTCGACTACCTGATCATTCCCGTCGTGAACGTGATCTACGGCGCGTTGACCATACGGCGCCTCGTTCCCGAAGTTCCGTATGCGATCTGGGCAACTATTTTTGCCGTTTGCATGACCGCGTTGAATCTGCGCGGCTTGCGCTCGCTCGCCCGGGCGAACACGATTCTGCTCGCTGCCATGTGCGCGGTCGTGGGTGCGTTTGTAATCCTGGCGGTGCGCTACCTGTTGCATCAGGGCGGCTGGACGGGCATCTTCTCTCTCCAACCTTTTTATAGCCCGGCGACCTTCGATCTACGGGCGGTGATGACCGCAACTTCCTTGGCTGCCCTGACTTATATTGGCTTCGACGGTGTGACCACGCTGGCCGAGGAGACCCGAAATCCGCGCCGCACGATCCCGCTGGCCACGGTGCTGGTTTGCCTCGTCACCGGAATTTTCAGCGCCGTCGAGGTCTACCTCGGGCAGCGCGTTTGGCCGGATTACCGGACCTTCCCCAATTTAGAGACCGCGTTTCTCGATGTTACGCAGCGCGTCGGCGGAATTCTGTTGTTCCATGGCATGGCGGCAGTGCTGATCGTAGCCTGCTTCGGTAGCGGGCTGACAGGCTTGGCCGCGGCCGCGCGCCTGCTCTACGGAATGGGGCGCGAGGACATGCTGCCGAAAAGGGTCTTCGGGCGGCTGGATAAAAAGCGGAACCAGCCGGCGATCAATATCTGGATCATTGGCGCGTTGGCGCTCGTGGGCGCGCTGGCCCTCAGCTACGAGCGATCGGCTGAGCTGATCAATTTTGGGGCGTTCCTGGCGTTCATGGGAGTGAACCTGGCGGCCATCCGGTCGAAGCCGAAGCCGCTGGTGGCATCGGTGTGCGCCGGACTGGGTTTCCTCTTCTGCATCTGGATCTGGTGGAGCCTGCCCCTGCCGGCGAAGATGGCGGGCGGGTTGTGGTTTGCCGCGGGCCTCGCCTGGACCGCGGTGAAAACGCGGGGATTCCGTGTCCGGCCGGCCGCCATTGATTTTGCGGATGCCTAGCTACGATCTCTGTATTGAAACGGTAATCTCCTGTTTGACACGTCTTTTGCGGCTGTGACATACTGATCCGGTAAACAGCGGTTCAGTGTCCATCGCAAACGACACATTGTACCGGGGCAGTAGACGCGCCGCCCTCCTGGCTTGGGTGGCTGGAAACCTGGCCTGGGCGTTTCAGGCTCCGGCCGGCAACCCTCCGGTCTTCGAGAGGGATGTGCTGCCGGTTCTAAAAGCCAACACCTGCCTGGGGTGTCATGGCTCCTCCCTGAAAATCAAAGATCTTAACCTGACCACATTCGAAGGCGTGCGAAAGGGCAGTGAATCCGGCGCCGTGGTCGTTCCGGGTAAACCGGACGAGAGCCGGCTGTTTCAGATGGTCCATGACGGCAAGATGCCGCCCGGGGGAAAGATAAAGCTCAGCGATGCCGACCTGGCGGTGATCCGAAATTGGATCGCGAATGGCGCGAGCTCCGAAATTCAACCGGTCGAAGCGGCCGAAGCAGTTACCCAGGACGACATCATCCCGATTCTGTACTTGCGCTGCACTCCCTGCCACGGACTCCGCCGACACGAAGCGGGTCTCGATCTGCGCACGAAAGCCGCGATGCTCAAGGGCGGGAAGTCCGGTCCGGCAATCATTCCCGGCAAGCCCGACCAGAGCCTGATCGTCGAGAAGATCAAGTCCGGCGAAATGCCGCCGAAGAAGTTGCTGCTGGACGCCAAGGTCAAGCCGGTGGCGCCGGCCGAGCTGGACAAGATCGCCCGCTGGATCGCCGAGGGCGCGCCCGAAGTCGCCGAGCCGCCGGAGCTGGCATCGACGGACCAGGACCCCCTGGTCTCTGCCAAGGACCGGCAGTGGTGGGCCTTCCAACCTCCGCAACCTGCCGCCGCGCCGCAGGTGCACCATGGTGACCTCGTGCGCAATCCCATTGACGCTTTCGTCCTGGCCAGGCTGGAAGCGAAAGGCCTGAGCCTCTCGGCGGAGGCCGACAAACTGACACTGATCCGGCGCGCATCCTTCGACCTCACCGGCATGGCGCCCGAGGCTGCGGAGGCGAAAGCTTTTCTTGCCGACCAGAGCCCCCACGCTTACGAGAAGCTGATCGACCGGCTGCTGGCCTCGCCGCGTTACGGCGAGCATTGGGCGCGCTACTGGCTTGACGCGGCCGGTTACGCGGATTCCGAAGGCGGCAAGATGACCTCCGACGATCCGCGGCCGCTCGCCTGGCGCTATCGCGATTACGTGATCCGCTCCCTGAACGCCGATAAGCCGTATGACCGGTTCCTTCTCGAGCAGATCGCGGGCGACGAGCTGGCGGATTACGAGCACGCGCCCAAGATCACGCAGGAGCTGATGGACAACCTGATCGCCACGGGTTTTCTGCGCATGGCGCAGGATTCGACCAACGAGCCGCCGGTGGACTACGTAGATGACCGCCTGGACGTGATCTCGGACGAGTTGGACGTTTTTGGCTCCACGATCATGGGGCTCACAGTCCGGTGCGCGCACTGCCACAGCCATAAATACGATCCGCTGCCGCAGCGCGACTATTACCGGCTGGCTGCGGTATTCAAGGGCGCCTACGACGAGCACGACTGGATGCCGCCGCTGCATAAAGACAAGGATCCAGGGCGGATGCTCCCCTACATCGATCCGGACGCCACGCCATACCAGCTGCTGGCGCGCGCGCAGCAGCGCGAGGACCACAACAGCGAGATTGAGCGCCAGATCGCCGCGCTCAAGTCCGCGCTCGAAACCAAGGCCGAACCGATCAAGAAGAAAATCCTCGACCAACGGCTTTCCAAGGTGCCCAAGGGAATCGAAGCCGACCTGCGCGAGATTGCCGGCACCGCTCCCGACAAGCGGACCGACGTCCAGAAGTATCTCGCCCAGAGATTTGAGGCGGTGCTGAAGATCGAGCCGGGTGATCTGATGGCGGCAGATCCGGCGTATCGTGAGGCGGCCAACAACACGGACAGGGAAATCAGGATTCTCGAAGCGAAGCTGATCCCGGAAGACAAGATCCGCGCGCTCTGGGATCGGGGACAGCCGTCGCCCACGTACCTGCTGCGGCGGGCGAATTCGGCGAGCTTCGGCCCTCTGGTAAATCCCGGTGTGCCCTCGGAGCTATCGGCTGGCATCGAGCCGTACAAGGTCGTCGCGCCGTGGCCGGGAGCGCATTCGACCGGGCGGCGTCTGGCGCTGGCGAAATGGCTGGTGCAGCCGAATCATCCGCTGACAGCGCGCGTAATTGTGAACCGGATTTGGGCGCAGCATTTCGGCACCGGAATCGTGAAGAGCGTCGGCAATTTTGGACACACCGGCACGCCGCCCACGCATCCGGAACTGCTCGACTGGCTGGCGGTGAACTTCGTCCAGCAGGGCTGGAGCATGAAGGAACTCCACCGGTTGATCATGACGTCAAGCACCTACCGGCAGAGTTCAGCGGCCACGCCCGCGCTGGACAAGGCGGATCCGGATGGCAAGCTGCTGTCGCACATGCGCATGCGGCGTATGTCGGCGGAAATGCTGAACGACTCCTTCATCCAAATTGCCGGCCGGCTGGATGAGCGGCGCTACGGACCGCCCGATCCGGTCTTCGTGCGCGACGACGGACTGGTGGACCCGATTGAGGGAGAGCACGGCCGGCGCCGCAGCATCTACCTGCAGCAGCGGCGTTCGGAGACGCCGACGCTGTTCGAGAGCTTCGATTTTCCGCAACTCAACCCGGCGTGCCTGGAGCGATCGCGCTCGAACGTAGCGACGCAGGCGCTGGGATTGCTGAACGACGGCATGGTGCGAAAGCTGGCAGACGGCTACGCCGCGCGTGTGGAGAAGGAATCCGGCGACGATGCGGCGCATCGGATCGAACAGGCATACTGGATCGCGCTGAGCCGGCCGCCGTCGGCGGAGGAAAAGAAGACCAGCCTGGAGAGCCTCGCCGAGCTAAAAAGCCTCGCGGGCGCCGGGCAGGCGGATCACAAGGCTCTGGTCAAGTTCTGTCACATGATCATGAACTCGGCAGCTTTTCTGTATATCGATTGAGGCATTGTATGGAATGGAATCATTACGCCCCGCTGCGCGTAACGCGCCGTCATTTCTTTGAACGGATCGCCGACGGCATCTCGGGCGCGGCTCTGGCGACGCTGCTGAACCGCGACTTGTACGGCGCCACCAGCCTGCCGGACGACACAGGTCTGCCAGCCGGCCACCGCCGCTTCTACGATCTGAAGCCACGCGCACCGCACTTGGAGCCGAAGGCTAAGCGAGTGATCCACCTGTACATGAACGGCGGACCCAGCCAGATGGACCTGTTCGATCCAAAGCCGGCGCTCGACAAGCATAACGGCGAGCCCTACTTCGATAAGGTCGCCGGCGACGTGACGTCGCCCGCGCAGGCCGGCGGCTTGATGCGCAGCCCGTTCCAGTTCGCGCAGTACGGCAAGAGCGGCACGTGGGTCTCCGAGCTGATGCCAAATCTGGCCAAGCACGTGGACGACATCTGCCTGATTCGCTCCATGCACACGCTGCATTCGAATCACGAGCCGGCCCTATTCGTGATTCATTCGGGACGGACGATCCAAGGCCGGCCGTCGATGGGCGCCTGGGTGATCTTCGGGCTGGGGACGGAAAACCAGAACCTGCCGGCGTACGTAGTGCTCGACGACCCGCTGGGTCTTCCGGTCAACGGCGTGCAGAACTGGCAGGCGGGATTTCTGCCGCCGATTTACCAGGGCACGCGGATCCGCACCCACGGATCGCCGATGCTGAATCTCCGGCCGGATGATCCGGAGCCGGATGCCTTCGTTCAGGCGGGCCGTCATCTTCTCTCGAATCTGGATGCCATTCACAAGCGGAACCATCCGGGGCAGATGGAGCTGGACGGCCGCATTGCGAGCTACGAACTTGCTTCGCGACTGCAGCTCTCGGCCAGCGATGCCCTCGATATTTCAAAGGAAAGCGAGACCACGCGCGCCATGTATGGCATCGGGCAGGAGCCGACGGACTCGTACGGACGCCGCTGCCTGATGGCGCGCCGCCTGATCGAGAGGGGCGTGCGATTCGTGCAGCTCTACATCAATTTTCAGATCTGGGATCACCACTCGCAGCTCGAGAGCGGCATGCGCTATTGCTCGGCGCGCACCGACCAGCCCGTGGCCGCCTTGCTCGCGGACTTGAAACAGCGCGGGCTGATGAACGACACGCTGGTGATCTGGGGCGGGGAATTCGGCCGCATGCCCATCTCGCAGATTATCGGCGATCCTAAGGACGCCGGACGCGACCACAATCCGCGCGCGTTTTCCGTCTGGATGGCGGGAGCGGGAGTAAAGCCGGGCCTGACCTACGGCGCGACCGATGAGTTCGGCTTCGCCGCCACGGAAAATCCGGTGAGCGTCGCCGACTGGCACGCGACGGTGCTGCACCAGTTGGGACTGGACTACCAGCGGCTGGTTTACGAAGAGGACGGCCTGAAGGAAAAACTGACCTCGCAGTACGAGTGCCGCATTGTCAAAGAAATTCTGGCCTGAGAGCGGCTCGCGAGATCCCTCCCATCGCGCCGCCGGTACAACGATGCCGATCCGTGAATGTTTTCATGTGATTGGGTGAAAGATCGCGGCGGAGAGGCGGCACCAGCTTGCGTGGGAAATCCAGGCCGCGGCAGGGATCTGGCCACTGCTGCCGCGGCCGATGCGAGAGCTAAGGTCGAAAAGCCTGCATCGCCACGGCGTCGAGCGACTCCGCGATGGCAAATGAGTTGACAATTGGGCCGAGCGCGGTATAAACCGGTAGGACCACGCTGTGCAGCATTCGATGCTCGTTCTAAAACTCGAAACCTCGCCTCCGGAGAGCTACCTCTAGTTTGAATCAGTCGCAGATTTTGGTACTTAACTACATCTATGCCCTGCCGTTCTTTAATCATTTGGGCAATGGCGTGGCCCGGTCCGTACTGGGCGGCTGGGAAGTCAGTGGGATTGCGAGCTTCCGTACGGGAACGCCGATCGATTTCGGTTGTGGAATCGCCGGGCTGAGCAGCGGCGTTGGAGGTCCGGTTAGGTGCAACTCGCTTGGCGCGCTGAATGTCAAAAAGGGCGTGACCAACGACCCGCAGTTCGGACCGACCGCCACCTGGTTCGACCCCAGCGTGATCGGCCAGATCACGGTTCCGCAGCTCGCGGCAAACGGCGAACCCGGCATGTTTGGCTACATGGGCCGCAACGTTTTGACCGGTCCAGGACGCAACAACTGGGATCTTGCGCTCCTGAAGAACTTCTCGGCTCCGTGGTTTGGGGCTGAAAAGTCTTCGATCCAGTTTCGCCTGGAAACCTTCAACACGTTCAACCATCCGCAGTGGAATGGAGTGAACGCGGGCTGCGGCAGTCAAACGCCGGCTGGCCAGCCCTGCAGCGGAAATGACAACAACCTTGGAAACGGCGAAGTCAACAGTGCGTGGCCGGCGAGAATCGTTCAATTAGGCCTGAAATTCGTGTTTTGAGGCTTTTTCATTGTGCAAACGGATCCGTCGGCATGGCCGCTGTCCCGGCGGCTTCTGACGGGTGGATGAGACGTATGTCCGGGTTGCCGGCAACTGGACATACCTGTAACGAGTGGACTCCGCTGGCGACACAATCGATTTCATGCTGGCCCCCAAGCGGGATCTGATTGCGGCCAAGCTGTTCCTTCGCTTGGCATTGTCCGGAACCGGCGGGATCCAGCCACGGGTGATCCATGTGGATGGACACCGGGCATATGCCAGCGCCATCGCTGAATTGGCGCGCTGCCTCTATGTTCACGTCATTGACTGGGTCGAGGACACCATCGATCTACCCTGTATTCCGCTGAAGACTGTCGCTTCCCGTTGGCTCACGGAACGAAAGGCTAAGGTGGATCAGACCGCGAAGGGCATCCGCATTACGGTTCCGCCCGAGGACCGGCAGGCAGCCGACACCATTGTCATGCTCGAAACCAATAATCGAATTGCGGGCCATGGAAGCTTCGGTCCCATGCCCTTGAGCCAGCGAGATCCCGCCATCGCTCGAGCCCGAGGTAAGGTGTAATAGACAGTTAGTGCGATGGCGGCATTTGAGACGCCGGTCCGGAAATCAAACGAACGGAAGTCGTTGTTGCAGCCCGCGCTGGAGAGCGGTGTCGTCAATCTTGTGTCGGAGACTTCATGATGGAGCATAAGAGTCACAACCGGGGATGCGTCATTCGGCTTGTATCCACGGTATCCATACTGAATGGGTTTCTCGTGGGTTTTCTGACCGCGGCGCAGTCCCCCAGGTTCAATCGCGATATCCGGCCGATCCTCTCTGACAAGTGTTACGTCTGCCACGGCCCTGATGCGGCGGCCAAGAAAGTTCCCATGCGCCTGGATAGCGAGGCGGCAGCGAAAGCCGATCTGGGTTTGGGGAGGCACGCGGTGGTGGAAGGGGATCCAGCCGCCAGCCAGATGATTGTCCGCATCACTGCGGAGAATCCCGGCATACGGATGCCGCCGGTATGGTCCAACCTGAAGCTGAGTCCGGAAGAGATCGATACGCTCCGGACCTGGGTCGTACAGGGCGCAAAATGGCAAAAGCATTGGTCGTTGATTCCGCCCGAGCGCTATCCGTTCCCGGCCGCTAAGAACAAAGCCTGGCCGCGCAACGCGATCGACTGGTTCGTGCTACAGCGGTTGGAGCGCGAGGGGCTGGATCCCTCGCCCGAAGCGAGCCGGGAAGCGCTGTTGCGGCGCGTGTCATTCGATTTGACGGGTTTGCCGGCGGCGCCCGCCGAGATCGATGCGTTTCTAAAGGACCGATCGAGGGATGCTTATGAAAAAGTTGTGGATCGCCTGCTGGCCTCGCCGCGCTACGGCGAGCGCATGGCGGCCCGCTGGCTGGATGCCGCCCGGTACGCCGACACCAATGGTTACCAATTCGACGGCGAACGCGTGATGTGGCGTTGGCGCGATTGGGTGATCGATGCCTTCAACCGCAACGAGCGCTTTGATCGTTTCACGCTCGAGCAAATTGCCGGGGACATGCTGTCCAACGCCACGCTCGAGCAGAAAATTGCCACCGGGTTCAATCGGAATCATCGGGCCAACACCGAAGATGGCATTGTTCCGGAGGAATATGCCGTCGAATATGTCGTGGACCGCGTGGAGACCACTTCCGCCGTATTCCTCGGTGTGACGCTCGGCTGCGCCCGTTGCCACAATCATAAATACGACCCATTTAGTCAAAAAGAGTTTTACCAGGTGTTTTCTTATTTCAACAATGTTCCCGAGCTCGGGCGGGCCATGAAGTATGGCAACTCGCCGCCGGTCGAGCCAGCCCCGACGCGCGAGCAGCAGGCCAAACTAGATGATTTGAACCACGGCATCCAGGCTGTCCAGACCCTCCTTGTAAGCGGCAAACCGGCTCTTGACAAGGCGCAGGCCGCCTGGGAGCGACAGATCTCGCCGGCCGGCCAACAAAAGCAGCGAGATGTCTTCTGGGCGCCCGCCAGGGGTCTGGATTTAAACATTTCCTTCGAAGACGAGAAGAGAGTGCCGGTGGCGCCGGGGCGCACCGGAATAGCCGGCTTGTTCGACGGCAAGACGGAGCTGAATGCAGGCAACGTCGCCGGTTATGACATCGAACACCGCTTCACACTGAGCGCATGGGTTTATGCGGATTCCGTGCCTGACGGCAGCATTGTCAGCAAGATGCTGGACAAACCCCAAGGCAAAGGTTATGGCGTCTATTTGAACCAAGGCAAGGTTCACGTGCACTTGACCAGCAACTACGACGACGACGCCATACGCCTCGAAACCGAAGCACCTCTCGCGGCCCGCCGCTGGTATCACTTGACCGTGACCTATAGCGGCTCGCGGATGGCGGAGGGCGTCGGCGTTTACATCGATGGCAAGCCGGCAACGGTCAAAGTTCTGCTCGACACGCTATACCGTCCTTTCGGCAATGCTGGCGGTAAGTTTGATTATCCTTTCCGCGTTGGTGGTGGCCCCGGACCGGAACGGCGCTTCCGCGGGCTCATCGGTGATGTGCGCGTCTATGGACGCGTTCTGAACCTGGAGGAAATCTCGGCGATGGCCCTTGGCGAGCCGGTCGAGGCCATCGTGCAAAAACCTGAGGTGGATCGAACTGTGCTCGAGCGGCTTGTCGTGCGCTGGCACTTTCTCGCCAAGGCAGCCGCCCCCGAATGGAGAGACGCGTGGGAGCGGCTGGCGACTCTGACCAGTGAAAGAGAAAAGTTTGAGCGCAGTTTCCCGACGGTGATGGTGATGGCGGAACGGCCGGTTCCCAGGGAAACGCATCTGCTGATCCGCGGGGCCTACGACAAGCCCGGGGAGAAGGTTGATCCCGGTGTGCCGGCGGTGCTGCCGCCGCTGCCTGCGGGAGCGCCGAACAATCGCCTCGGGTTCGCCAAGTGGCTGACCGACCCCGCCAATCCGCTCACCGCGCGCGTGACCGTGAACCGCTTCTGGCAGATGTATTTCAGCACGGGTATTGTGAAGACCACGGAAGATTTCGGGTCGCAGGGCGAGTGGCCATCGCACCCGGAATTGCTCGACTGGCTGGCCACGGAGTTCGTCCGCACCGGCTGGGACGTGAAGGCGATGCAGAAGCTCATCGTGACCAGCGCCACCTACCGGCAATCCTCGAGAGCCAGCCAGGACCTCTTGCAGCGCGACCCCGAGAATCGGTTGCTCGCACGCGGCCCGCGATGGAGGCTGCCGGCCGAGATGGTTCGGGACCAGGCGCTATACGCGGCCGGGCTGCTCAGCGAAAAACTTGGCGGCCCCTCGGTGAAGCCGTATCAGCCGGCGGGCCTGTGGAAAGACACTTCGATGCAGGACATGGAATACGTCCAGAGCAAAGGCCCCGATCTTTACCGCCGCAGCCTGTACACGTTTTGGAAACGCACCATCGCTCCGCCGTTCATGGTGAATTTCGACGCTGCCAATCATGAGAGCTGCGTGGTTCGCGAGACCAGAACGAACACGCCGCTGCAGGCTCTCAACCTGATGAACGACGTCGCCTTCCTGGAGGCGGCGCGCTTCCTCGGGCAGCGCATGATGAAAGAGGGTGGCGATGCGGCCGCGCGATTGCGCTTTGGTTTCCGGCTCGCTACCGGCCGCTGGCCCTCACCGGCGGAAGAGCAGGTCTTGCGCGACGATTTCCGTTTCCATCGGGACTATTTTTCCACCGACACAAAGAAAGCTGACGAGTTCCTGGATCAGGGCGATTCGCCGGCTGATCCCGCGTGGAACCGGCCCGAGTTGGCCGCCTACGCAGCGGTGGCCAGTGTGATTTTGAATCTGGACGAAACCCTCACGAAGGAATAGGCATATGGATCCAATCGAAGAGCGAAAGAGGCTGCTGACACGGCGGCATTTTTTTAGCCGCACGAGCACCGGACTGGGCGCCGCCGCCCTGTCTTCTCTGCTCTCTTCGGATCTGCGCGCCGGCACGGGACTGGCCGGTTTACCGCATTTCCCACCTCGCGCTAAGCGCGTCATTTATCTCTTCCAACACGGCGGACCCTCGCAACTGGACCTGTTCGACTATAAGCCCGCACTCCAGAAATTGCGCGGCGCCGACCTGCCGGAATCGGTGCGGATGGGCCAGCGCCTGACCGGTATGACCGCGTATCAGACCACCTTTCCAACTGCGCCTTCGATCTTCCAGTTCCGGCAACAAGGCCCGGCGGGCATGTGGATCAGCGAGCTGCTGCCCCACACCAGCAAGGTCGCCGACGAGATCGCGCTCATCAAGTCCATGCACACCGACGCCATCAACCACGATCCGGCGGTGACATTCTTCCAAACAGGGTTTCAACTGGCGGGCCGCCCGAGCATCGGCTCTTGGATCGACTATGGCCTGGGAAGCGAAAATCAGGATCTTCCCGCTTTTGTGGTGATGGTTTCGCAGGGCATCGGCAGCGCACAAGCTCTAGCCGATCGCTCGTGGGGCAGCGGCTTCCTGCCGACCCGATATCAGGGCATTAGATTCCGCTCGGGCGCCGACCCCGTCCTCTATCTCTCTAACCCGCGCGGCTATGATTCCGCCGCACGCCGCCATTTTCTGGACGATCTGGCCCGGTTGAATGACCTGAAACTCAAGGAATATCAGGACCCGGAAATCGCCACGCGCATTGCGCAGTACGAAATGGCGTTTCGCATGCAGAGTTCGGTCCCGGAGCTTGTGGACTTTTCGAAGGAGCCGGAGTCGACCTTCGAGATGTACGGTCCTGACTCGCGCAAACCGGGCACCTTCGCGGCCAACTGCATTCTGGCGCGCCGACTGGCCGAGCGTGGTGTCCGTTTCGTCCAGCTTTTTCATCGCGGCTGGGACGCGCATGGCAATCTGCCGCGCGACATCCGCGGACAATGCCTGGAGACCGATCAACCCTGTGCAGCGCTGATTCAGGATTTGAAACAACGGGGCATGCTCAACGACACGTTGATCGTCTGGGGAGGCGAGTTCGGGCGCACCGTCTACTCGCAAGGGACTTTGACCGAAGACAATTACGGCCGCGATCACCACCCCCGCTGCTTCACCATGTGGATGGCTGGAGGGGGCGTGCGCGGAGGTCTCACTTACGGCGAAACGGACGACTTCAGCTATAACATCACTAAAGATCCCGTCGACGTCCCCGATTTACACGCGACGATTCTGCACTGCCTTGGCGTGGACCATACGCGACTGACGTACAAATTCCAGGGCCGCCATTTCCGTCTCACCGACGTGCACGGAAAAGTGGTCCGCGGGATTCTGGCATAGGGAAGTGAATTCCGGCGGAGAGGGATTCGAATGCGCCCTACCTCGAAGCCCGTCACACTCCCGCCCCCAAACACAACCTGGTCCCCCGCTTTCTGCCTATATAATGTCGTACGCTCCCTTACGACGGATCTACAGGCCGGAAGAGGCAACCCGGAATACGGGCGGCGGCGGTTCCGATCCCGTTCCTTTTACGGATTGCCAGATCACGCGATTCAGCTCAAACCACGGCGCCAGATCGGGTCCTCGGAAATCCCACTGAGCGGACTCCTTGGCGCCAGGCCCATTTTCCGGATTCTTCTCTTCGAGTGAGACCCCAGGCTGGCGGCGCCTATAGGCCCCGGCGGAAGCCTTTGTCTGAAACTCGCCGAGCAAGCTGGGCGCCCGGTCATCGAAGTAGGTCAGGCTCTTGATACCCAGTAACTGGCTCATGGTTTTCACCACCGACACCGTCGAATACTTTTTGCTGGAAACCGCGCGCCGCTTCGTATACGGCGAAATGACCAGCAGGAGCGAGCGATGCGCATCCACATGGTCAGGGCCGTCCTGGGCGTCATCCTCCAGCACGAAAATGGCGCTCTTCGGCCAGTAGCGGCTCTTCGAGATCCGCTCGACTACGCGGCCCAGCGCCAGATCGTTGTCCGCAACCATGGCGGTCGGCGTATGAAAGCCCGGCTTCGTCCCCACCGTGTGGTCGCCAGGCAGGTAGATGAGGGAAAAGCGCGGCAATTGACCGTTTTCCTCAAACTCGGTGAACTCCCGCTCCCACTCGTTTACGCGTTCCTGGTCGGTGACGTCTCCGATGTCGTCGCGAAAGTTCATGTCGGAGTGGTTCTTCAGCCCGGCCAGATAGACGCGCATTTTTTTCGGGTCTTCCGGTTCGTGCGCATACCATTCGCCGTAGTTGCGGAAGCTGATGCCTGCTTTCAGCAGCCGGTCCCACAGAAATCCCGACTGCGGAGCTGCGATCGGCTGGTCGTGATCCGCATCGCCGTCATAAGGCGCATCCAACATCCCGGTCAAGCGCTGCGAGTATTCGTGCGGCCACATCTTGTCCACGTATTCGGTGCTGGTGCCGGCCGTCGACCAGAAGTGACCGCTTGCGCTGACATCGCCGTTCACGTAGAAGTTGTCGAACAAAATATACTCGCGCGCCAGGGCGTGATGATTGGGCGTGACTTTCTCGCCGAACAACGCCAGGTCCGGACTGCCGTTTCCCTCCGGCATGTCACCCAAAACCTGGTCATAAGTCCGGTTCTCCTTGATGACATAAAAAACGTGACGGATGGGCGGTTTTGGCTCGGCCTTGCGGCTCATCGCCTGCCGGGTTCCGTAGATCTGCTGCGCCAGAGTAAGCAGCCGGGGACGCTGCTTTTCGAACTCGGCATCGGTGAGTGCCTCAATACATCCTCCAACGATGTCCCCAATGTAGCGGAACGGCAGGCCTGCGGAAGGTCCCGGAACGTTGGGACCGGTTACGAGATTGCGGCCGTTTGCGATGAAAAGCGTCTTGACCTGAGCGGCGTAAAGCAGCGCAGCGGGGTACGCGCCAACGGGGAGCACGCCCTCGAACGCGATCTCGAGATCCTTCTCTTGCTCCACTCGAAAAACAGCCACGCCGTTCACAGCGGCGAGCGCCACGAAGAGCCTGCCGTGATCGTATGCCAGCGCGTTAGGCTGCAGGCCGCTCAGTGTGCCGCCCGCGGGGCGCAGGTCGATGCGGCGGATTTCCCGCAACGTTTCCAGATGGATCAGTGAGATCGAGTCGGAGTCGGAGCAGCTTACGGCCAGAACGTTCGCCTCGGGAATGACCAACATCTGATTGGGATGGCTGCCGACCTTGATCTCAGCCACTTTTGACAGGGTGGAGGCGTCGATCAGCGTAACCGACGATTGGCCCCAGTTTGAGACCGCGACGCGGTTCCCGGGAAGCGACTGAATGGCAAACGGAAACTTGCCTACGCGCAAGCGAACGCGCACTTCTCCGCTGCGCACATCAAACCGCAACACTTCATGATTCTGATTGCACGCAACTATAGCCGTCGTGCGGTCTTGAAAGAGCAAGCCCGCCGTCAGCTTGCATCCACCGACTTCCACTAGCCTTGGCTTGCCGAAGGCGCCGCCTTCGAACGGGACCACGTACACTCCACTCTTGCCGTCAGAAGCGATGAGAACCTTCTCATTCGGCTCATACGCGAGTCCGAACCACAAACTCGGCAGTTCCAGCTTGTCCGACACCTGCCGTTGGGACTCATCGTACGCCAGCAAATAGTTCGTGTCGTAGCCATTGTTGGTGCTGATCAGAAATCGCCCTTCGATCTCGACCAGATTGAACGGCTGGTCCCCTCCAGCCACGCGAGTTGCCACAGATGATCTATCCGGAGCCGCACAGGCGATGCAGAGGAAAACCAGGATGCCGACTGGAGTTTTGATCATTTGCCGTATCATCGGGACCGGGCTGCCGGCTATCGTGCCCGCACCGCCTGCAAAACCTGAGGCGGCGCCGTTGACGCACGCACCACCAGCTCTCCCGATAACGTGACGCTCTTTGCCGCCTCGCCCCGCATCAGTCCCAGCAGGATTTCCGCGGCACGGCCCCCCATTTCCCTCATCGGCTGGCGGATGGTCGTGAGTGGCGGGTCGGTATAGGAAGCGATATAGAGATCATCGAAGCCCGTCACCGACAGATCGCCCGGCACCTCGATGCCAGCGGAACGCGCGGCGCTGAGCACGCCGAGGGCGGTGAGATCGTCGTAGCAGAAGACGGCGGTAGGGCGCCGGCGAAGCGCCAGCAGTCGTTTGATGGCTGCCCGGCCACCTTCCGGCGTCGGGTCCGCATGCACAACCAGATCCTTATCGAATGGCAGGCGGGCCTCCCGAATTACGCTGCGGTAGCCGCTCAGACGGTCCGCGTCGGATTGATTCCCTTGGCGGCTTCCTATGTAGGCTACCCGCCGGTGGCCGAGCTCCAATAAATGGAACGTAAGGCGCCGCGCGGCTTCCAGATTATCGATATTCACGGAATATGTGTACTCGCCGGGATGTTGGTTGTTGATCAGGACGACGGGGATTTGCAATGCGGATAAATGACGCAGGTACTGGAACCCGACGCGTGAAGAGGGAACAATCACGCCATCCACGCGCCTTTCATGAAACGACCGCACCACGTCCAGTTCTCGCTTTGGATCCGCGTGAGAGCTGGCCAGAAAAACCGCGTAGCCATGCTGGTTGGCTACCTTTTCGATACCATCCACAACGCCGCCCACGAACGGGTCGGCGATGTCGGTGACGACGCAGCCCACTGTCATGGAGCGTCGCATCACCAGGCTGCGGCCGATCAGGCTCGCCCGGTAGCCTTGTTCGCGCGCGACCTGACGAATTCGCCGCGCCGTATCGGCATTCACAACCGGGCTTTGGCTCAGAGCTCTAGAAACCGTGGAATGGGAAACGCCGACGATACGGCCGATGTCTTTAATGGAGACGGGTCGTTTCACTGTTTGTCCTCAGTATGTACGCGCGTCGTCCTCGCCGGCCGGGCCCCTCACGAATGCTCGTGCCCGCAGCCGGGCGATTCCGCCCAGAACGCGTTGCCCTTGTAGTCCAGTTCCTGAAGCCCTTGCCTGGAGGTATAAAAGCCGTCCAGCACGCGGCGCTTGATCCAGGCAATGAATGGATCGCCTGAGTTTTCCAATTCGCCTAGCTGCGCCATGCGCCCAGCCCTATCGAGGTTCCGGAAGCCAGCTCCCTTCAGCGCAGCGAGCCCAGCGCGACAAATCGCCTGGGGTTCCTCGCTTTCCAGTTCGCGCACGGTGTCTTCTCCGTAGAAATCTGCCGCCAGGCGGCGGTGCGCAGGCGTGAGCGAGCGCGCCGCGGTGCGAACACTATCCGAACGCCCCACGATCAGGTCAATCCACACCGCGATCTCCGGCACAGGCGGCGCTGCTGGCTCCTCACCGAGCATCAGGCCTACCAGCTCCTGGATCAGCGAGAAGTCTTGGGGCGCGAAATAACGCGGCGGAGGTGGATCCGGCATAGGCGCGGTCACTGTCTTCAGGGAGTGCGCCAGATGGTCGAGCGATGGCTCGTACAGGCCAGGCGGCAGGTGTGGCTTGTCCGCGGCATCCAGGTCGCCGCTGAAGCCTGTCAGGACCGTGGCGCCACTTAACCGAAGAATCCAGGCGCGCCGCGTAAGTTCGTCGTGCGTCATGCCGGGTTCCTCAGGTACTCAGAGGCGATGTAGTCGGCTGCGCGGGCCGAAAGCGCCATGATGGTCAAAGTCGGCTCGTAGCAACCCTGCGTCACGAAGCAGGCGGCGTCGGTCACAAAGATATTTGGCGCATCATGCACCTGGTTGAAGCGATTTACCACGCTCTTTTTCGGATCGTCGCCCATCCGCGCGGTGCCGGCCTCGTGAATGTTCTTGCCGAAGATACTGAGACGCTGCGGAATCGGCGACCGGTTCTCCAGCTTGAGCGAATCCACAATCTCGCCAAGCCTATCGCTCATGGCTTTGGCCATGATGTGTTCGTTTTCGCCATAGCTGGCGTGGAAGCGCAGCGTGGGCACGCCCCATGCATCTTTCACCTGCGGGTCCAGAGCGACGTAGTTGTCATAACGCGGCAAAGGCTCCCCTTGAGCATAGATCGTGAACATGTAGGGGATCTCTTCCCGGATCTTACGGCGTAGTTCGCGGCCGAAACCACGCATGCCGTAGGCGTATGCGTAAAGGTTCTGGCGGCTGTCGCCCGCCAGATAATAGCCCCGTAGGAAGCGCTTGTCGGAGAATCGCGCATCGGTATTGACGTATTTCGGAATCATGAAGCCCATGGGCCGTCCGACGGGCTCGCGCCTTGATGATCTGAGTGACGGGATGATCCCGCTGGCGCTCTCGATGGTGAAATGATCCATTAGATAATGTCCGAGCGTCCCGGATGATGCGCCCACTCCATCCGGAAAACGCCGCGACCGCGAGTTGAGCAGAATACGCGTGGACTCTAATGCGCTGGCGGCGAGTACCACTACACGCCCCCTCGCCTCTCGCTCGGCGTGCGTATTGCGATCGATGAAGACAACTCCCGATGCCTTGCCGCGGTCGTCCATCGCGAGATGGCTGACGACGGCGTCGCTCACCAGGGTGAAACGTCCGGTTCGCGCCGCATCAGGCAGCGTGACGGACGGGCTATTGAAATATGACGCCGTGAAGCACCCGCGCTGGCACTGCTCGCAGTAGTGGCACGCGGGCCGCCCGTTGAGCGGAACCGTCAGGTTCGCGCTGCGGTCCGGCATCAGGCGCCAGCCGAACTGCTTGCCGATGATGTCGCGCGCGTAGACCTCGCCGCAAGAGAGCCGCATGGGCGGCAGGAACTTACCATCGGGAAACTGCGGAAGCCCCTCGCGACTCCCGCTGACGCCGATGTACGATTCGACCAGATCGTAATATGGCTCGATGTCGCGATACGTGACCGGCCAATTCTCGCCGTATCCGTCGCGCGAGGCGGGTTGGAATTCGTAATCGGAATAGCGATAACTGACGCGCCCCCAGCAGAAAGTCTTCCCGCCAACCTGCCGGCCGCGAATCCACATGAACGGTTTATCCGGCTCCGAGGTGTACGGATTTTCCGTGTCGTCGACGAAGAACTGGCTGCTGTACTCGTCGCACGCGTCGCAAAGCCGCTGGACGGGCTGCTTCTCGAGAAAGGTTTTGGTGTCGCCGAATCCGCGGAATCGGACCCGGTAAGGCCATACGTGCTCGGTGAAGTCGCGCGTGGGAATGCGTGGCGGCCCGGCCTCCAGCATGAGCACTTGGGCGCCCTTCTCGCAGAGCACCTTGGCGACCCAGCCGCCGCTCGCCCCCGAACCAACCACAATGGCGTCGTAAGTCTTGACCTGTTGGCTCACCGATACCCGGCCTAGAATATCAACTTCAGAGCAAGCTGCAGCTCGCGAGGACCGGCGGTCGTGAGAATTCGCCCGATGTTCCCGTTGCTGTAGTCCGTCACGGGCGCGTTGAATTTCGCGTGGTTGAACAGGTTGAAGAAGTCGCTGCGGAACTGCAGACGTAGCCCTTCCAGCAGCGAAAAGTCTTTGTGCAGACCCAGATCCACGTTGACCAGGCCGGGTCCCAGTATGCTATTGCGGCCGGCATTGCCATGGCGGCCTGTGGGCACATCCACGTTAAAAGCGTTCAGATTGAACCACTGCTCGGGAGTCTTCGGCCCGCTATTGGGACCTTGTCCGGATACCGCGTCGGGGCGCAGCGAGCTTGCGTTGCCGTCATTACAAAAACAGGAATCGTTCACACCAAAAGGCGTGAACCAGTAACCCGTCTGCATCGACCAGATGCCGTTCAATTGCCAGCCGCCGATGAGTGCGTTGGCGAAGACCGGCAGGTTCGAGGCGAATTGACGCCCTTTGCCGAAGGGCAAATCGTAAATGCTGCTGAACACGAAGCGCTGTCGAACATCGAAATCCGAGTTCCCGTACTCCCAGTTGGCGTGGCGCGGATCGCGAAACGTGTCACCGGCGTGAGCGCTGCCCAAATTGGCGTCGGAGGCGTTGTCGAGAGTGTGCCCGTAGGTATACGAAGCCAGGAACGACAGGCCGCTCGAGAATCTCTTGTCCAGTTTTACCAGCAGGGCGTTGTAACGCGAGTAACCGTTGTTGTTGGTCTGCTGCGACGTGTCCTGGAGGTTGGGATACGGCCACCGCGAACTGATATCGTCAAAAGTTGTGCCCGGAACCGCCTGGTTGAAGTAGATGAGCGTGTACAGGCTGTGACCGGCGGCGCCACTGTAGCTGGCTTCGAAGGTCATGTCTTTCGCCACAACCCGCTGCACCGAAAAATTCCATTGTTCCAGGCGCGGCGTGTGCAGGTGCGCTGGCAGGCTGGCAATCTGGAACTGCGCGTTGGGATCCGCAAGCGGGTTGAGCGAGAACGTGGAGTGCAGCGGCTGGTTCGCGGGGCTGTAGACCAGATTGAACGGTGGATTGTAGCCGGGACTCGGATAGCTCCAGGGGCCTATCTCCTGGAATCCGTAATAGACGCCAAAGCCTCCGCGTAGAACCGTCTTCTGGTTCAATGAGTACGCGAAGCCAAGCCGCGGCGCCCAGTTGTTCTTGTCCGTCTGCACGAGGCCGCGAGAGCCCTTTGGATCCACGGGAATTCCCGCAAAACTTGCCGGGAGCGTATACGTTCTCGTGCCGGGCAGGATGAACACGCCGCGGTCGAGATCGAAGACCCCCTGATTATCGTGCCGCTCGGTGACCGGAGTGAAGTACTCGTAGCGCAGGCCCAGATTCAGCGTGAAGTTCTTCGCAATCCGATAGGTGTCCTGGAAATAGTACGAAGTGTTCCACTGGCGATAGATGATGTCGTTGGCCGTCGAGAAGGAGATGCGCGACGGCATACCCGTCAGGAATTGCGCAAAGCCTACTGAGTCCGGATTTCCTTGGTCGTCAACGGCGTTATTGGCGCCCAGAAACTGGAAATCGCCGCGCGGGGCCTGCGACTCGTAATGCGAGAAACGGATCGGGCGAATACTCGCGCCCGCACGCATGCTGTGTTTCCCCACGATGAAACTGAGATTGTCGTTGTAGTCTTTCACGATGCCGGTGTCGTTGTAGTAGCCGGACCGCTGCCCGATTGACTGGATTCCCAACTCCCCGCTGTAGCGCAGCAGGCCCGTGGGCATGCCGGTAATCGGAGCAATGCCGGTCAGGCCAAGTTGCGCGTACAGGTCCGTGCTCGGCGCGGTGGGCAAACGATACGGCCGGGCATGCGAAAACCCGAAGCGAAATTCATTCACCACAGTGGGCGAGAACACGTGCGTCTCGCTGAGGACGATCACGGTTCCGTCGGTTTTGTTCTGATTCACCGGACCGATCAGGTCGTTCCAGGTTCCGTTCTTGGTGGTCAGCCCGTTTTGGCTGTATCGGGCAAACAGCGAGTCATTGTCCGAGACGCGATGGTCGATGCGCGTTCCGAAGTTGGCGGAGTTGAAGGTGTGGGCGATGTCGGTCTGGTATTGCAGAGTTCCCGGGATGTTGGGGTCCGGATACAGCGCCGCCAGGCCTTTGGCGACAGGATCGACCAGGCTGGCTGGCAAGACATTGTTCACATACGGGCCGCTTAAGATGAACGATCGCCCGCCCGGATTCGAACTTGATCCCGGAAGGAATTCCGAAAAATCGCCAGCGCGCATCTTACTGTCGGGTACGTTGATGGTTTGCAGGCCGGGCGGCATGATGTCGCGGACGCCTTCGTAATCCACGAAAAAGAAGGTCTTGTTGCGGCCGTCGTAGACTTTTGGGATCAGGACCGGTCCCCCGGCCACGCCGCCGAACTGATTGCGATTCCGGAAGCCCCGGCGAATACCCGCGCGATTGTTCTCCCAGGAGTTGGCGTTCAGATCGGAATTCCGCCAGTAGTCGTAGAGCGTGCCGTGCAATTGGTTGGTTCCACTCTTGGTCACGATATTGACGGTTCCGGCCGCCGACCCGCCATATTGAGCGTCATAGGAGCTGCTTTGAATCTTGAACTCCTGAATGGCGTCTAGATTCGGCGACACCGCCACGTTGACGCGCGTCGGCATCTCCGCGGTATTCGTCGTGTTATTCACGCCGTCGAGCAGAAAAGAATTGTCGAACGATCGCGTGCCGCTCAAACTCACGCCGCCCTGGCCGGAGTCGCGTGCGCCGTAACTGGGAATCGCCCCCGGCACCAGAGACGCGAGCTGCTGGAAGTTGCGTCCGTTCAGCGGCATGTCCTGAATCTGCCGGTTCTGAATCACCTGGCCCACCGTCATATCCTCGGTGTTCAGCGGCGGCGGCACAGCGGACACCGTGACACGCTGCTCATTGCTGCCGACGGCCAGAACTGTGTCGACCCGCAAGCGCTGATCCACCTCCAGAAGGATGTGCTCAAAAGTGCTGGGAACAAACCCGGGGGCTTGAATCGTCAAGCTGTATTCGCCCACATGAAGCGGGGTCAGCAGGTATTCCCCTTGCTGGTTTGTGGAAGTCCTGACCGCCACATTGGTGGATAGGTTTCGGGCTGTAACACTGGCATGGGGCACCAGCGCCCCGCTGGCATCGCGGACCGTTCCCATGAGGGTGGCAGAGTCTTTTTGCGCAAATGCCCGGCTGGAAACCAGGACCAGAAACAGTACAACGAGAGCACACGTACGTTGGACCATAGCGGGATTATGTTCGATCCGCCGCGGACTGTCAATGATTTTTACCATATTACAAACGTGTGCATGTTTGATTGCAAACGTGTGAAGAATTGCCGTACTTCTCCTCACTTCGCAGCCGACCGCTACCGTCCGAATACTCGACGAAGCACAATTCCTCAGATGTGAAAATGCTTTGCCGCCTTCATATCTCATCGCGTTCCACGGGATCGTCGCAGCACTACCAAACGGGCTCGATCCCGTCGGGTCACGGTGTTTCTCACGTGGCTCCGCCGGAAGACAAAATCTCCCGGAAACGAAATTTCTTGACAACAGGACGGGGCCGATATAACATCAACAACCAGTTCAGATTGGAAAGCGGGCGGCGCACAATCTGAGATCGAATCTCAGAGGGCGTGCCTGCGTTCGCCGAATCCGGAGAGGGAATATTCACATCGCTCGCAGTATTCCATCGGCACTTCTCTTTCCGGGTATGACGTTCACCTTCGCAAAACGCGATTATTTGGGGAAGCCGAAAGCTGGTTGAATTGTGGCGGCACCTGTTGTCTCGAACCGAGGCAACTCATGTAGTGAGTCGGCCGGACAGATCACATCGATCTTCAGTTGTCAGGCCAAGATAGGGAGGACAGACGAAATGCAAATCAGAGGGTTTCGCTCTCGGATGACCGTTGGTCTAGGAAGCGGACGAGCGGCAGTGACGGCTTCCGGATGCGTCCGTTTTTTTTACGGCGCAATTCGACACGAGTCGATTTCCTTGGCTAAGTCCCGATTTGGCCTGGTTTATTTACTCCTTCTTGCATGCGTGGGCTCCGGGACGAATGCCTTCGGACAGGCAGTATACGGCAGCATCGCGGGCACTGTGTACGATTCGTCCGGCGCCGGCGTTCCCAAAGCCGCGGTGACGATTACAGACCTCCAAAGAAACGTCAGCTACGCCACCTCCAGCAACGAATCGGGCAACTACAGCCAGACGCATCTGATTGTCGGCCGATATCGCGTGAAAGTCGAGCTCGCGGGTTTCAAAACCGCAGTTCAGGAAAACGTGAATCTGGCGGTCGACACGATCACCACGGTGGATGTGACCCTTCAGCCCGGCGACCTGAGCCAGACGATTGACGTCAAGGAAGAAGTGCCTCTGCTCAAGTCGGAACGAACGGACGTGGCCACGACACTGAGCGAAAGGTCGGTAGCGGAGTTGCCGACCATTAACCGCAATTTCACCCAGCTCCTGCTCCTCACACCCGGGACCATTCAGTTCAACTGGAACGACACGTCAACCGAGAATCCTCAGGGTGGGATTGCCGTTAATGTCAACGGCCAGCATTTCACCGGGGTGGGCTATCTTCTCGACGGCACCGATAACAGGGACTTCATGTACGGCAATATGATTGTCGTGCCGGATCTCGATTCGGTGGTTCAGGCTAAGATCACCAGCGCCAACTACGATGCGGAATTTGGGCAGGCCAACGCAGGCGTGGTCACCACCTCCACTAAATCGGGCAGCAATGAGTTCCACGGCAGCGCGTTCATGTTCCGCCGCAACGATCTGACCCAGGCACGCGATCCGTTCACGCAATCGGTTCCGATAGACGCAAGCGGCAGGCTTCTGCCGCAAAGCCTCTGGAGCCAGTTCGGCGGCTCCATTGGCGGCCCGATCATCAAGAACAAGACCTTCTTCTTTGGCGATTACCAGGGGACTCGTGCCAAGGATGCAGGCTCCATCCTGATGCGGGTTCCCACGGCAGCGGAGCGGACAGGCGACTTGAGCGCGCTGGCAGCCGCGGCTGGTCAGGACATTTTTGACCCGCTAAGCGGCGCGACGCCTTCACAGCGGCAGGCATTTTCTGGAAATGTAATTCCCAACAGCCGCTTGTCGCCACCGGCTATAAAACTCCTCGGCCTTCTGCCCCTGCCCAACATTTCAGGCGCCGCGCCGACAGACCCTAACTTTTCTACCTCCGCGAATGACATCTTCAATGGAGATGTTTTCAACGTGCGGATCGATCATTTTCAAAGTGACAAACTGCGTTTCTTCGGCCGCTACACGTTTTCGCAATTTCTCAAGCAGGCTCCCGGCGCGTTTGGGGCGGTGGCGGGCGGGCCTCAGCTTGCCAATATCGGGTACGTTGGCAAGGGCGACACCAGGCCTCAAAGTCTGTCAGCGGGGTTCGACTACACGGTCAAGCCCCACTTGCTGACCGATTTCCGTTTCGGCCTCTACCGTCAGCGCATCTTCGTCAACCCTCTGGCTACGGGGTCTTTTGCTGGCGACGCGGGCGCGGCGGGACTGAATTTTACCAACGATCCCACCACTCTCAGCATGCCCCACTTCGGCATCGGCGGAGGATTCGCGGAGGGAGGGTTCGATTTCGGTTACTCTCTCTACAATAATTGCAATTGCCCGCTGATTGAGAAGATGCAGCAGTTTCAGTTCGTCAATAACTGGTCCTACATTCACAACAACCATACCTTCAAATTCGGAGTGGACTTCCGCTATTTGCAGAACTTGCGTGTGCCGAGCGACCAGCACCGGTCCGGCGAGCTCTATTTCGGCCCGGATGTCACACGTGGACCGAATGGAGGCGGGTTAAGCCTGGCCAGTTACTTGATTGGTGACGTAGCCAGTTTCCAGAGGTATGTTTCCAACTCTCTGGACGCCGGCGAGCGGCAGAACCGCCAATTCTTTTACGGACAGGATACCTGGCGCGTCACTCCCAAACTCACACTGAATTATGGGCTGCGCTGGGAGATCTACTATCCCCAAACCGTAACCGGAAAGCAAAAGGGTGGCTGGATTAACATCGACACCGGCGAGGTCATGATTGCGGGCGTCAACGGCACTCCACTGAACGGATTTGTGAAAAATAGCTTCTCTAACCTGGCGCCGCGTGTCGGAATCGCCTACCAGGTCAATAACAAGACGGTCATACGAGCGGGGTACGGCCGGACGTTCGATGTTGGGACTTTCGGCTCCATTTTTGGACATAGCGTTACTCAGAATCTGCCCGTGCTGGGAATTCAGCAGCTTACGCCATCCAACGATTTTGAGAGCGTTTTCAACCTGTCCCAGGGTCCGCCATTCCTGGATGTAAACACGGTGCTGGACCAACAGCCCAAGGGACCAAATGGAAATCCGCTTCTTCCTGTCGGGATCAGAAGCTTCGTTTACCCGAAAAAGATGCGGTTAGCCACTCTGGACGCTTGGAATTTTTCAGTCCAGCGTCAGATCTCCTCCACCCTGTCGGTAGAAGCAGCCTACGTAGGCAACAAGGGAACGCACGTATTTGCCGGGGAGGGTCCCGATTATGACTTCAACCAGCCCACCCTCGTGGGCTTTGCCGATGGGCTCAGCACGGATCAGCGAAAACCGTACTTCCAAAAGTTCGGCTGGACCCAAGGCTTCCGTTACTTCGGCAACGATGCGGACAACCACTACAACTCTTTGCAGACCAAGGTGGAGAAACGCTTCTCCAATAGCTACTCGCTTCTAGCTCATTACACTTACGCCCACGCCAAAAATCACGAATCCGGGTACTACCCGATCGACCGTAACGTGAACTACGGCCGTCCGGAGTGGGAGCGCAATCACGTATTTGTCGCTTCGAACATTGTGGAGCTGCCGTTCGGAAAGGGAAAACGGTTTCTGGGGAATGCTTCGCGCGCCCTGGATCTTGTGGCGGGAGGCTGGCAAGTCAACGCCAACGTCATCTTGATGAGCGGCCAGGGCTTCACGGCGAGCTATGCCAATTGTGGCGCCGACGAAGACGTAGGCGTCTGCCGGCCAGACCTGGTGGGCAGCACCTCCGTATCCAGTCAGACACGGGATCACTGGTACCAGGGGGCCACAGATGTCTTGGCCAATAACGGAGATACCAGCGGCCCCTGGAGGCGCCCGGCGATCGGGACCATTGGGAATGCGGGGCGCAATACGCTGCTTGGGCCGGGCTGGTTCAACACAGATGCCTCCTTCTTCAAGAATTTCTCGGTTACCGAAAAGGTAAGGGCGCAATTCCGGGCTGAGTCCTTTAATGTTTTCAACCATGTCAATCTCGGTAACCCAGACGGCTGCGTAGATTGCGGCAATGCCGGCCGAGTCTTTGGCCTTGCGCCCAACCAGATTATGCGACACTGGCAGTTTGGTCTCCGCTTCGATTTTTAGACGCAACCGGGAGACAGCACCGGGTCTCGGAACGAGCATTGTAGGTCCGTCAAGGAAGGCATTGTTGCAGGAAGAAGGGCGAAAGAGGGGGCGGCCTGCGCGGAGGCTGGCGCCCCCTCTACGGCTCCGCGCGCTGGCCGTACTATTCGCTTTCCCGCTATGGTTGCCGAGCAGAGAGATGCTCGGTTGGACGCAGCAAGCCCGCGAGCACCCGTCAGCGGAAAGGGACCTCGATCGAGCAGAGGCGCTAATCGGCCGGGGTAAGCTCGATGAAGCCATTGGCTTGCTCGAGGACCTTCAGCGGAAGGAGCCAAAGCCCGCGGGCCTAGAAGCTAAGCTGGGGAAAGCCTACTATAAGAAGCGTAATCTCCAGCGGGCGATCGCTCACCTCAGAATCGCGCTTCAGCAGGATCCTCAAGATCGCGAGACGACCCAACTGCTCGGTTTGTCTCTTTATTCCGTTGGTCAACTGGACCAGGCTATCCCCTTTCTGGAGAAACTTCAGTCGCTCCATCCGGAAGCGGAATTCGACGGGTTGTATCTGCTTGGAGTTTGTTATCTCAGGACTCAGCAAGTGGACAAAGCTCGAGCCGCCTTCGGCCGTATGTTTTCGGCGCCACCGGACAGCGCCACGACGCACTTATTGCTTGCCCAAATGATGGTGCGGCAGCACCTCGAAGACAAAGCCATCCCGGAATTAGAGAAGGCCGTATCGCTTGACCCTCACCTTCCCATGGTTCATTTTCTCCTGGGGGAAATCTATCTGTACAAGTCCGACCCTCAACGGGCGCTCGAGGAGTTCAAGAAGGAACTCGAGGTTAATCCTACGGTGTGGCTGGTTTATTGGCGGCTGGGTGATGCTTATGCCAGACTCGAAAAATACAACGAAGCCGAGGAAGCGCTGAAAGAGTCCATCTGGCTCAACGAAACCTTTACGGGATCGTATGTCTTGCTGGGTCAGATTGAGTTGAAGAAGGGCGACTTGGAACTAGGCATCGGGTTTCTCGAGCGCGCCCTCAAGCTGGATCCTCAAAATTACCTGGCGCACTATTCGCTGGCCAAGGCCTACCAGCAAGCAGGCCGCATGGATGAAGCCAATCGCCACTTTGATCTGGCTCGTTCGCTACGCACCGAGAAGAATAGTGAAGAACAACAATTCTTCCAGGAGACAACCCGATAGCGTCGTGTTCCGGAAGTCGCTTTACCCAACGCTCCCTTAGGGTCGCGGCTCTGAAACTCGACGTTGCTGAGCCACGACCGTGAGGGAGCGGTCAAGAAGCTCGACTAATAGCATATTGGGCAGAGGCCCGGACGCTGCTGCGACGGTAAATGCAGCGGTGTGCGAGTCCGAACCGGTGCAGGATGCTGGCGCGGGCCCGGCGCCATCCTAATCTGGAAGTTGCCGTCAGAGTGCAAGGTTGCGCAGAAACTCCAGGCTCTGTTTTGGGTTGTCAATTAGGCTCGTCCTTCATCTACTTGTCGGAGACTACACGCACAACGGATTCATAAACGCCACGGCGGTTTTCGCTGGTACCGTAGCCACAAACTGCATTTCGGCTGCGGTCGACGGCGATGTTCTGCAAATCATGCCATGGCCTACATTCCACAACATGACTGACCATGACCTCCTAGCCATCTATGAATATCTGAGCGCCATCCCGTGCATCGAGGGCCCGACTGATCCGAGCAACCTGCTGCACAACGATTGTCATCCTTAAGGCGCGCTGCCAACTTTTCTGACGCAATCCCTGAATGTGGTGCGGCAGACCGTGACAGTGAAAGAGCACGGCCGGCGGCGCTTCAGTCCAGACCGAATGTGAAAATCGCGCTGCCTGCGGCAATCGAGACCAATTGCTTTCCGTGGCTCAAATAGCTGACAGGCGCGGAGGTAATGATGCCTCCGGTACCGGCGCGCCAGAGTTCCTCGCCCGTGCCGGCGTCGAGCGCGAAAAAGTGGCCCTCGTCGGTGCCGCCAAAGACCAGGTTGCCCGCGGTTGAAAGAATCCCGGCCTCCGGCATGCTGTAGAGCTTGTACTGCCATCGGACTTCGCCGGTTGACGGGTCAATGGCCTTGACGGCTCCGCTCCCGGGGTCATCGCGCAGCCGCACGGGCACGCTTCCGAAGAAATGAGTTCCGGGTTGATAAGGCGCTTTGCCGGAATAGTACGTGCTCGCAAAATCCCAGACCGAAAGGTAGAACAGCTTCGTTACCGGGCTGTAGGACGGCGAGTACCAGTTCGTCCCGCCCTCAGGGCCGGGCGAAATCACGGTGCCCTCAAGGCTCGGATTGGAATTGGGCCTCGCGACCGGCCGCCCTTTCTCGTCGATTCGCTCAGCCCACGTCTGACTCGTAAAAGGTTTCGCCATCAGGAATTCACCGGTTTGTCTGTCCAGCACATAAAAGAACGCATTCCGGTTTCCCCAGTACATGAGCTTCCGCTGCTTTCCGCGAAATTCCGCATCCACAAGAACGGGAATCTGAACGGCATCCCAGTCGTGCACGTCGTGAGGCGAAAACTGGAAGTACCATTTCAGCTTGCCGGTATCGGCGTCCAGCGCGATCACGCTCGCCGAATAAAGGTTGTCACCCAGGCGAACTTCGCCGTTCCAGTCCGGCCCTGCGTTGCCGGTGCCCCAGTAGATCAGGTTCAGTTTTGGATCGAAAGAGCCGGTCACCCAGGTGGGAGCGCCACCAGTTTTCCACGATTCTCCCGACCACGTTTCATGCCCGGGCTCACCCGGCCCTGGAATCGTATAGAACCGCCACAGACGCTTCCCGGTGGCGGGATCGTAGGCATCCAGGAAGCCGCGAATGCCATATTCACCGCCGG